>NZ_JBAZUD010000034.1:0-36503 GCF_041661565.1 Mesorhizobium sp.
TTGTCCTCGACGGGCAGTGGCTGGGCAAGGATGGTGGTGAGTTCGACGGGCAGGGTAGGAACCAGGGGCTTCTTGGTGGCGACGCCATCGGCGATGGCGACGATGCTGTGGTAGAATTCGCTGCCGGTCACCGATCTCGGCGCCACGGCCTCGTGCATGACGCTGATGACCGTGACATCGGGGCAATTGTCCTTGATCGCCTGATGGAAGGCGACCTTGCCCTCGGGGTCGAGCGCTCCGGTAGCCTCATCGAGGAACAGCAGGCCCGGCTGCTGCAGCACGATGCGGGCCACCACGAGCTTCTGCTTCTGGCCGCCCGACAGCACCTGATCCCAGCTTTTGCCTTCGCGATGCTCGTCGGCCATGTTTTCGATGAAGTCACCGAGACCGGCCTTGTGCAGCGCCGCGGCGACCCGCGCGTCGCCATGGTCCTGCTCGGAGCCGGGCAGGCAGACAAGTTGCTTGAGCGTAACCTGCTGGAGTTTGACCTCCTGGGCCGCGTAAAAACTCGTCACACCCTCGGGGAAGACGATCATGCCGCGACCATAGGGCCACAGACCGTTGATGGCCTTGATCAGCGAGGTCTTGCCGCAACCGGATTCGCCCTTAAGGAAGGACCACTCGCCGCGCCGGAAGCGCAGATTGGCGGCACTGAGGAACGGCGTCGCATCCTCGCCCTGATGCGCCAGTTCGAGCTTCTG
Organism: Mesorhizobium sp.; assembly: GCF_041661565.1. Lineage (GTDB taxonomy): Bacteria > Pseudomonadota > Alphaproteobacteria > Rhizobiales > Rhizobiaceae > Mesorhizobium. The sequence goes on from NZ_JBAZUD010000034.1 coordinate 702, forward strand.
GATGGTCAGGCCGAAAACCGGGTTCTGGCTGGCATAGCGGAATTCCGAGCGTCCGGCCTGGCTATAGAATTCCTGGGGATGCTGGACGTTCTCGATCGCATTGGCCAGTTCGGTGACACGCTGGCTGTTGGCCCGCAGCGTGGCGATGGCGGGCATGACATGGATGAAGTAGGAGCAGCGCTGGATCAGTGCGTTGATCTGTTCCGAACCCGTCAGATACCCCCTCAGATCGACCCCGTTGTGTATGAATGGCACAAGACCGGGGCCATAGGCGACGACGCGGGCGCCGACGAAGTTATAGACCAGCTCGAAGCCCATATAGATCGTGTTCAGAATGTTGAAGCGCGACCATGTTGTGTCGATCTCTTCATAGAGCCGATTGTGCATCGATCTCTGGACGAGCTCGCCGCGTGAGGCAGCGACATGGAAGCTTCTGCGCAGGAACGTCGTGAGTTCGCCGCGATAGCTGCCCTCGGCCTTTTGCATCCGGATATTCAACCGCTCCAACATGCCGCCCAGCTTGACGGCAATCCAGGTGTTGAAAGGCACGTAGATCGCCACCGCCAGCAAGGCCAGCACCGCCGTACCGTAGTCGCCAAGGAAGTCGAGGCCTTTCACCGCAACGGAGTTTCTCAACAGTTCGCCGCCGAGGAAGTACAATCCCGTAGCAACCCCGAAGGCGCCCATCGCAAGGCCGATGGCGCCTCCGGTCATGTCCTTGATCGATTCCTGGATGCGCTGATCGATATTGTCGGGCGCCGCGGCGCCCGGAGAGCCATGTTGCGCGTGGAAATGCGTGTGGTTGCCGTCGAGCAGCGCCTCGTTGAAGCGGCCATCCAGCCAGCCGCGCCATTTGCGGTGCAATGAGGTCGATACGAGATTTCGGATACCGGTTATGCCCGCGTCCTTCAGAACGACCAGGAAAACCAGGAGCGCGGCGTTACCGAGCAGCGTTTCAACCGGGGTCGTATTGGCGGCGTCATGGAAAAAGCTGATCGAATTCATCAGCTCGGCCGACGCCCTCGTGAACCAGACGTCCGCCTTGCTCGACAAGGCGGTCAGCAAGGCGATCACCAGCGTCAGCGTCCACGCTTCCTTCCAGCGATCCGAGAGCCAGTAGGCCCGCATCAGGCCCCAGAAGCTGCGCATCGACGATACCGGGGTGAGCAACGAAGGCCTTGCGGCATCGCGAAATGTTCTTTCCGGTACTGACTCTTGCGATGGTCTGTCGACCCGAATCACGATCCCGCCCAAACCTTTTTTCTTTTGTTACGGATGGTAACACCAATTGATCATTTTCCATTAATTTTTGTAGAGCCCCCACTGGCTATGACGCGGAAGCCGTTGCGGAAGGGCAACAGGACAGCTTCTCCGGACGTGTCTCGCGAGCTGGCGAGCAACCGATTTAATTTAACGATGTCATGGAGTTACGGATGGCAGGCAGCCATCCAAAACGGCTTCCCTAAGGGAAGTCGTTCACACGGATTCGTGAATCGGTTTCCTGGTTTGACGCGGCCGTTTTTCATGTCCGGCTGGCGAGAAATTCTCGAAAAAGGCCGTCTTGATGACCGATTTCTTGCCGGGACTATCTTACGGGCGGCAGAGAAACGCCGCGAATCGTTTCGCTCGGTCGTCCTATGCAGACCACCCCAGAGAAGCGGAACGGCCTCAGCCGACCTGTTCCAGTTCGCCGCTCGTCTTGGCCGCTGCGACCTGGCGGATGGCGTCTGCAAGGGTGTCGGCATCCTGAGCGCCCATGACAGCGTATTTGCCCTCGAGCAGGAAACACGGCACGCCCGTCACCCCCATGCGCGAGGCGGTGGCGATTTCGGTGCGTACAGCCTCGACATCGGCGTCCGTCGGTAGAAGGGTCTCGACCACGGAAGCATCCATGCCGGCCTCGCGGGCGGCTTCGACCAGCACGGCATGGTCGCCGATGTTGGCGCCTTCCTCGAAATTCAGCTGGAACAGGCGGCGCACCAACCTGTTCTGGACGGCCTCGCCGGCGGCGCCCGCCCAGCGGATCAGCCGATGCGCGTCAAGCGTGTTCGGGGCAACCTTGATGGCGTCAAAAGCGAAGGAAATGCCTTCGGCCTCGCCCAGCGGTTCGATGCGGGCATGAATCTCGCGGATGCGCTCATCACTCCCGAACTTGGCGAGCATATACTCCCGCCGATCCTTGCCCTGCGGTGGCACAGTCGGGTCGAGCTGGAACGGCCGCCAGCGAATATGCACCTCGACATCGTCGATCGCGGCGATCGCCTTGTCGAGCCGCTTCTGGCCTATGAAACACCATGGGCACACGACATCGGACACCACGTCGACCGTGACGGTGTTCAGTTCGCTCATTTCGATCTCCTGAACTTCAGTTCGCCTTGTGCCACCAGGTTGGCAGTTGATACCCGAATATGGGCGTCTTTCTCGGGTGATCCAAGTAGCTCCAATAGGCAAGCCATTGCTGCGAATTGTGCTGCATGGGCACCATGTAACCGCCCGAGATCAGCAGCCGATCGAGAACGCGAACGGCGGCGACATAGTCTTCCTTGGAGCGGGCCCGCAGCATGGCTTCGATCGCGGCATCCACCGCGGGATCGGCGACCCCGGCGAGATTGAAGGACCCTTCGGCCTTGGCCGCGGCCGAACTCCAGCGACCGGACTGTTCGATGCCGGGCGACAGCGAATTGTTGAACCCGCTCGACCCGACCAGCACCTCGAAATCGAAGCGCTGCTTGCGCGACTGGATCTGGTCGCCGTCAAGGCTGCGAATGGTGACGTTGATGCCGATCTTCTCCAATGTGCGCTCGTAGATGCCGGCGAGGCGTTCCTCGTCTTGCGAAGCGGTCAGGATCTCGAAACCGAATGGTTTGCCGTCGGGGTCCAGCATCACCCCATCCCGCACATGGTAGCCCACGCTGTTGAGCAGGTCGAAGGCAGCTTTCAAGACCTTGCGATCCTGGCCTGAACCATCGGTGACCGGCGGCCGCCACGTGCCGTCCATGACGTCGGCCGGCACTCGGCCGGGGTAGGGCGCCAGGAGCGCCTTCTCCCTGTCATCGGCGGGGTGGCCGAGCGCCGAAAGCTCGGAGCCCTGCCAGAAACTCATCGTGCGCGTGTACTTGCCGCCGAACAGATTCTTGTTGGCCCACTCGAAGTCGTAGAGCATGCCCAGCGCGCGACGCACGACCGGGTTGGCGAATTTCTGCAGGCGGGTGTTGAACAGAAAGCCGGTGACCACGGGCGGAATGCCGGTGTCGAAGCTTTCGGCGATCACTTCGCCCCTGTGAAAAGCCGGGAAATCCAGGTCGCGCTCGCGCTTGACCGGATCGCTGTCGTCGTCGATGGCGCAGAGGCCTTTCTTGAACGCTTCGAGCTTGGCGTTGGCATTGAGAAAATACTCGATGGATATGCGATCGTAGTTGTCGAAGCCCCGTTTGGCCGGAATGTCCTTGCCCCAATAGTCGGGATTGCGCTTGAAGACGATGCGTTGACCGGGCTGAACCTGTGCAATCGTATAGGGGCCGCTGCCGATGAGCGGCTTCAGCGTTGTCTTGTCGAAGGTCTCCTTGTCGAAGGCATGCTTCGGAATGATCGGCGTTAAGGCGATAATCAGCGGAAATTCGCGATCGGCCTTGTCGTTGAAGGTGAAGCGCACACTGTGGTCGCCGGTCTTTTCCAACTTGGCCACCCTGGCCATGCGGTCACTGTAAGGCGGGCGGCCCTTTTGCGTGAAGACATCGTAGCTGAACAGCACATCCTCTGGCGTCACCGGCTCGCCGTCCGACCATTTCGCCTTCGGGTTGAGGTGGAATTCGATGCTCTTGCGCTCCGGATCCATGTCGGCGCTGTCGGCCAGCAGCCCGTAAAGCGTAAAGGCCTCATCGGCATTGCGCTGCATCAGCGGCTCGAAGACCAAATTGCCGAAGATCGTGTCCATCATGCCACGAGCCGTCGTGCGCAGGCTCTTGAGGATGAACGGGTTGAGATTGTCGAAAGTGCCGACGACGCAGTAAGTGATGCTGCCGCCCTTCGGCGCATCCGGATTGACGTAGTCGAAATGCGTGTAGTCGGCCGGCAGAGCCGGTTCGCCCTGCATCGCGATAGCGTGCTTCGGCGCCGACATGGCCGGCTGATGCGAAAGGGCGAGAAACGATATCGCGGTGATCAGCCAAACAAGAACGCGGCCCATGACCGTCTCCTTACTGGGTCGGCTTGATGATTCGGTGCGCACCCTAGCACGAGCCATGCGCGCGCCTGCCAATCTCGTCGCCAACAATCGCTGGTTCCGGGCTGGATTCGGCAGCGCTTGCAGTGTAACACGCCGTTCGAAGTCATTCTGTTGCCTCATTTCGGCAACAGGTAGCTGGGCCACACGGCGCGAATAAGCCGGTCCCGGGATCATTTGAGAGGAAGTGCACGACATGACGAGCCTGAACAGCAACGCGTACCGCCTTTCGGTCATGGCCGCTGGCGTGGTCGGCTTTCTGGGCGCAGGGCTTCCCGCCGCTTCCGCACAGCAGCAACAGCAGATCCCGCAGGGCTGGTTCAAGGCTTGCACCAAGCAGGAAGACGTCGACATCTGCAACGTCCAGAACATCACCACGGCCGGCAACGGCCAGTTGATCACCGGCGTCAGCCTGATCGAGCTGAAGGGCAAGGTGAACCGCAAGGTTTTCCAGGTAACGGTCCCGACCGGCCGTCTTGTGCCTCCCGGCATCGGCCTGCAGATCGATACCGGCAAGGCCGTGAAGCTTGATTATGTGATCTGCTTCCCCGACCGTTGCGTGGCTGAAGTGCCGCTCACCGACCAGCTCGTGGCCTCGTTCAAGAAGGGCCAGGCGCTCACGCTGACCTCGGTCAATTTCCAGAACCAGCCCAATCCGATCAAGATCGCCCTGCAGGGCTTCAGCGGCGCCTATGACGGCCCTGCGCTGCAGCAGTCCGACATCGAGGACCGGCAAAAGAAGCTTCAGGACTACGCGGCCAAGAATCAGCAGGATTTCGCCAAGAAGCTCAAGGCCGAGCAGGACAAGGCGAAGGCCGCGAACTGATCCGCTGACGACGGAACGGACGATTGTCAAGGAAAGCAAAAGCGGGGCTCGGCTCCGCTTTTTTCATTCCGGATCGTTCCTGATCCAGGCTCCGATATTGTCGGTCAGTGCCTGGATTGCCCTTTCGGCTCATAGCGCCCGTCAGGCTTCTTGTCGAACATCTCGTTGATCTGCGGATGCCGGACCGGCTCGCCCGAACGATCCGCGAGCAGGTTTTGCTCCGAGACGTAGGCGATGTATTCGGTTTCCGAATTCTCGGCGAGCAGATGATAGAAAGGCTGATCCTTGCGCGGCCGCACGTCGGCAGGAATCGCTTCATACCATTCATCCGTGTTGGCGAATTGCGGGTCGACGTCGAAGATAATTCCCCTGAATGGAAACAGCCGGTGTCGAACCACCTGTCCGATTGCGAATTTGGCTGTTTTCATCGTGCTCACCACTGAATTCCTTGGCTTTATTTGGCCCGTCCCGCGCATCAATGCAATCCTGTAGCTTCTGAGCGTCTCAAAGGAACGCGCGAAGCGATGGAAAGGTTTGAGGATGCTGCTGAAATCGGTGGTCGCCGATGACGCGGATCGCGAAGTCCGGATCTGCCCTCAGCTGTTCCGCCTTGGCCGCCCGCCGGCCAGGGCCGCGAACCCGCTGCCCGGACGAAGCCCTTCACGCATGAAGAAAGCGCGAAGCGGTGCGAAGCCGCCGAGCACGCCAAGCCCTGCGACCCGGGCCATCTGCGCCGGCAGCATGTCCGACAGCAGCGACATGTTGAGCAGATTGACGGCGCTGCTGCGCGCCAGGATGTCGGGACGGCGCTTGAAGTCATAGGAGGCCAGCGCCGTGGCTGAGCCAGGGTCACCGCGGTTTTCACCAGCAATAGCAACGAGATCGGCGACGTCCCTGATACCGAGATTGAGACCTTGCGCGCCAATCGGTGGAAACACGTGGGCCGCTTCGCCAACGAGCGCCACCCGATTGCGGGCGAAACGCAACGGCGTCACGGCGGAAAGCGGATAGATTTGCCGACCCGGCTCGACCGACACCCGGCCCAGCATTGATTGCATCCTTTGTTCGACCCGCAGGGAAAGCGCCGCATCATCCAATGCGGCAAGTTCTGTCGCGGTTTCCGGTCTGACCACCCACACCAGGCTCGAGCGATTGCCGGGCAATGGAACCTGCGTGAACGGACCGGTCTCGGTATGGAACTCGGTCGATGTGAAGGCGTGGTCGCCGCTGTGGCCAAAATTGAGGACCAGGGCAGCCTGCGGGTAGGCGCGAGCCGAGGTCGAGATGCCGGCCGCCTCTCGTGCCGGTGACGAGCGGCCATCTGCGGCGACCGCCAACGATGCCTCCACCGTGCTGCCGTCGGCCAGCGTGGCACGAGCAAGCTCGGAGCGGAGATCCCACTTCGCCACCATAGAACGTCGCCATTCGATGCCGGAATGCCTCCCCGCCGCCTCCGCCAGTACCGGATTGAGGACGCTGTTGGGCAGGTTCAGTCCAAACTGCTCCTCGTCGATCTCGCTGGCGCGAAAAGTAACGACAGGACCGCGGATCAGCCGGCTGGTGGCGTCGACGATCCGCATCACCTTCAGCGGTGCCGCCTTGGGCTTGATGTCACCGAGAACGCCCAGTCTTTCAAGCATGTCCAAGGCTGGGTTCATCAGAGCCGTGGTGCGGCCATCAGGTCGCGAAGCTTCAGGTCCCGCGAGCGTCACCGGGAAACCGGCATCGGCGAAAGCCAGCGCGGCGATCAGCCCTGCCGGCCCTGTGCCCGCAACCAGTATCCGCGCAGTGTCGTGATGCTCCAAGATCGGCTTCCGGCTTCTCATGCGACGCAGCCCATTTGGTCTGCCAGTCGATCCGCATATAGGTCAGATGATGCCGCTTGATCAACGCGGCGATTCGGCCCATTCGGATGCGATGACCGGTCAGCAACACGATTTCCGCCATCTCGACCGCGCCGGGCGCGCCATGGCGAACATCGCGCTCCGTCCCCGCGTCACCGTGAACATGGTTGTCGGCGCCGCAATCCTGCTTGCCTGGCTGGTGCTTGCGGCGATGGCGATCCGGGGCGCCGGGGGGCGGGGTGTGGGCGCCAGCGCCCCGGGCGACATGATCCTGCGCGCCCTGCCTGGGGTGCCGCTGCCGGATTTCCTGGAGCGTTTCTTCGCCCTTTGCCTCGCGCCGGTGCCTTTGGACGGACGGGTTGGTCCGTGGGCCGGCGCGCTCGCCCTGATGTGGTTCCTGATGTCGATCGCGACGATGCTGCCGTCCGCCGCGCCGATGATCCGCACCTACTGCGAAATCGCCGATACAGCGCGGATCAAGGGCGAGCCCGTTGTCCATCCGCTGGTACTGGTTGCTGGTTATCTCAGCGCATGGCTCGTGGCCTCGGCGATGCTTGCCGCGCTGACCCTTGCCACCCACGCGTCCGCCCCGTCCAGCGTCATGCTCGATCCTCTCGTCGGCATTGCCGGCGCGCTCGCCCTGCTCATTGCGGGCCTTTATCAGTTCAGCGGCATGAAGGAAGCTTGCCTGGAAAAATGCAGGAACCCGTTCTCGATCCTGTTTTCGAACTGGAGCGCAAGGACGGTCGACATCTTCCGGCTCGGCGTCGTTCAGGGCGTCTGGTGCCTAGGCTGCTGCTGGGCGCTTATGCTGGTGATGTTTGCCGTCGGCGTGATGAATATCTTCTGGATGGCCTTGATCGGGCTGTTCACACTGATCGAAAAACAAACCACCAGCAGGGTGCCAACGCGGCTCGCCGGTGCGATACTGCTTGTCTGGGCAGCTGCCCTGCTAGTAGTCTCGGCATAGTGGGGGGAAGTTCGATGTCGGATCAAAGCTGGGCAATGAAGGGAGAGCTCGTACTCTCCTGCAATTGCACGGTTTTTTGCCCTTGCGTACTGTCGCTGGGGAATCATCCACCGACCGAAGGGTATTGCCAGACCTGGGCCGGCTTCCGCATCGACGCCGGGCATTTCGGCGACGTCGACCTGTCCGGCCTGAACCTCGGGCTGGTCATGGAAATTCCGGGCTACATGAGCCGCGGCAACTGGACGGCTGGCCTGTTCATCGACAAGCGTGCCTCTGTCTATGCGGTCAAGGCGCTGACCAGGATTTTCACCGGCAAGGCGGGCGGAACCACATCCTTGCTCTCCATCCTTGTCGGCAAATTTCTTGGTGTCGAACAGGTGCCGATCACTTATGAAACGCGTGACAAGACACGCATCTTCCAGATACCGAAGATCATTGACGGGGCGGTGACTCCCATCCCGGGCAAGGATCACGACAAGGATACGGTGATCAGCAATTCGCAATACTGGATTGCGCCGGAGATCATCGTGGCCAAGTCCGACAAGAGCAAGATGCGGGCCTTCGGCCGCAACTGGAATTTCGCGGGCCGGTCGGCCGAAATATGCAAGCTGGATTGGCGGGGCCCGTGAGCAAGAACACTACGGCCAGGAAAACCACGGCCAGGAAGATCACCGACCGGATCCCGCGACCGAAAAAGAAAGTCACCTGGCCGCAGGCCAGGGCCTTTTCCGTTCATCTGCTGACCGCGTCAGGCTCCTTCCTGGCCTTCCTGTCGCTGGTGGCGGCAAGCGAGGAACGCTGGACGGCGATGTTCTGGTGGCTCGGCCTCGCCTTGTTCGTCGACGGCATTGACGGGCCGATCGCGCGCAAACTCGAGGTCAAGGAGATCCTGCCGACATGGTCGGGGGAACTGCTCGACAACATCATCGATTACGTGACCTACGTGCTCATCCCTGCCTTCGCGCTTTACCAGCGGGGCTTCATGGGCGAGGGCCTGTCGTTCCTGTCGGCGGCGATCATCGTCGTGTCCAGCGCGATCTACTATGCCGACACCGGCATGAAGACGAAGGAGAATTTCTTCAAGGGCTTCCCCGTGGTGTGGAACATGGTTGTGTTCACTTTGTTCGTCATCGAGCCCGGACAATGGGTTTCATTCGCCGTGGTGGTGGTGGCAGGCATCCTGACGTTCGTGCCGATCAACTTCATCCACCCGGTGCGTGTGGTGCGGCTGCGGCGGATCAACCTGGCGATGACGCTGTTGTGGTGCGCTTTTGGGGCGCTGGCGCTGGCGCAGGCGGCTCTCGCCGCCTTCTACGATCAGATCGGAGTGCTGGGCGAACAGGTCAGCAGCTTCACCAAGATCGGCATCACCGCCACCGGGCTGTATCTCGCCTGCATCGGTGGCATCATGCAGTTCTTTCCCAAACTCGGCGCCAAGAAGACCTGATCCGCCGCTCTCGAGGATTCCAAATCATGTCCAAAGCAGTCCGCATCCATTCGCATGGCGGTCCGGAAGTCCTGACCTATGAGGATAGCGATCCGGGCCGGCCGGGTGCTGGCCAGATCCTGATCAGGCACACGGTGATCGGCCTCAATTTCATCGACGTCTACCATCGCTCGGGCCTCTATCCGCCGCCCGGCGGATTTCCACTGGTTCCCGGCAGCGAGGCGGCCGGCGTGGTGCTGGAAATCGGCCAGGAAGTGGACTGGCTGAAGCCCGGCGACCGGGTCGCCTACACGACCAATGTCGGCGCCTATGCCGAGCAGCGCGTCATCGCCGCCGACCTTGTGGTGAAGGTGCCGGACGGCATCAGCGACGAACAGGCGGCCGCCATGATGCTGAAAGGCATGACGGCCGAATATCTGCTTCGGCGTACCTTCAAGGTGAAGGCTGGCGACACGATCCTGTTCCATGCCGCGGCGGGCGGCGTCGGGTTGATCCTCGGGCAATGGGCCAAACATCTTGGCGCGACCGTCATCGGCACCGCCAGTTCGACCGACAAGATCGAACTCGCCAGGCAACATGGGTTCGACCATGTCATCAACTACAAGGAGCAGGATTTCGTCGCCGGCGTCGCGGCCATTACCGGCGGCAGGAAATGCGACGTCGTCTACGATTCGATCGGCAACGACACATTCCCGGCGTCTCTCGACTGCCTGAAGCCGCTCGGTATGTTCGTCAGCTTCGGCCAGTCTTCGGGACCGATTCCGCCGTTCAGCATGTCATTGCTGGCGCAGAAGGGATCCCTGTTCGCGACAAGGCCGACGCTGTTCGTCTACAATGCCAAACGCGAGGACCTCGACGCTTCTGCCGCAGCCTTGTTCGAGGTCGTGCTCAGCGGGGCCGTCGAGATCAAGATCAACCAGCGCTACGCGCTCAAGGATGCCGCCAAGGCGCATGCCGACCTCGAAGGCCGCAGGACGACGGGAACCACCATTCTCATCCCTTAGCTTCGACCGACTTGCTATCCCTTGAATTTCAGCTGAAATTCTTGAAGCTCTTTCAAGACGTGTGCCGCTTTCCGACGGGAGCCGGCCGCGCCTACGATGCTTGCGGGAACACAGAACATATCTGGCAAACCAGATTGGAGGCACTGTGAGTGCAGATCAGGACGCCACGAACCTGCTGGAGGTTCGTGGCCTTACCAAGATATTCGGCACACTGACGGCATGCGATCATGTCGACCTCAACATCGCCCGGGGTGAGATTCACGCTTTGCTCGGCGAAAACGGCGCCGGCAAGTCGACGCTGGTCAAGATGCTGTTCGGCTCGCTGGAGCCCAATTCCGGCGAGATCTTCTGGAATGGCAAGGCCGTCAGGATCACCAGTCCCGGCGTTGCCAAGAAGCTTGGCATCGGCATGGTGTTCCAACATTTCTCCCTGTTCGAGGCGCTCACGGCTGCCGAGAACATCGCGTTGTCGCTGGACGATGGCTCGCCGATCGGCAGCATCGCCGCGAAGGCGAGAGCGCTCTCCTACAGCTACGGCCTGCCGCTCGATCCTGACTCTCTGGTCGGCGACCTGTCGGTGGGCGAGCGTCAGCGCATCGAGATCATCCGCTGCCTGCTGCAGACGCCGCAGCTCATCATCCTGGACGAGCCGACCTCGGTGCTGACGCCGCAGGAGGCCGACAAACTGTTCGAGACCCTGGAGCGCCTTCGTGCGGAGGGGAAGTCGATCCTCTACATTTCGCACCGTCTCGAAGAGGTCAAACGCATCTGCGACCGCGCTACCGTTTTGCGGCATGGCAAGGTGGTCGGCCATTGCAATCCGCGTGAGGAAACGGCTGCCTCGCTGGCCCGCATGATGGTCGGCAGCGAGGTGCAGGCCGTCGTGCGCGCGCCGGTCGCGGGGATCGACGCCGCCAAGCCGCTGCTCGAAATCCGCAACCTCAGTCGCAAGCCGGCAACGCCATTCTCCATTCCGCTCAGGAACATCAGCCTGACTGTCCGCGCCGGCGAGGTGATCGGCATCGCCGGCGTCGCCGGCAATGGCCAGGGGGAATTCTTCGAATCCGTATCCGGCGAAGTGCTGCAGCAGGATGCGGCCTCGGTGCGCATTCGCGGCAAGGTCGCCGGCGGGCTCACCATCACCGGACGCCGGCTTCTTGGCGCTGCCTTCGTGCCGGAAGAGCGTCTCGGCCACGGCGCAGCGCCTCGCATGAAGCTTTCGGAAAACCTGCTGCTGTCGCGCCATGCCACCGACGGCAAGGCCTTCGTTGGCATGGGTGGGATGGTCAAGAGCGGCGCGATCCAGACGGCCGCGCAACGCATCATCAAGGCGATGGACGTGCGCAAGAGCGCGCCCGATCCGGAGGCCGCCGCACTTTCCGGCGGCAATCTGCAGAAATTCATCGTCGGTCGCGAGCTCGACCGCGCGCCGAGCGTGATGGTTGTCAACCAGCCGACATGGGGTGTCGACGCGGGCGCCGCCGCCCGTATCCGGCAGGCCTTGATCGAACTGTCGCGCAGCGGATCGGCTGTTCTGGTGATCAGCCAGGACCTCGATGAACTGTTCGAAATATCCGATGCCATTGCCGTGATGCACAATGGCGAACTGTCCAGGCCGATGCCGATCGCCGAGGCGACATTCGAGAAGATCGGGCTGCTGATGGGCGGGGCCGAACCGGGCCACGCCGAACATGGCCTGGAGATCGCGTGATGCGCCTCGAACTTGTCAAACGCCCGCAGCGTTCCATCCTGTTTTCGGCGCTGTCGCCGTTCATCGCCTTCGCCCTGACGATGATCGCGGGCGCGGTTCTGTTCGCGTTGCTCGGGGTCAATCCCCTGACCGCCTTCAACATCTATTTCATCGAGCCGATCAGCCAGGTGTGGCAGTTGCATGAGCTGGCGATCAAGGCGGCGCCGCTCATCCTGATCGCGGTCGGCCTGTCGGTCTGCTACAAGGCCAACATCTGGAACATCGGCGCCGAAGGCCAGTTCATCTTCGGCGGCATCTTCGGCTCGATCATTCCAGTGATGTTCCCGCAATTCGAAGGCCCGCTGGTGCTCCCGCTGATGCTCTTGCTGGGCATGGTCGGCGGCGCGGCTTACGCGGCGATCCCAGCCCTGCTGAAGACAAGGTTCAACACCAACGAGATCCTGACCAGCCTGATGCTGGTCTATGTCGCCCAGCTGTTCCTCGACTGGCTGGTGCGCGGCCCCTGGCGCGATCCGCAGGGCCACGGCTTTCCGCAGACGATCCAGTTCGGCGATTCTGCTGTAGTGCCCGAGCTCATGCCGGACGCCGGGCGCGCAAACTGGGGGATCGTCTTCGCGCTGGTCGCGGCGGTGCTGGTCTGGATCCTGATGAGCCGCATGCTGAAGGGGTTCGAGGTCCGCGTGCTGGGCTCGAGCCCACGGGCAGGGCGCTTCGCCGGCTTCGGCATCAAGCGCATGGTGTTCTTCGCATTCCTGCTGTCGGGCGCGCTGGCCGGCCTTGCCGGCATCTCTGAAGTCTCCGGCGCCATCGGCCAGTTGCAGCCGGTGATTTCGCCCGGCTACGGCTTCACCGCCATCATCGTCGCCTTTCTCGGTCGCCTCAATCCTCTGGGCATCGTCGCCGCGGGCTTGGTGCTGGCGCTGACCTATCTCGGCGGCGAGGCGGTGCAGAGCGCGCTGGGCATTTCCGACAAGGTGGCGCGGGTCTTTCAGGGCATGCTTTTGTTCTTCGTGCTCGGCTGCGACACACTCATCCACTACCGCATTCGCCTGATCGGGCTGGCCCTGGCCCCACCCGACGGCGCAGTCAAACTCGAAGCCTCGACGAAGCTGAAGGAAGCAAGCTGATGGACATCGCCATCAACATCCTTTTGACCATCGCCACGGCGGCGACACCGCTTCTGATCGCGGCGATCGGCGAACTGGTGGTCGAGCGCTCCGGCGTACTCAATCTCGGCGTCGAGGGCATGATGATCATGGGCGCCGTCGGCGGTTTCGGCGCGGGCTACCTGACCGGTTCCCCCTGGATCGGCCTTCTGGCGGCGATCGCCATGGGCGCGCTGTTCTCGCTGCTGTTTGCCGTCATGACGCTGTCGCTCGCCACCAACCAGGTGGCGACCGGTCTGTCGCTGACGCTGCTGGGCCTCGGCCTCTCCGGCATGATGGGCACCAGTTTCGTCGGGCAGCCGGGCGTAAGGCTGCCCAATCTCGACATCCCCGGCCTGACCTCGCTTCCGGTGATCGGCAGGCTGCTGTTCGGCCAGGATCCGATCTTCTACATCTCGATCGCGCTGACTGCCGCGGTCATGTGGTTCCTGTTCAAGACGCGCACCGGACTGACACTGCGCTCGATTGGCGACAGCCACACCTCAGCCCATGCGCTCGGAATCAAGGTCATCCGCTACCGCTACCTCTCGGTGATCTTCGGCGGCGCCTGTGCCGGCCTTGCCGGCGGTCACCTGTCGCTGGTCTATACGCCGCAGTGGGTCGAGAACATGACCGCGGGGCGGGGCTGGATCGCGCTGGCGCTGGTGGTGTTCGCGTCGTGGCGACCGTGGCGGGTGCTGGCAGGCGCCTACATTTTCGGCGCCGTCTGGATCGGCCAGCTTCATGCACAGGCTTTTGGCATTCCGGTGCCATCGCAGGTGCTTTCTGCGCTTCCCTATCTGGCAACCGTCGTCGTTCTCGTTCTAATCTCGCGCAACAAGCGTCTGACCATGATGAACACGCCGGCTTCGTTGGGGCAGCCGTTCGTTCCGGATCGCTGACAACAAAACGGGAAGCCCCAAGGCTTAACACAGAGAGGTATCACAATGAAAAAACTGCTTATTGCCCTGATGACGACGACGGCGGCATTGTCGCTGGCGGCGTCGGCGGAGGCAGCCGACAAGCTGAAGGCCTGTTGGGTCTACACCGGTCCGATCGGCGATTTCGGCTATTCCTACCAGCATGACCAGGGCCGCCTCGAGGTCGAGAAGGCGCTCGGCGACAAGGTGGAAACGGCCTATCTCGAAAACGTCTCGGAAGGCCCCGATGCCGACCGTGCCTTCGAGCGCCTGGCGCGCGAAGGCTGCAAACTCATCTTCGGCACCTCGTTCGGTTTCATGGACGCCGAGGTGAAGGTCGCCAAGAAGTTTCCCAAGGTGATGTTCGAGCACGCGACCGGCTACAAGACCGGCGACAATCTGGGCATCTACAATGCGCGCTTCTACGAGGGCCGTTACGTGCTCGGCCAGATCGCGGCGAAGGAGTCGAAGTCCGGCGTCGCCGGCTACATCGTGTCCTTCCCGATCCCGGAAGTCGTGATGGGCATCAACTCCTTCATGCTCGGCGCGCAGTCGATCAATCCGAACTTCAAGGCCAAGATCGTCTGGGTCAATTCGTGGTTCGATCCGGGCAAGGAAGCAGACGCGGCCAAGGCCCTGTTCGACCAGGGCGCCGACATCATCGTCCAGCACACCGACTCGACCGCCGCGCTGCAGGTTGCCGAGGAGCGCAAGCTGCATGGCTTTGGCCAATCATCTGACATGATCAAGTTCGCGCCGACCGCGCAGCTGACCTCGCTCACCGACGAATGGGGTCCGTACTACATCAGCCGCGTGCAGGCCGCCATCGACGGCACCTGGAAACCGGACAATGTCTGGCTGGGGATCAAGGACGGCGCCGTCAAGCTCGCCCCCTACACCAACATGCCCGACGACGTGAAGGCGATGGCCGAGGCGACCGAGAAGAAGATCGCCGGCGGCTGGAACCCCTTCACCGGACCGATCGCCAAGCAGGACGGCACGGCGTGGCTGAAGGACGGCGAAGTCGCTGACGACGGCACGCTGCTCGGCATGAATTTCTACGTCAAGGGCGTTGACGACAAGCTGCCGCAGTAAGCGCGTCGAACTCTAGACTAAAGGAAAGGGCGCCCACGCGGCGCCCTTTTCATTTGTCCGTCCGACGAAGGGAAGACTTAGACGGCCGACCCGTAGAGGTCGTAAGCGTCGGCACGGTCGATCTTGACGGTGACGATGTCGCCTGAGCGTAGCGGGCGGCGCGACTGGATATGGACCGAGCCGTCGATCTCGGGCGCGTCGTATTTGGTGCGGCCCTTTGCCGAGGTGCCATGCGCTTCGTCGATCAGCACCGGCAAGCGCTTGCCAACCTTCCTGGCCAATTGCGTCGCGGAGATTTTCTGCTGGCGCTGCATGAAGCGATGCCAGCGCGCTTCCTTGATTTCCTGCGGGACCTGCTCGAGACCGAGATCGTTGGAACGGGCGCCCCTGACCGGCTCGTATTTGAAGCAGCCGGCGCGATCGATCCTGGCTTCATCCAGCCAGTCGAGCAGCATTTCGAAATCCTCGTCGGTTTCGCCTGGAAAGCCGACGATGAAGGTCGAGCGGATGGCGAGATCAGGGCACACGTCTCGCCAGCCACGGATACGCTCGAGCGTCTTTTCGCCGTGCGCGGGACGGCGCATGTTCCTCAGCACCTGCGGCGAGGCATGCTGGAACGGGATGTCGAGATAGGGAAGTATCTTTCCGTCGGCCATCAGTGGAATGACATCGGCGACATGCGGGTAGGGGTAGACATAGTGCATCCGTACCCAGATGCCGAGCTTGCCCAGTTCCTCCGAAAGATCGAGGAATTTCGCCCGCACTTCGCGGTCACCGAACATCGATGTCTGGTATTTGATGTCGATGCCGTAGGCGCTGGTGTCCTGCGAGATGACAAGCAGCTCCTTGACGCCGGCCTTGGCCAGTTTTTCGGCCTCGCGCAGCACATCGCCAGCCGGCCGCGAGACGAGGTCGCCACGCAAAGCGGGAATGATGCAGAAGGTGCAGCGGTTGTTGCAGCCTTCCGAAATCTTCAGATAGGCATAGTGGCGCGGCGTCAGCTTGACGCCCTGCGGCGGCAGCAGATCGATATAGGGGTCGTGCGAGGGCGGTGCCGCCTCATGCACGGCGGCCATCACGCTCTCATAGGCCTGCGGCCCGGTGATGGCGAGAACGTTCGGGTGTCTCTCGCGAATGACGTCCGGTTCGGCGCCGAGACAGCCGGTGACGATGACCCTGCCGTTTTCCGAAAGTGCGGAGCCGATGGCATTGAGCGACTCGTCACGGGCGGAATCGAGGAAACCGCAGGTGTTGACGACGACAAGGTCGGCGCCGTCATGCTTGCGGGCGATCTCGTAGCCTTCCGCGCGCAGCCGCGTGATGATGCGCTCCGAATCCACAAGCGCTTTCGGACATCCAAGACTGACAAAACTCACGCGAGGAGCGGACATATAGTTTTTCCGGGTTTTCGGGATTGGCGGCGCATACCACACTTATTGTGGCATTGGTATGGGCGACCACGCGCAACCGCCGGCTGTACGAAGGTGTCGAGGTGATCTCGGACGCGGCAGGCGTCGTCAAGTCACCGCATTGCTCACATGCGGCCAGACTTCGACGACACCGCGGTAGACCATGTCGAGCGCGACATAGAGGATGATCAGCAGGCCGATATAGGCGATCCAGCGATGCCGATGCAGCAGCTTGGCGATGAAACTGGCCGCCAGACCCATCAGCGCGATCGACAGCACGAGGCCGATGACCAGCACCGGGAAATGATCTCGTGCCGCGCCGGCGACTGCCAGGACGTTGTCGAGCGACATCGACACGTCGGCAACGACAATCTGCATCGCGGCCTGGCCCAGAGTCTTGCGCTTCGACTTGCCTGCCACGGCCCGGTCGTGGTTCAGGTCGGAGTTCGATAGCGCTTCGGTCGCTTCCAACTCGTCGGCTTGGGACGTGCGCAACTCGCGATACATCTTCCAGCAGACCCAAAGGAGCAGGATGCCGCCAGCCAGCAGCAGGCCGACGATGGCCAGCAGCTTGACCGTGACCGCGGCAAAACCGATGCGCAGCACCGTTGCCGCCAGCACGCCGATGAGAATAGCCTTCTTGCGCTGCTCGGACGGCAGTCCGGCGGCGGCGAGGCCGATAACGATCGCATTGTCGCCGGCCAGCACGAGGTCGATGGCGATGACCTGGAGCAAGGCGGTCAGGCTGGCAGCGCTGAAAATGTCCATCGACTGGAAGCCCTTGCTGGTTCGGGGAGTGTTCGTCGATTAAACAGAGGGCCTAACTTGGCGGTCCATTGGCGTCAAGGCTTTGTCCATGCGTTCGCCCAACGCCATGGTTGCAATCATCTTCGATGACGTTGAATCAGGAATTCGAGCCACGCGCCGGCGGCCGGACAAGGCCGGCCTCGGTCAACAATCAGTCGTAGAGATTGTATTTCGCCCAGTCGGCCTCGGGAATCTCGTCGCCGATGTGGTAGCGGAGCTGGAGCACTTCCATGTGGTCCGGCCCCGTCTGGCATTTGAATTTCAGCCGGTACCACTGCCCCTTGCTGCGGAACGCCGCCCCAGGGCTTCGGATCGCATCGGCACTCATCTCTGGAGTGGCGAAGGCGTAGGCGACGACGCGGTCGGCCTTGAATTTGCGGTCGTCGTGCGTGATCCGGTCGAGCACCTCGGCGTCGCAACGCTGCTCGAGACGTGTTTGCGGGTCGAGTTTCATCAGGCCGGAGCGCAAGGCACTGTCCATCGCGCTGGCCGGAAAAGCCAGGGTCACGGAAGCCATCGCTGCAATGCAGACTGTCTTCATGGGCGCGACAAGCACCATATTTTGTCTGAAGAATCAACCAAGGGGAGCGCCCCGCCAGACGCTTGCGCCCGCCTTCAGGGGGTCGGCGCGATCAAGATCTCGTGTCGGGCATCATCCTGAGCTGCCTCCTGCGGCCAACGAACCAGCGACGCGCGGCCCGCATCGGTAAGGTCGTAGAGACCACGGTCGACGCGCGCGAACCAGCCATAGACATTGTGCAGCAGGATTTTCGGCGCGATCGGCGTCAATGGTTTCAGGTCGCGCGGTCGCTTGGGTCCGTCGGTCATCGCGGCGGCACAGGCGAGGGCGCTTTGGCGATAGGCCGTCATGATGGGACTGCGCGATCCGCCGCCCGCGACCGGATCGCCGCGCCGGCGCCGGTGCTCTTCGACAAGGCGGGAACGCCGCCGTGCGTTCTTGCGGGGCGCGAGCGCGATCGGACTGAGAAGGAGCTCGACGCGGTCGTTCGCGGTCACGCCAAGCAGGCCGAAACCAAGCCGGCGACAAAGGTTGCGAAACCGCGCATCGCTTTCGCGGCCCTTGCCCCGCGCCGACATACGCGCCGCCAACCACACCTCGTCGCAGGCGGCCGCACGGTCGACGCCCTGTAGCACCAGTTCGAGGTTGAACTGCAGCTTCAGCTCACAAATCACCACGACGGGCGGCTCGCCATCGCGCAGTGCGACGATATCGCAGCCGCCGATCTCGCCCTTTACGGCGAAGCCGCGACTTTCGAGGAACCGCTTCACCGGCGCATAGAGCGAGGTCTCGTTCATTGCCGAAGGCTTAGCCGATTCGGGGGCGAAAGCCTCCTCATCTGGACTGTCGCTGGAAGCAGGCGTCTGCCCCCTTCAACTCTCCTATTCGATGTACGCTTGCAAGCGTCAGGTGGCCAGCGCGGTGCCGGTGAACGCATTGCCTGAGAGCCGCGCTGGCCTTGGCGGCGATTTTGCAATCGACCGCCACATAAGAGTTAGCATTGAATCGGCGAACCTGTTCGTCATGGCGCAATCCGTGCTTACACCGTTTGGACAGGGACCAGTCACTCAATCTGGCTGTCACCGTCTTTTCAAGTGAAGTCCCCCATGCGGCTTTAGGCTGAACAATGGTGATCTGCCTCCACCAAATCTGGGCTCGGACGATCCTTTGCAATCGAAGCCCGATGCTTGAACGGGTTCCCGCCGGTCCTCAATGGACCCGACACGGTCTTGCGACAGGACAAGAAGCCGACCGTTGTGCTTATCAGGCTACTCAACTGCCGCTGTCATGGCAGCCTTGGCCGCAAATCAGGAACGGATCGACACAACGGAGGACAGCAACGTCCATTCAAGTCGTCGGGAAGAACGTTGGCGGAGGAAGTGACCGCCCTTGGGCTGGACCCCGCTATCATCCTCTCGCCTCTGTCTTCCTCTGATTTAGTGGTGCTTGCACCCCACTGAGCGAAAGTTGTATTTTAGTTTCTCTGAACGAATTCTTACCTAGCTTTACCGGCTGTGGGGCAATATTATGGTTCGGTGGCAGCGGCTCTTGTTATTATCTTTGCTTCCTTTCGCGCTCGGCGACTGTGCCAGCACGCAAAAAAAGCCTGATCGGGTAAGACCGAAGGTCGCGAAGATTTTCCATTACTATGATACCACGATAGGTTTCCCTGGTAATGGCGCAGGGTCCACACTCAGGAATATTGCGGTTACTGTTGACCAAAATCCGAATGACTACAATAAAACCCGATGGGCGTTTGTATTAGATACCAACAATATCAATCAAGACGTAGAAAAATCATTTCAAGGCTCAATAGAAGTATATTTCGAGACTGCAGATAACGCTCCAGTCCCTAGTCCTGGAAATGGCATATTCGGCATCGCGTACTGGCGCGATCATTGCTACTATGGTGGACAAAGCCACCGTGTCTATGAAGGTACATTTAACTACCCCTACACGGATTTTTTCAGTTTGGCCGACCACATCAGAGTGATCCCAATCTATCATGGCAGTCGCCTTGGTAAGTGCTGATACTCAACGTGGCGTCATCCCTGTTTGGAAATGCCATGTGCCCCTCGCGGCGAAATTCCCCATAGGATGCTTTCGGTGCGTTCATATCAATGATCGGACCTTGTCGATTGTCCTCTTCATCCAGCCGTGCTGCCAGCCGTACATCGATACGTAGTTAGTTACCTCGGTTAGGGAATTGCCTGGTGTAACGACCGCAAATCCTTGATAATTCATACAGCTGCCCACTGCGGAGTACTCACTGTTGATGGCTCGACACTTCGCCATGCTATCGACAATTTGTTGCTCAGTGTTTGGTGACAGGATCAGCATCCAAATGACTATGACTGCTGCAGCACCTGAAACGCTATCGTTCAAGGGTATTACCTCCCAGATTAACCGCGCTGACAATACCAAACCACGCCAAACAAGACCGCAGCGCCGACATTCAGCACTGCCCATAGTTCCCGTGGCAGATGGACGGGCATAAATGGGTTGAACACCAGGGCGGCGGCAAACAAGCCCCAAGCCAAATTGCGCTGATCAGTGCGCCAGAGCATAGCGCCGCAATAGGCCCCAGCGAAAAAGACCACGACTCGGACCAATTGGTAATAGCCATAAGGCCATGGCCCTACCGCCAGCAGCGAAGCGATCGCCACAATTACCGCTACGTTCCTGACCATCAAAAGCCGAGCACGGTTGTAAGCGGTGTCGAGCCGCCCGCGAAATATTTGATGAGCCATATTGCCCACGTCGCCGGCCAGGAACGCATCGGCAGTGAGGTTGAGCAGTAGTTTCATCGCCACCGACGAGTGACTGCGCCACGTGACATGATCCCAAGCGGTGCCGCTGCTATGGTCCTAAGCATTTCCTCTCCCTCTAGCCCCCGACCAGTGACGGATGGAGGCTATCGTAGCGCTCAATATTGAACCATTGATAGGTGTAGCCATCTTCCGGCTTTTCACCATTTCTGATTTTGACAAGGATCCAGGTTTGCCCTGTGCAAGCATCTACCATTATAGGCGCAAAAGGTTGGTTCCCGTTCCCCGGCGTGACGGCGAAGCAGTGGGCTTCCGGCCGCCAGCCGAAAACATCATCGCAGCCCGATAAAGCCAGCATGGCCATAACAGCGCCAGCCATTTTCGCTGTCGCGGTCTTCAGCCCAGTTTCACGCAATTCAGCCCCCTCCGCGCGAGATGTATCCTCATCCCTAATTGCACCCTAGTCACCTAAAGCTATTCAGATTATCCCGGCTGACACAGCTCGCGACACCGCTCATGTCGGAGGCACGGCTTAGGCATTGCCGCAGGTCATCATAGCCTTGGGCGATGCGCCTGGCCTTTTCTGAGAGCTCATCCATGTCCGACTTACATACAAACCCGCCTGGAAAGCAGGTGTAGCTATCGAAGCATTGCGCGTCTCGACGCACAATCTTGTCGCTGTAATCAACGCAAGATGGTCGACCCATTGAGCAAGAAAATGATTGCGCCATGGCATCCGTAGCGCTCAAAAGAGCGATACCTAACCAGATAAATGTACGCATACAACTCCCCCCAAAACCCCATTCCACCATCACGTAACCGGAAGCTGATAGCAAGCGCTCTGCGAGGCTTGTTGAGAGTACCAATCGATGTTCTATTGCCGTCTCCACCAGGGAGGGGGCAATGGGGCAATTCTTTTCAAGCATTTTCGGGGTCGCGATTATGATTGCGACATTTGCTGGCTGGGCAACACATCTCTACGTTTGCTTTACCGGCCAACTTTGGGGCTTCTTGATCGCTGGCGCGATATTCTTTCCGATCGGCATCGTTCACGGGTGGGGGGTCTGGTTCGGTTGGTGGTAGCAAGAGAGGCCCAAGCGATCTAAACACATTCATGTCCTACCGGTAAAAGTTCAGGAACCATTTCCAGCGCAGGCTAATTGAATCGCGGTTTTGCGGGTCAGTTCATGCGTTTTGAAGTTCATCGAGCCTTTGCTTCCGACCTTTGTCGAGACGCCTCCGGAGGGCGACGAATGGATTCACGTGGAATGTCTTCACAGGTTCATCGAGGAAGCAAATGACTTAGCAGCAAAGCTGGACGTCTACGGGAAGATTTTCATCAATCGGCTGGTCCCAACCGGATTTGGGACTTCGTGCCGACAGGCTCAATTTCGCGTCGCCAGGGTTTAAGCAAGGTGACGCCAAAGACGAGCCCGTTGCCTAGCGGCGGCGGGCTTTCAACCTGGAGTCTTCGGGGCAAATGAGGGGATGCCATCATCGCCCAAGAACTTTCGCATTGCCGGCCCGATGCCAAAAGTGACCTGTTCCGCCATTTTGATCAAGGTCGGCAGGTTCTCTCGGATGTTCTTCAATAAAGAATCGAGCTCGACCTCATAAGGCAGAAGCTCCGCCGCCTGCTCTTGCGTTAAGGCTGTTGTGATCACCCCATCATGTGACGCTAGATGATGGCTCCGTAAAATCTGCTTAACGCTAACACGAAGTTCGCTGTACATCCTTACCGCCTCTACCAGATTGCGGTGCTGCAAAAAAAGCGTCACGGTCGACTGCATCAACTCGTTGTCTTTGGCGGCCATGATTGGCGACAATTCTGCAGGGTCAATATCAAACGTCTGGGACCGCCCGACCATCGGCAGCACACGCTTCCATAGGGGTTGGTCAGTCAGACCGAGTTCATTGGCTTCGGAAAGAGATTCTTCGATCGATCTCTTAATCGCATTCACGTCACTCAATACGAGAGAGGCCTTCACCATCAAGCGAACGACATAAGATTTTTGCGTCGCGACACTTGCCCCGACCTCGCGCTCATGCGCGTCGGCTGCTGTCTGTTTGGCTAGAACAAAAGCCACCCAGGCACTTATCACTGAACCCAGGATCGCCCCCCCGAACCCGCTAAGCAAAGTGGCGTATTCAGGCGTTGCGGCCAGGTGGTCAGCCAAGAAGAGGCATGAAACACCGCCGGCCAGGAAGCCGAAGATGCCGACCGAAGTTAATTCGACTACTGAATTTTTCAAGATCACGGGCTTGATCATGCTGCCGCTCTCCAAATCAGATTGTCCGCGACCTTATGCGCAAGATGGTAAAAAAGATAGATTAATCAATAAAATCAACGGCATATGGCGGAGGAAGTGGGATTCGAACCCACGGTGAGCTTGCACCCACGCCGGTTTTCAAGACCGGTGCCTTAAACCGCTCGGCCATTCCTCCGGCAGTCGCGTCCTATTGCTCTAGTGCGCCCGGCAAAGACCTGTCAACCGTGATCCATCTGCCCGAGGACGCGAACGGCGATTGCGACACGAAGCGTCAGGGCAAGCATCATGAGCCACGAAAAATCGTGAATTTTCAGAGCGCCCAGAGCCGACCGCCATGTCACAATCTTGCCCGGTTCCAGCCACAATTGGTTAATACCGTGATAAGCAATTCCTGCGCACAAGGATCGGGGTACAGGCCGTTGTGCCAGTCGTGTGAGGCTTTCACTCTTCCGATTGGCAGGCGGCGTTGTCTTTGGTGAGACTTTAGGGGACATCTTTAACATGCAGGCTATGACGCCCCCGTGTCTTCGTCGCGCTGCCACGGTCGCGTTGTTCGCCATCTCTGCCGGCATGCTGGCGGCTTGTGCGTCGCAGCCCGAGCCGAAAGGGATGGTCTACAAGAAGACCCGCTCCAAGGAATATTTCGCCGAATCCGAATATGGCGTGAAGGCAAGCCCGCGCGTTTTCTTGAAGGACGGGCGCATACAGCGGGGCGGTGGCCGCGACCAGCTCGGCAAGCCCTATCAGGTGCGCGGCAAGTGGTATTACCCCAAGGAAGACAAGAATTACGCCAAGGTCGGCCTGGCCTCCTGGTATGGCGATGCCTTTCACGGCCGGCTCACCGCCAATGGTGAAGTCTACGACATGACGCATCTGACGGCGGCGCACCCGACCATGCCGCTGCCTAGCTATGCCCGCGTCACCAATCTAAAGACCGGCAGCTCGGTCATTGTTCGCGTCAACGATCGTGGCCCGTATCATGACGGTCGCATCATCGATGTGTCGGAGCGCGCCGCTCAGATGCTCGATTATGCCAACATCGGCACCGCCCAGGTGAAGGTCGAATATGTCGGCCGGGCGCCGCTCGACGGCGACGACGACAAGTATCTGATGGCCTCCTACCACCCTGGAAACAGAATACCGGATCCGTCGGATGGCCTGCCGACCGGTGTCATGGTCGCCATGAATGGCCCGTCGCCCAGCCTGCCGGCCGGCGCCGCCGCGGTGCCGTTTCCGGGCCAGTTGACCTCTTCGGGCGAGGCTCAGCCGGTCATGTCGGCACAGACTCAGGCCTATGGCGATGTGGCGCTGCCTGATTTCGGCCCGATCGTGCCCCAGCGTCCTGAAATCGCCCTGCCTCCGCAATCGCCATTCGCCGTGGCGTCGCTGTCCTACGCCGATGAGCCGGTGCATCGGGCTTCCGAGGTCTTCGCGGCACTGGGCGGTGACGGTATGTCGCCGTCGGATATGCTTCAGTCTCGGCAGCGGCAGGCGCCCGCAGCCACTCCGTCTACGGCCTATGTCGCTGCCGGTTCCTTCGAGGATGCGGTCGAAGCCAAGCGTGTCGCCACGCAGCTCGCCGAATTCGGCAAGACCGAGATCCAGCGCTCGAATCTCGAAGGCAAGGACTGGTATTCGGTCAATCTCTATCCCGACGGCCATCGCAATCTCGACGAACTGCTGCAGGCGGCGTGGTCGCATGGCGCGCCGGATGCACTGGCTGTGCGGAACTGACCGCAAGCCAGGCCCAATTGGCGCCGCACGGTTGATCCGTCGCGGAAAAAGCCCGATAGTTTTCGCGGGCTTGCCGGACTTTCCGGCCAATGGGTCGAATTTCATGCCGCTTCGCTTATGCCGGCCTTTCGCCGGGCTTATGGTTTTTTGCCTGTTGCTAGTGCCCATGGCTCCGGCCCGGGCGCAACTCTTCGAAACGAAG
This sequence comes from Mesorhizobium sp., assembly GCF_041661565.1. Taxonomy (GTDB): domain Bacteria; phylum Pseudomonadota; class Alphaproteobacteria; order Rhizobiales; family Rhizobiaceae; genus Mesorhizobium. The sequence continues at coordinate 25,596 of NZ_JBAZUD010000034.1, forward strand.
GCGGCCCAGGCCTTCATGATCGACGCCGAGACCGGAACGGTGCTGTTTTCGAAGGATGCCGACAAGCCGATCCAGCCGGCCTCGATGGCCAAGCTGATGACGATGGAAGTCGTTTTCAACGCCTTGAAATCCAAACGCCTGACGCTCGACGATACATTCGTGGTGAGTGAAAACGCCTGGCGCAAGGGCGGCGCCCCATCGGGAACATCGACGATGTTCGCCAAGCTCAAATCAGCGATCAGGATCGAAGACCTTGTTCAGGGCGTTACCGTTCAGGCTGCCAATGACGGCTGCATCGTCATCGCTGAAGGCATGGCCGGTTCCGAAGACAATTTTGCTGCGCAGATGACCGAGCGCGCCCGCCAGATCGGTCTCAAGACGTCGATCTTCGTCAATTCGACCGGATTGCCGGCGGACGGGCAGCGCACGACCGTGCGCGAACTGACGCTCCTGGCGCTGCATCTCTGGCGTGATTATCCGGATCTCTACCGCTATTACAGCCAGAAGGACTTTACTTGGAACAAGATTACCCAGAGGAACCGCAATCCGCTTCTGGGGATGGATATCGGCGCCGATGGCCTGGCTGTCGGCGCAAGCGAGGCCTCCGGCTTCGGCATCGTGGGGTCGGTCAACCACAATGGCGCACGAGTGATCGCGGCGATGAGTGGGCTGGCCAACGACAAGGAGCGCGCCGAGGAAGCGCGAAAGCTGCTCGACTGGGGTGTTCGCTCCTTCGAGAAGACCGAGATCTTCGCCAAGGACGAGGTCGTCGGCGAAGCCCAGGTCTTCGGCGGCGCGAAATCCGGCGTGACACTGAAAGCCAGGGGCCCGATCGCTATCTTCCTACCCATCACCAACCGCGACAAGCTGACGGCCAGGATCGTTTACGATGGCCCGGTGGCGGCGCCCGTCGAGGCCGGGCAGCCGGTAGGGGCTTTACGCGTCTGGATCGGCGATACGCTGAGCCAGGAAACGCCGCTGTTCGCTGCCGAATCGATCGGCGTCGGAACGCTGCCCCAGCGTGCGCTTGACGCTGCCAAGGAACTTGCGGTCGGCTGGCTGCGCTAGGACCGTGGACCTTTTCCGGATGCAGGGCTATCAGGGCTCCGCGCATTCCGGGTGGGTGCGCATTGACACCTTGAGTGCTCGATTCGCGCGTGAGCGGCGACGAAAACCGTTTTCCGGTTCTCAGGCTCATGCGCTACAGTCGACTGGGGCGCGGGCAAGAGGCATTACGATTGGCGCGAGGTTTTTTCATCACCTTCGAAGGCGGCGAAGGCGCGGGCAAGTCGACGCAGATCGAGCGGCTGGCCAGGAAGATGCGCGCCAAGAAATACGATGTCGTCGTCACGCGCGAGCCGGGTGGCTCACCGGGCGCCGAAGCGGTACGGCATGTGCTGCTCTCCGGCGCCGCCGAACCGTTCGGGCCGAAGATGGAGGCGCTGCTTTTCGCCGCCGCGCGCTCCGACCATGTCGAGCAGGTCATCCGGCCGGCGGTCGAACGCGGCTCTATCGTGCTTTGTGATCGTTTTCTGGATTCCTCACGGGTCTACCAGGGGGTAACCGGTGGCATCGACCCGGTGTTCATGAACACTTTGGAGCAGGTTGCGATCAATGGCATGATGCCCGACATGACACTGATCTTCGACATCGACCCGGTCGAGGGCCTCAGGCGCGCTACGCTGCGTCGCGGCGCGGATGCCGATGCCGACCGCTTCGAGAAGGAAACGCTGGCGATTCATCAGGCTCGAAGGGAGGCCTTTCTGGCGATCGCTGCGGCGGAACCCCGGCGCTGCATCGTCATCGACGCGTCCGCCGATCCCGCTACGGTCGAGGACGTCGTCACCGCCGCAGTGTTCGCCGCCTTGGAAGCGATTACCCCGGAAACCAACAGGCGGGCAACGCCGGCATGATCTTCGAACGCATCGCCCCCGAACAGCACGACACGCTGGACGGCGTGCCCGAGCCATCCGAAACGCCGCGTCTGACCGGACATCGACAGGCGGCCGGGATGCTGGCGGCCGCGTATCAATCGGGAAAGTTGCCGCACGCATTGATCTTGGCTGGACCTCTCGGCATAGGCAAGGCGACGCTGGCTTTCCATCTCGCGCATCATCTGCTGAAGCACCCGGATTTCGCGCGGGCGCCGGAGACCCTTGCCATCCCCGATCCAGCCTCGCCGCTTTTTCGCCAGATCGCCACCGGCGCGCATCCGGGCGTGCTGCATCTGACCCGTCCGCTGAACGACAAGACCAAGAGCTTCAAGACCGTCGTCACCGTCGATGAAATCCGCAAGGTCAACCGTTTCCTGTCGCTGACCTCGCATGACGGCAGCTACAGGGTCGTCATCGTCGATCCGGCAGACGACATGAACACCAATGCGGCCAATGCCTTGCTGAAGAATCTTGAAGAGCCGCCTGCACGCACGCTGTTCATCCTGATCGTCCATGCGCCGGGCAGCCTGCTGCCGACGATCCGGTCGCGCTGCCAGGTCGTACGCCTGACGCCGCTCGACGCGGGAGACCTGATGGCAGTGCTGGAAACCATCGAGCCTCCACCGCCCGACGATCCGGCGGCGCGCGCCGCGCTGGTCGAGCGGGCAGGGGGCAGCGCGCGCAACGCAATCCTGTTGACGCAGTATGGCGGCCTGGAGATCGCCTCGACGCTGGACGCCCTAGTGGCCGGAAGGAAAGGTGACACGGGCGGAGCGTTCCGCCTTGCCGAGGCAGTCGCCGGCCGCGACCAGGCGATCCAGTTCGACATCTTCAACCGCCGGGCGCTGGAGCTGTTGTCGGAGGCGGCGAGCGAGGCAGCGCTCGCGGGAGACCTGGCCCGAGCCAAGATCCTTTCGGACACTTGGCATGAGGCGCTGGACGCTATATCTGAAAACGATACCTACAATCTCGACAAGAAGCAGCACGCCTTGACCATGATCGACCGCCTGAATTCTGCAATGCGAATGTGACGGGCCGCCGGCTTGGGATGGCAATCGCCGCCCCGATGCGATATCCACCGCCACGCCTTCCATTCAGACGTTCATGACGGTTCACTCATGTCACGCGACACATTCTACATCACCACCCCGATCTTTTATCCGAATGGCAAGCCGCATATCGGCCATGCCTATACGGTCATTGCAACCGACGCGCTGGCCCGATTCCAGCGGCTGGACGGCAAGGACGTCTTCTTCCTGACTGGCACCGACGAACATGGCCTGAAGATGCAGCAGACGGCCGAGAAGGAAGGCATAACGCCTCTGGCGCTGGCCGACCGCAATTCGGCGGTTTTCCGCGCGATGACCGAGGCAATGGGCGGCTCGAATGACGAGTACATCCGCACGACCGAGCCGCGCCACTATGAATCCTGCCAGGCAATCTGGAAAGCGATGGCCGCCAATGGCGACATCTATCTCGACCGCTATAGCGGCTGGTACTCGGTTCGCCAGGAAGCCTATTTCGACGAAGGCGAGACGACGCTCGGCGAAGACGGCGTACGCCGCGAACCGCTGGGCTCGCCGGTCGAATGGAACGAGGAAGAAAGCTACTTCTTCAGGCTTTCCGCCTATCAGGACAAATTGCTGGCGCTTTACGAAAACCAGCCCGACTTTATCGGTCCGACCGAGCGCCGCAACGAGGTGCTCAGCTTCGTCAAATCCGGGCTGAAGGATCTGTCGATCTCGCGCACGACCTTCAAATGGGGTGTGCCGGTGCCGGGCGACGACAAGCATGTGATGTATGTCTGGGTCGACGCCTTGACCAATTACATCACCGCCGCCGGCTATCCCGACACGAAGGCGGAGCAATGGCGCTATTGGCCGGCCACGCACATCATCGGCAAGGACATTGTCCGCTTCCATGCGGTCTATTGGCCGGCCTTTCTGATGTCGGCCGGCATCGAGTTGCCAAAGCGCGTTTTCGCGCATGGCTTCCTGTTCAACCGCGGCGAGAAAATGTCGAAATCGGTTGGCAACGTCGTGGATCCATTCGCGATGGTCGAACACTATGGTCTCGACCAGGTGCGCTACTTCTTCCTGCGCGAGGTGCCGTTCGGCAACGACGGCAGCTACAGCCATGAAGCCATCGTCAACCGCACCAATGCCGATCTTGCCAATGGCCTCGGCAATCTGGCGCAGCGCTCGCTATCGATGATCTCCAAGAACTGCGGCGGCGCGGTGCCACGGCGCGGCGACCTGACCGAGGCCGACAGTGCAATCCTGGACCAGGCCGTGGAAGCGCTGACAATGGCGCGCAAGGCGATGGCCGGGCAGGGGATCCATCTTGCCCTGGCGGCGATCTTCGAAGTCGTCGCGGAAGCCGATCGTTACTTCGCCGGACAGGCGCCATGGGCGCTCCGGAAAACCGACCCGGCGCGTATGGAAACCGTGCTGTGGACAACCGCCGAAGTCGTCCGGCGCGTGACCTTGCTGTGCCAGCCTTTCGTTCCGGGTTCGGCCGCGAAACTGCTAGACCTGCTTGCGGTGCCGGCTGGCGAGCGTGAGTTCGCGCACGTCCACGCGGACTACGCGCTGGTGCCTGGCACCGCCTTGCCCGCCCCGGAGGGCGTGTTCCCGCGCTATGTCGAACAGCCGGGCGTGGACGTCTGATGCTCGTCGACAGCCATTGTCATCTGGATTTTCCAGATTTCGCCGAGGAGCGGACGGCCATCGTCGCCCGCGCCATCGCCGCCGGTGTCGGGCGCATGGTGACGATTTCGACGCGCGTGAAACGCTTCCAGCAACTCCTTGAAATCGCCGAGGCTTTCGATGCCGTCTACTGCTCGGCCGGCACCCACCCGCACAACGCCGACGAAGAGCTCGACGTCACGGCGGCCGATCTAATCCGCCTCGCGGCCCATCCGAAAGTAGTAGCGATCGGCGAGGCCGGGCTGGATTACTTCTACGACAAGGCGCCACGCGACGCGCAGGCGCAAGGTTTTCGCAATCACATCGCCGCGGCGCGCGAGACCGGGTTACCTCTGGTCATCCATGCGCGCAATGCCGATGACGACATGGCCGCCATCCTCGAGAATGAAACAGGAAAGGGGGCCTTCCCCTTCATCCTGCACTGTTTTTCGTCCGGACGCCGGCTGGCCGAAATCGGAGTCGCACTCGGCGGCTACATCTCATTCTCGGGCATACTCACCTTCAAAAATTCGGACGAACTGCGCGCCATCGCGGCCGATGTGCCGCGTGACCGCCTTCTGGTCGAGACCGACGCGCCCTATCTGGCGCCCATCCCATTTCGCGGCAAGCGCAACGAGCCTGCCTATGTTACGCACACAGCCAAGGTCCTGGCCGAGACGATCGGCGTCGGCGAGGCCGAAATCGCAGACCTGACGACGAACAATTTCTTTCGTCTTTTCCGCAAGATGCCGCGCCCCGTCGAGCAAAGCGCCTGAGCCATGGCGGACCGGCTGCGCGTCACCATTCTCGGCTGCGGCTCGTCGCCAGGCGTTCCGCGCATCACCGGCGACTGGGGCAATTGCGACCCGCACAATCCCAAGAACCGGCGCATGCGTGCCTCCGTCCTGATCGAGCGGATCGCGAGCAATGGCGCCCGCACGACCGTCGTGATCGATACCGGGCCGGATTTTCGCCAGCAGATGCTGATGGCGTCGGTCCGGCGCATTGACGCGGTCGTCTACACGCATCCGCATGCCGATCATATCCACGGCATCGATGATCTGCGCGGCTTCGTGCTCGATCAGCGCCACCGGATAAATGTCCATGCCGATGAGCCGACAATGGCGAGGCTGCGACAGGCTTTCGGCTATTGTTTCGAGACACCGGCCGCCAGCTCTTATCCGCCCATCGTCAACCCTCACATCATCAGCCACGCGAGACCGGTGGTCATCGAAGGAGAGGGGGGTGCCCTCGCCCTTGAGCCGCTGCCGCAGGTGCACGGCGACATCATATCGCTCGGCTTCCGCATCGGCGGACTGGCCTATTGCCCTGACATCAGCGATTTTCCTGAGACCACCGCGGACCGGCTGCGCGGCCTCGACGTGCTGATCATCGACGCGCTGCAATACAGGACGCATCCGAGCCACCTTTCACTCGGCCAGGCGCTCGGCTGGATCGAACAACTGGCGCCGAACCATGCCGTGCTGACTCATATGCACGTGCCGCTGGACTACGCCACGGTCATGACCGAGACGCCGGCGAAGGTCGAGCCGGCCTATGATGGAATGATAATCGAACTGCCTTATCCGACAGAGTGATGGATCGGAAACGATTGGAAGGCTCCGACACAGGAACGGCGTACCACATCTTCTTGCGTCCAACACGAGGATCTAAGGATCTGAATGGCTGTGGCAGAGCGTATCGAACGCTCAAGCCGATGAAAAACATCGCCAATTCTGCAGATCAACTCGATCCATAAGTTCCATAATCTATCTTATGCGACTTTCTGATACGCCGGTGGGTGACCTCATATAGCGAGCCGATCATCCAGGCTGTTGGCTCAACCGGATCTGATAGCTGAGCGCGCGCGTCGCGCCGGGTTCGACCAGCATCACCCCCGGCTTGTCGATGAAGTCTCCATCGAAGTCCAACGGGCTTGCAATGCCGTGCCAGGGTTCGATGCACAGGAACGGCGCGCCGCCAGGCTTCGACCAGATGCCCAACTCCTGGAAGCCCTGCCACGACATCTCGACTGCCGGACCGTGGCCGGCTGCATAGCGGACGCTGGTGCTGGCGGGTCGGTCGAGGATGATGGCGTCCTCGTCGAACAGTCGCTCGGAAAGTTCGAGGGTCTTGCCTTGCACAGGCGTTGGCTGCGGCGCGGCCAACAGCAGGCCGTCCTTCAGTCGGCGGATGGGCGCCAGCTCATTATCGGCAAACGTTAGCTGGTAATCCGTCTTGGCCAGATCCGGCAGCAGCGGCCAGTTGAACGCCGGATGCGCTCCGATCGATGCCGGCAGCGGCTCATCGCCGGTGTTGCTGATCTCGAACGCCACGCCAAGTTGCTGGCGCTCCAGCGTGTAAGTCACCGCGAGCCGGAAGGCGAACGGGTAATGCGTGCGGGTGTCGGCATCGTCGGTGAGAACCAGCGTGCAGGATCTAGAACTCCTCTCCGCCCACGCAAAGGGCTTGTCACGCGCGAACCCGTGCTGCGACATCGGATAGGTCCGGCCCCGATGCCGCAGCGCATCGCCCTTGAGCCGGCCGACGATCGGAAACAGCACAGGAGAGTGGCGCCGCCATTCCGGCCCGGCCTGCCACAGAAACTCGAGGCCGCGCGCGTCCCGCAGGGACACCAGCTCGGCACCCTGCCCGACTATGACAGCCGATATGCCGTCGCCATGAAGCGTCTGGCTGTCTGCCACAGATCCTCGCGTGCTGTTGGGTCGATGACAGCAGAGTAGCAAAAGCGCCCGGCGACTCAAGATGCGGCCGGCCCTGCCGGAACGAATTGTGGCCGGAGGTTTCCCTCCGGCCACCTCTCCGCGTCAAGGGCGAAAATCCTCGCCCTTGCCCACAGCGGACAGTCGTCATTCGCGTTCGCCGGTGAAATTCAGCAGCAGCTGGAAGATGTTGATGAAGTTCAGATACAGCGAGAAGGCGCCGAAGACGGCCAGCTTCTGGCGTGATTCGCTGTCGAAATTCTCTGCATACTGTTCCTTGATCGTCTGCGTATCCCAGGCGGTCAGGCCGATGAAGACGGCGATGCCGATGACCGAGATGGCAAACTGCAGTGCTGTCGAGCCAAGGAAGATGTTGACGACGCTGGCGATCACCACGCCGATCAGGCCCATGATCAGGAAGGACGAGAACTGGGTCAGGTCCCGCTTGGTGGTGTAGCCGTAGAGGCTGGTGGCGCCGAACATGGTGGCGGCGATGAAGAAGGTCCGGGCGATGCTGGTTCCGGTGAAGACGAGAAAGACAGACGCCATCGACACACCCATCACCGCGCAGAAGGCCCAGAACATCGCCTGGGCGCTGGCCGCCGACATGGTCTGCATTTTGAACGAGAACAGCAGGACAAAGGCGAGCGGCGCCAGCATCACCACCCATTTCAGCGGGCTGGAGAAGATCGGAACGTAGAGCGCCGGCGTTGACGACACCAGGAAGGCGATCAGGCCGGTGACCACCAGGCCAACACCCATGTAATTGTAGACGCGCAGCATGTGCTGGCGCAGGCCTTCGTCATAGACGGCGCCGGCCCTTGCGCCGGAACCAACTCGATATCCCAGATTGGGTGTGTTCATTTGAAGTCTCCTTTGTGGACCGATCAGTAAAGCGTCTTGGCAAGCGTCTCGGCGGCGTGGTCGAGGTCTCTTACGTCGCTATGCCCGACGACCGCGTAGGCGACCTCGCCGATCTGGAAATAGGCCGATGAAATGTCGCCCGAGGGCGCCACGGCCGGCTTGACGACGTCGAAGGTGCCCGGACGAATGGCAAACAGCGAGACCAGGCCCATGTCCTTGGTATCTACCGCCACCTCGACGCTGGGGCCGAAGCGCGACGGATAGATCTGCACATCGCGAACCTTCCAGTCTGCTGGCAGGCTTGGCATGACGATGGCTGTCGCGGCGCGGATTTCGCCGGCGTTGTAGTTGGGCGCCTCTGGCTGCGACGGCATGGTCTCGCGCACCAGCGTCGTCCTGTGTGCCCGCACCGCCTCGTCGACATAGGCAGGTGGTTGCGGCGAGGCGACGACCTTGGTCACCGACATCGGTCCGATGATGCCGTTGGCCAGCCAGCCGGCACCCACGAGAAGCGCAACCGTGGCCGCGCGCTGTAGCGCGCCGAAGACACGACCCCGGGCAAGCCCCCTCTCCAGCCGTCGCGCGGCTTCGGCGGTTGCCGGCCGCGCCATGCCCTTCGAATCGGCGAGCGCGACGCGCAACTCGTCGCGGGTTCTAAGGTCCGACATCACGCGCGCCGCCGTTTCGGGCCGGGCCGACAGGAAAGCCTCGACCTCGATGCGGCGGGTGGCGTCCAGCTGGTCGTCGACATAGGCGTCGAGATCGGCATCGGTCACGGGATCGACGCTTGCAGTCATGACGGACCTCCCACGACCCTGAGGTGATTTTTCGACTTCGAAGGACCAGAGTCCTCCATTTCGCGCAAAGCGGCCCGCGCCCTGCCGATGCGTGACATCAGCGTGCCAAGCGGCACGCCGCTGGCAGCGGCGGCCTGTTGGTAGGACAGCCCCTCGATGGCGACGAGGTGCAGCGCCGATCGCTGCTCTTCCGGCAGGTTGAAAAAGGCCTGGCGCACCTGCGCCAGCCGCAACGAATGTTCCTGCGGCGGCGGCGTGCTGCTGTCGGCCAGGTGAGCCGCCTGCTCGATCCGCGCTGCTTCCGAGCGGCGCGATCGCATGCGATCGATGAAGGCGTTGTGGACGATCGACAGCAGCCAGGCGCGCAGGTCGCCGCCCGCGCGGAAGGTGCCACGCCGTTCATAGGCGCGGACCAGCGCGTCGTGCACGAGGTCCTCCGCGTCAGTGCCGTCACGCGTCAAGGAACGTGCGTAGCGGCGCAGAGACCCGAGCTGTCCTATGATGTCAAAGCGTGGCATCGACCGTTTCATGCCCTGTTTACGGAGCATGTGGGGATTTTAATCCCGGCGCCGCCAGTTTTCTTTCGCGCGGTTCGCCACTGCAGATGATCGTCAGACGTACGCCATTAGCTTTGGCGTGATTGAAACCGCTGGTGCATCACGTCCGATTTGCGTATCAATCCGCCGCGCCAACGGAACCATAGCGATGTTCGAAGACCTGCAGCCAGCTCCCGCCGATAAGATCCTGGCCTTGATCGGCCTTTATCGTGCGGATCCCCGTCCAGACAAGGTCGACCTCGGTGTCGGCGTCTACAAAGATCGCGACGGCAAGACCCCTGTCATGCGCGCCGTGCGCGAGGCGGAGAAGCGGCTGCTGCAGGGCCAGGACACAAAGACCTATCTCGGCCTCGCCGGCGATACCGCTTTCAACACCGCGATGGCCAAGCTGGCCTTCGGGCCGATGGCGGACATGACGCGTATCCGCGCCGCGCAGGCGCCTGGCGGATCCGGGGCGCTGCGCCTGGTCGCCGAATTGCTCAAGCGCACGCGCTCGGACGCAACGGTCTGGCTGTCGGATCCGACATGGCCGAACCACATGCCGGTGATGCGTGCCGCTGGCCTGCAAATCCGCGAATATCCCTATTTCGATGCCGCTTCGGGTGCCGTCCGTTTCGACGACATGCTGGCGGCGCTGCGGACGGCCACCAGCGGCGACGTGGTGATGCTGCATGGCTGCTGCCACAACCCGACCGGCGCCAATCTGGACGCGGCGCAGTGGCAGGCGGTTACCGATCTGGTCGTCGAGTGCGGCCTGCTGCCGTTCGTCGACATTGCCTACCAGGGCTTCGGCGATGGCCTGGAGGCCGACGCCCTCGGCCTGCGGCTTCTGGCCGCCAAGGTGCCTGAAATGGTCGTCGCCTCCAGCTGTTCGAAGAATTTCGCCGTCTACCGCGACCGCGTCGGCTCAGCGATAATCCTGGCCAGGGATGGCGCCCAGGCCGACGTCGCGATGAGCCAAATGCTTTCGGCGGCGCGCGCCATGTATTCGATGCCGCCGGACCATGGTGCTGCCGCCGTGCGCATCGTGCTGGAAGACGACGCATTGCGGGCCGACTGGGAAGCCGAACTAGAAGAGATGCGCTTGCGCATGCTGAGGCTTCGTGTGCAGTTCGCCGAAGCGCTGCGCCGGCAGTCCAACTCCGACCGCTTCGACTTCGTCGCCAGCCATCGCGGCATGTTCTCCCGCCTGGGTCTTACGGAAGCACAGGTCGAGCGGCTGCGCGACGAGCACGGCGTCTACATGGTCGGCGACAGCCGCATCAACGTGGCGGGCCTGCCCGAGGACCGCATGGATGAACTCGCCAAGGCGATCGTCTCCGTGCTCGACTGACAAGGCTGGTCGC
>NZ_JBAZUD010000035.1:0-36087 GCF_041661565.1 Mesorhizobium sp.
TTTGCTTTGACGCAATTCCCAAGGGAAAGCGCTTGCGCGCTTTCCCGGGAATTTTTCCTGGAATTGCTTTGGCCGGTGGCCGCTACCCCCCGGGAGCAATCCCGGGAGATGCCGGCCAGTCTCTCGCCGTTCAGCGCCGGCTGGCGCGAAGCGTGGCGGTGTGGGCCTCGTCGACGGCCAGCAGTCCAGGCTCCGCCGCGTCCTTCAGGGCGACGCCATAGACCGAACCGGCGTCCTCGCGGCTCAGCCAGCCGCGATTGACTGTCGCCGCGACCCGCTTCGGGTCGCGCTGCAGCGGATCGCCGTAGCCCCCGCCGCCGCAAGCCGTGAACTCGATCTTGGCGCCGTCCTCGATCGTCTCCTCGCTGAAGGCAGGCAGCACGATCCGGTCGCTGCTCCTGAGCTTGATTGTCTCGCTCTCCTTGCCGTCGCCGCCGCCCAGCACGCCGCGTGGCGGGAAACTGGTGCCGTCGGCGGCGTAGACGATCATCATGTCGTGGTCGAGAGGGTAGAAGACGCCGCCCGTGGCGGGTGCGCCCTCGAATTCGCCGAACCCTTGCGAGCCGGGAAGGACGCCGCGCCGCTCGATGACGATCGGATACATCGATTCGTCGACCTCGACGGAGTCGAGCTGGATGAGGCCGGCATTGGCCGGGCCGCAATAGGTCAGCCAGCCGTCATAGCCATGGCGGGCGCCGCCGCCGGCATAGCCGACGAAGACCTGGTTGACATAGGACTTGCCGTTCTTGAACGGGTCCTGGCCGGAGATGACGCCGACACCGGCCGGAAGATGCGAACCGCTTTCGGCCTGTCCGTAAGGGGCGCCCATGCGCGAGAAGACGCAGTTGCCGGCGATCATCAGCCGGTCGTTGACATTGGTGGTCGCGACCGACGTGCCCACCGGATATTTCGGCTTGCCGACGACGCTCCCCTCGCGCAGCAGCACCTTGATCTGCGACTTGGCGCCCTCATTGTGAGGAATGCTCTCGTCGAGATTGTTGAAGACGCCGATGCGGCACGAGCCGGTGGCGGTGTTCTCCGAGAGGTTGAGGCCGCCCGGCACGTTGTCGATGTTGTCGCGCACGTCGACGACGATTTCGCCCTTGTCTGGATCGACATTGATGGTGATCCGCACCGGAATGCCCTCGTCGGCGACGCCGGGCACGGGGTCGTGGCGCGTTTCATAGCTGTAGCTGCCGGCCGGCAGCTTGGCGATGGCCGCCTTGGCGCAGCGAGCGCCATAGTCGAACCAGTCCTCGACGAAGCCCAGGATCGTGTCGCGCCCGTAGCGCGCGAACAATTCACCGATGCGGCGCTCGCCGGTGCGGCATGCGCCGATCTGCGCGCGCACGTCGCCCAGCCACATGTCCGGCACGCGGTTGCGCATCGTGCCGATGCGCAGGATGTCCTTCTTCTCCTCGTAATTCTGCGCCACCCGCACGCATGGGAAGTGCAAACCTTCCTCGAAGATGTTCTTGGCGAAGGGCAGATAGGTCGACGGCACCGGCGCGCCGGTATCGGCGTGATGCGACAGCGCCACGACCCAGAACAAGGGCTCGCCTTCGAAGAACACCGGCATCGCCATGATCAGGTCGGCATGGTGCGTGCCGCCGGTGTAGGGACAGTTGTTGAGGAAGATGTCGCCGCGCGTGATGTCGTCGAAGAGGTCGGTCAGCGGCCGCGTCGCCATGTCCATCGACATCACATGGATCGGCAGGGCGTCCTCGACCGAGACCAGCTTGTGGTCGTAGGTCAGGATGGCGCAGGAGAAGTCGCGCGCGTTCTTGATCACCGCCGAGCGGCTGGCACGCATGACGACCAGCGTCATCTCGCGCACGATCGCCTCGAAGCGGCTCTTGAGAACCGACATCAGGAAAGGGTCGACCCGCCGGTCGGCGACGTCGAGCTCGAGCCTGTTGATGGTATCCATAGGGTCGTTCCCTTGTGCGGTTGTTGAACTAGGCGACATTGACGACCAGATTGCCGTAGCGGTCGATTTCGCCCTGATGCTGGTTCTTGAGGTAGGCGGTGAAGGTCTCGGCCTCGACCAGGCATGGTCCGGCGAGCTGCGCGCCGGCGCCCAGTCGCGCCAGATCGTAGACCGGCACGGTTTCGACGCGCCCGCTTTCCTGCTGGTAGATGCCGCGGCTGGCTTTCTGGTCGATCGTGCCGACCTGATCGGGAAGCGTGTTCTTCTGCCAGATGTCCTGGCCGGAGCGCTTGCCGATGGCGCGCAGTTTCCAGGCCGTGAATTCGACCACATCGTTGTCGGCGCGGATCGAGTAGATGCGTTCATGCATCTTGTGGAAGGCCTCGACCAGCTCCGGCAGATCGCCTTCGGACACGGCACCGTCCATGGCTTCGAAGGGCACCTCGATCTCGAACGACTGATACTCGTAGCGGCCGAGGAAGGAGAATTCGAACTGCCGGTTTTCCGGCGTGACGCCGGCCTCGGCGAGGAAGTTGTTGCCTTTCTGCTTCAGCCGCTTGAGCGTTTCGTTGATGCCGACCGCGTTGAAGTCGGCGTCCGAGGTGAGCAGAACCGCGCTTTCCTCGGAACGGATATCGGAGATCAGGCCGCCGAAGGCGCTGAGCCCGGCCATGAAGCGCGGCACCATGTAGCGCTTGAGCCCCAGAATGTCGGCCATCTCGGCGATGTGGATGGCAGTCGCGCCGCCGCCGCAGACAAAGAAGCTGTCGCGTGGATTGATGCCCTCGCGAACGGTGATCTCCTCGATCGCCGCGACCATGTTGTGGTTGCTGGTGGTGTAGATGGCGTAGGCCGCCTCGTGCCGCGACACGCCTAGCCGCGTCGCGATCTTGTCGACGGCGGCCTCGGCCAGTTCTCGCTTCAACTGCATCTTGCCGCCGAGGAAATAGTCCGGATCGACGATGCCGAGCACGACATTGGCATCCGTCACCGTCGGCTCGGTGCCGCCCTGGCCGTAGCATGCGGGACCGGGCCGCGCGCCCGCGCTCCTCGGGCCGACCCGCAGCAGCCCGCCTTCGTCGACGAAGGCGATCGAGCCGCCGCCGGCGCCCACGGAACGGACGTCGACCTTGGGAATGCCGAGGGAATCGTCATGGATCATGCTGTCGGGCGTGACAATGATCTGGTGGTCGCGTAGCGCCGAGACGTCGAACGTGGTGCCGCCCATATCGCCGACGATGATGTCGGGCTCATCGGAGAGCGCCAGCGCCGCCATCGGCGCCAGCGTCGGCCCCGACATGACGCTGTAGATCGGCTTCCTGATCATGTCGGCGAGCGGCATCATGCCGCCGACGCAGTTGGCAAGCAGCAATTCGCCCTCGAAACCTTCTTCATCCAGCGCCGTCTTCAGCTTTTCGATGTAGGTCCGCACGATCGGATTGATCGAGGCATCGATGGCGGCCGCGATGATGCGCTTGTACTCGCGCGGCATCGGGTTGATCTCATGGCTGAGCGTCACAGGAATGCCGGCAAGCTCTTGCTGCAGGATGTCGCGCACGGCGAGCTCATGCGCGGGGTTGACCACCGACCACAGCAGGCCGACCGCGATCGCCTCGACGCCGAGGTCGCGGAACTCGGCTGCGGCCTTGCGGACCCCATCCAGAGACAGCGGTTCCAGCTCGCGACCGCGGGCATCAATGCGGCCGGCGACCGTCTTGGTCAGATGGCGCGGCACATAGGGATCGGGATAGTTGAGGCGCCACTGGAACGCGCCCTTGCGCGGACCTTCGCGCAGCACGAGGATGTCCTGGTGGCCGTCGTTCAGCACCAAGCCGACCTTGACTGTCTTGCGCTCGACCAGCGCGTTGGTCGAGACCGTCGAGCCGTGCACGACGAGGTCGATCTGCTTCATGAAATCAGCCGGGTCGAGGCCATACCCCGCAGCCGTCACGTGCAGCACATTGATGAAGCCCTTCTCGAACTCGCCCGGTGTCGTCGGCGATTTGAAGATGGCGATCTCACCCTTGCTGTTCGAGACAAGGCAGTCGGTGAAGGTGCCGCCAATGTCGATGCAGACTTGATATGCCATACGAGGTTCCCGAAAGGTTTGGTGAGTCTCAGCGCCTGGCTTCGTCGCGATTGACGATCAGGCTGACGATGATGATGACGCCCAGGCAGATCTGCTGCAGATAGCCGTCGATCTGGACAAGGTTCATGCCGTTGGAAAGCACGGTGACGAACAGCGCGCCGAGCACCGCCGCGCCGACGCCGCCCTCGCCGCCCGACAGGCGCACGCCGCCAACCACCGCGGCAGCGATCGCCTCCAGCGTGAGATTGCCGCCGAGATTGGGTTCGCCGGAGCCGGTGCGGGCGGTGAGCAGCAGCGCCCCCAGCGCGGCAAGAAGCGCGCACAGCACGTAGGCCAGCACCAGCACCGGCACGGTGCGGATACCGGCCGCGACGGCTGCCCTCGGATTGGCGCCCACAATGTACAGGCTGCGGCCGAACCGTGTCGCCTTGAGCGTCAGGAAGAGCAGCATGAACACGAGGCCGGCAGCCCAGATCGGAACCGGAATGGAGAGTATCGAGCCCTGCGCGAAGTCTGCGCTGAGGCTCTTGGGCAGACCCGTGACGGGAAAGCCGCCGCTGATCGTGGAGGCCAGGGCCAGCACGATGTTGGCCACGCCGAGCGTCGTCACCAGCGGGTTGATGCCGATGCCGGCAATCAGCAGCCCATTGGCGAGACCGATCGCACCGGCAACGAGAACGGCAGCGCCGACGCCGTAGAAGATCGACGCGTCGCCACCGCCCATCGCGACCATCGCCATGGACGCAACGACGCTGACCAGCGAGACGGTATAGCCCAGCGACAGATCGAAGCCGCGCGTCAGCAGGACCATGGTCTGCGCCATGGCGAAGATAGCGAGATAGCTTGCCTGGAGCGCGATGTTGCGGAAGTTGGCAAACGACAGCACGCGTGGCTCGACCAGGCCGAACAGCGCGAGCGTGACCAGGATAGCGATCGGCAGGCGCGCGGCGAGCAGGATCTCCTTCAGCGACAGTCCGGATGCCGCGATGGCTTGCGTCTTGGTTCCGGTGCTCATGCCTGCCGCTTTCTCAACAGAAGCCGCTCGATGGCGAGTGCCAGGATCAGCACCGCACCGAGCACGAGCGTCTGATACTTGCTGTCGACCTGGACCAGGTTCATCGCATTGGCGATCACCGCGAGGAACAACGCTGCGAGCGCCACCAGCTCCGCGCGACCGACGCCACCGCGCAGGGACACACCACCGATGACGGCGGCAGCGATGGTCTCGAGCGCCAGCGTTCCGCCGATGGTGGACTGGCCGGACCCCAGCCGCGACGTCATCAGGAAACCGGTGAGTGCGGCCAGCAGGCCGGCGAGCATATAGGCCGTGATCAGCGTGCGGGTGGTGGACACTCCGGACAGACGGGCCGAGCGCTGATCGCTGCCGACCGCATAGATGTGGCGGCCAAGTGCCGTAAAGCGCTGCATGACAATACAGGCCGCGAGCACCGCCAGCGCAGCCCACAGCACGATGGGCAGGCCGAGAAACTGGCCACGCCCGACATTGGCGATGAAGGAATCGGCCACGCCATAGATCGGTATGCCCTGCGTGAAATAGAGCGCGATGCCCATCAGCACCGACATCATCGCCAGCGTAACCATGAAGGGCGAGAGCGAGAAGGTCGACACGAGCCCGGCATTGACCAGCCCGACAAGGGCGCCGACGCCGAGTGCAACGACAAACGAGGCCAGGATGACGGCAAGCTCCATGCCGGGGAAATAGCCGCTGCCGACCAGCATGATCGCGGCCGTCACGACCGATGTGGCGGCCACCACGGCACCCACGGACAGATCGAAGCCGCCGGCCGTCATCACCAGCATCTGCGCCAGCGACGGGATGAGCAGCAATGCGAAGTTGCGCATCACATTGAGCAGGTTGAGCCGGTTGAGGAAGCGCGGTTCGATCAGCGCCGTGACCACCACCGCCACGACGAGGAAGGTGATGACAATGCCGCCCTGCATGAGAAAACGATCGAGCCGGCTCGCCTGATGCCGGGGGTTCGCGACAGCCGATCCAATCGTCGCCGAATCCGAACTCATGCGTACCCTCCGAAGTAGTGCGACAGCACCCGGGCTTCGCTCAGCTCATCATGGTCGAGTTCGGCCACCACCTTGCCCTCATGCATGACGTAGACGCGCGAGGCGAGGTTGATGAGCTCCGGCAGTTCGGATGTCGAGACGACGACGCAGGCGCCGGCCTCGACCAGCGATTTGATGAGATTGTAGACATCGACCTTGGCGCCGACGTCGATGCCGACGGTCGGCTCGTCGAACAGATAGACATCGAAGGACTTCATCAGCCCGCGCGCCAGCATCAGCTTCTGCTGGTTGCCGCCGGAGAAGGCCGACGCCTTGCGCTCGGGCGCCATCGGCCGAAGCGCGAGGTTGGCGAGCGGCGTCCTGATCGTCTCGTTCTCGCGCCAGAACTTCAGCACTGGACCGGCCGACAGCGCCGGCAGGTCGAGCGAGCTCATGGTGGCGTTCTCGCGCGCCGGCCGCGCAAGCGCCAGGCCCTCCGATCCGCGATCGGCCGGGAAATAGCAGACATTGCCGGCGAGCATCGACACGGGCGAAGGCCGCTCCACCGTCTTGTCACCCAGCTTGATCGTGCCCGTCTCGATGCTCTCCAGGCCGAAGACGGCACGGCAGAGTTCGCTGCGCCCACAGCCGACGAGGCCGGCAAGGCCGACGACTTCGCCGGCGCGCGCGGTGATCGAAGCGCCGATGACGGAGCGCTTCTGCGTGGTGAGATCTCGGACCTCGAGCCTAACCGGTCCGGGCTTGTGCTCGATCTTTGGGAAGAGCTGGTCGACCGGGCGGCCGACCATCATCTCGATCAGCCCTTCGTCCGAAATCTCGGCGGTCACGACCGTGCCGATCTTCTTGCCGCCGCGCAGCACCGTGACGCGATCGGAGAGGTTGCGGATTTCGCTCATCCGGTGCGAGACATAGATGATGCCGACGCCTCGCGCCTTGAGCACCGCAACGGCACTGAAGAGCTTCTCGGCCTCGCCATCGGTGAGCGAGGCGGTGGGCTCGTCGAGGATAAGCACCTTCGGCCGCATGCGCAGCGCCTTGGCGATCTCGACCATCTGCTTCTGGGCGCGCGACAGAAAGGCCACCTTCTCGTCCAGTGGCAGTTGAAAGCCGAGCCCGTCCAGCAACTCCTCGGCCGCCTGGCGCATCTGCCGGCGCTTGAGGAAGAGACCGGACGACTGCTCGCGTCCGAGGAATATGTTCTCGACCACGGTCAGGTCGGGCACCAGGCTGAATTCCTGGAAGACCGCCGCGATGCCGATCTCCTGCGCCACTTGCGGCGTCAGGCTGGTGATGGTGCGTCCGTTGACGCTGTAGGCGCCTTCCGCCCAGGGGAACGTGCCGGCGATGAGATTGATGAGCGTCGACTTGCCCGCGCCATTTTCGCCAAGCAGCGCGTGGACCTCGCCCTCCTTGAGGGAGAAGTCGACATTGTCGAGCGCAGCGATGCCGCGAAATCTCTTGGTAAATCCTGTAACTTCCAGCATCTCGTCCCAAGGTCCAAAGCCGGCAAATTGCCTGACCGCCGCTGGAGCAGCGGCCAGGCTGGGAGGATCGCGTTGCGAGCGCGAGGTGGTGGGCCGCGTCGGCGGCCCCTCCCCTTGCCTATTCGACCGAGAATTCCGGGCGCCAGCCATCCGGCGCAAAGATCTGGGTCGTGTCGATCTTGTCGACATTGTCCTTGGTAACGATGCCCGGGGCAACCAGCAGGACCTTTTCGTGCTCCTTCTTCTCCAGAGCCCGGACGGCGAGGTCAACGCCGATACGCCCCATGATGACCGGATACTCGGTGGCAAAGCCGAGCACCGTGCCGTCCTTGACCGCCTTCAGCATGGTTTGGTTCTCGTAGGAAGACATGATCGTCACATTGCTGAGGCCGGCATCGGCCACCGCGCCGATCGCGGCTTCTGCCGTGGGCGCGCCGCCCCAGATAACGTTGACGTCCGGATGCGTCTGCAGCGCATCCTCGACCAGCTTCAGCTGCGCCGGCACGCTGGCTTCGCCGAACATTTCGGCGAGCAGCTTGACGTTGCCGGTCTTGGTGCTGTCGCGGAACCCGTTCATGTAGGTTTCAGCCCAGCCGCTGCCCTGCGGGCCGGGGAAGGCAACCGCTGAGCCCTGCTTGTCGCCGAGATACTTCTTCACATACTCGCCGGTCTGGAAACCCTTCTGGTAGAAGTCGGGCGTGATGCGGGCCGTGATCGGCGTCTCCAGGATCGGATTGGCGACGGCGATGTTGACGATGCCCTTGCTCATGCCTTCGCCGATCTTGGCGGCCACGCCGGCTTCCGAGATCGCCGAGATCAGGATGGCATCGGCGCCCGCTGCGACGCAGTCGTCATACTGCGAAATCTGCTTCGGCAGCGCCGTGTAGCCGCCGGCCTGCAGCACCGTCACCTTGACACCAAGCCGCTTGGCTTCCTGGACGATGCCATAGTCGACCGACACCCAGTAGCTGTCCTGCAAATGCGGGAAGAGCACGCAGAGCTTCCAGGGCTTCTCCGCCTTGTCCAGCGGCTTGTACTCGATTTCCTGCACATTCTTCAGATCGCCGTTTTTCGCCGAGGCAATCTTGAAAGGCCACCAATCGGCGGCATGCGCCATTCCGGCCGAAAGGACTGTCGCCGACAGCGCCAGGGCCATAACTTTCTTCAATCCACTCATGTCAGTCTCCCATTTGAACGAGCGCCCTTGTAGGGCCTTGAGTTTACTGCTCCCGATCGATTGGTCTCAACCCGATCGCCGTCTTTGTATCCAATCTGCCACTTCTCCGTTGGCATTTCAAACTTTAAACGCGCTATTTCGTTCTTATGTATCCATTCCAACTTTTTATGACAATCAACGTACATCTTATATCTTATATGTCAACGCAGGAGGGACGGCTATCGGGTGGGCGCGACGGCAATGCCCGAAGTGCTCAACCGGGCG
The DNA here is from genome assembly GCF_041661565.1 of Mesorhizobium sp. Lineage (GTDB taxonomy): Bacteria > Pseudomonadota > Alphaproteobacteria > Rhizobiales > Rhizobiaceae > Mesorhizobium. The sequence continues at coordinate 8,985 of NZ_JBAZUD010000035.1, forward strand.
ACCCGACCTGCGGCAGCGCGGCGTCCAGCGACCGGGCGAACGCATCGACCAGTGTGTCGACCTGGCCCTCAGTGATGATCAGCGGCGGGCAGAAAGCGATCGCGTCTCCCATGTTGCGCGAGATGACGCCGTTCTGCTGCAGGAAGCCATTGACCAGCGCGCCCAGCGCCCCGGTCTTGCCCCACGGCGTCTTGCCGGCCTTGTCGGCAACCAGTTCGACCGCGGCGATGAGGCCGACACCGCGCACTTCTCCGACCAGCGGATGGGCAGCAAGCCCGCGCAGACGCTCCTGCATGTGCGCGCCGACCGTGCGTGCATTGCCGACCAGGTCGCGCTCCTCGATCAGTTTCACATTCTCCAATGCCACGGCTGCCGCCACGGGATGGCCGCCGCCGGTGAAGCCGTGCCCGAAGGTGCCGATACGATCGCTCTCGTCGGCGATCGGTTCGAACACCTTGTCGTTGATGAGCAGGGCCGAGATCGGCAGGTAGGACGACGAAATCTGCTTGGACAGCACCATGATGTCGGGCTTGATGCCGAAGGTCTGCGAACCGAACATCTCGCCGGTGCGGCCAAAGCCGCAGATGACTTCGTCAGCCACCAGCAGGATGTCGTATTTCGACAGCACCGCCTGGATCTTCTGCCAATAGCCCGCCGGGGGGACGACGACGCCGCCGGCACCCATGATCGGCTCGCCGATAAAGGCCGCGATGGTTTCAGGCCCTTCGGCGAGGATCAGCGCCTCCAGATCTTCGGCCAGCCGGGTCGAGAACTGCTCCTCGCTCTCACCGGGTTGCGCATCGCGCCAATGGTGCGGGGTCGACGTATGCAGCACGTTGGCGATCGGCAGGTCGAACGAGAGATGATTGTTCGGAAGCCCGGTCAGGCTGGCCGAGGCTATGGTCACGCCATGATAGCCGCGCTTGCGGCTTATGATCTTCTTGCGAGCCTGCTGGCCCAGCGCGTTCGACCGGTACCAGATCATCTTCATGGCCGTGTCGTTGGCCTCGGAGCCGGAATTGGTGAAATACGCCTTGCTCATCGGAACCGGCGCCATCTGCACCAGCTTTTCGGCGAGGTCGATCAACGGCGAATGCGCCTTCGAGCCGAAGTCGTGGTAGAAGGGCAGTTTCGACATCTGCCGTGTGGCGGCGTCGATCAGCCGCTGTTCGGAGAAACCGACAGCGACGCTCCAGAGGCCGGCCATTGCTTCGATATAGCGATTCCCGGCTATGTCCTCGACATAGATACCGTCGCCCTTTTCGATGACGAGCGGGCCTGTTTCCTGATGCTTGCGGGCATTGGTATAGCCATGCATGTGATAGCGGATGTCGCGCGCTTCGGGGGAATTGGGTCTGGTGTCCATGATGGCTCCTGTCTGCAGGCCTTTCGAGCAGGAAACGTGCCGCCTCCCTCTTTGGGCGCCAAACGCTCGCTCTTGCATTGTGCTGTTTGATGCATCATGTTTCTTATAAGATATAGTGTCAAGCCCTGTGGAAGGCTGGCAAGTCCGGGACGGAAAACAGCATGGCGAATTTCAGCTTCGAGACCCTCGAGCGCGAGAACCTCGGCGAGACCGTCTACGCGCGCGTCGCGGAGGCCCTGATCAAGGGACGCTTCGCACCCGATGCGAGGCTGACGATCCGCGACCTGGCCCAATCGCTGGGAACCAGTGTCACGCCCGTTCGCGACGCGATCCTGCGCCTGATCCAGGACGAGGCGCTGGTGCAGAAGTCGGCGCGCGAGGTGCGCGTCCCCATCATCACGCTGGAGCGCTATCGGGAGATCCGCCAGATAAGGCTGAAGCTCGAAGGGCTCGCCGCGCGGGAGGCCGCGCTCAAGGCGACGGCCAAGGATGTCGATCGGCTGCGCGATCTCATCGCCCTCAACGAGCATGCGATCGCCACGAAGAATTGGACGGAAGGGCTCGAACTCAATCAGACCTTCCACTTCGCGCTCGCCGACATTGCCGGGATGGTGGTGCTGCGCGGCATCCTGAACCGGCTCTGGCTGCAGATGGGGCCGCTCATCGCAGAATCCTACCATGAAGGAGGCCGCGCCATGATCGACAACCACCACGCGGTACTCGCAGCCGTCGAAAGAGGGGATGCCGACGCCTCGGAACGCGCCATCATCGCCGACATCACCGAAGGCGGCAACGTGATCCTGGAGCGGTTGTTCAGCAGGCACGCCGCCGATACGGCAAAGGCTGGCTGAGCATGGAACAGGTTGACTGCATCGTTGCCGGCGCCGGCGTCATCGGTCTGGCGGTAGCAAGCCAAATGGCGGCGCAGGGGCTCGACACGCTGATCCTCGAAGCGGCCGACGCCATCGGCACCGAGACGAGTTCGCGCAATTCGGAAGTGATCCACGCGGGCATCTACTATCCGCAGGGGTCGCTGAAGGCGCGGTTTTGCCTCGCCGGGCGCGAGATGCTCTATCGCTACTGCGCCGAGCGCTCGGTGCCGCACCGGCGCTGCGGCAAGCTGATCGTCGCCACGGACGAAGCCCAGGAGCCGGTGCTCGCTTCCGTCTTCGCCAATGCCGTCGCCTGCGGTGTCGACGACCTTTGTTTCCTGACCGCCGCCGAGGCTCAGGCTCTGGAGCCGGCACTGCAATGCACGGCGGCACTGCTTTCCCCCTCCACCGGCATCATCGACAGCCATGCCCTGATGCTGTCCCTGCTTGGCGACGCCGAGGCGCACGGCGCCATGCTCTCCCTCAACACGCGCATCGTTTCGGGCCGTGGCGAGCCCGGTCGCATCGTGCTCAAGACAATGGACGGCGTCAGCGGCGAGCGCTTCGAGATCGCCACGTCGCGCCTCATAAACGCCGCGGGCCTTGGCGCGGTCGCGCTTGCCGGCTCGCTCAGCGGCTTCGACGAGCGTTTCCTGCCGGTGCTTCGCTATGCCAAGGGCAATTATTTCTCAGTTGCCGGCCGCGCCCCGTTCTCCCGGCTTGTCTATCCCGTGCCCGAGCCCGGTGGCCTCGGCGTGCACCTGACGCTCGACCTCGGCGGCACAGCCCGCTTCGGGCCGGACGTCGAATGGACGGATACGCTCGACTACCGCGTCGATCCGGCACGCGGCGAGCGCTTCTACGATGCGATCCGCAAATACTGGCCCGGCCTGGTCGATGGCAGCCTGCAGCCTGCCTATAGCGGGATCCGGCCAAAACTCTCCGGTCCCGGCGACGCCAACAGCGACTTCGTCATTCAAGGCGCCGCGGATCACGGCATCGAGGGGCTGGTCAATCTGTTCGGCATCGAAAGCCCCGGCCTGACCTCCAGCCTTGCGATCGCCGAGCATGTCGCGCGCATTCTGACGCCAGGGACACGCTGACCGCCGATGCAGGAGATCTTCGACGCCGCCATGCGTGAACTGCTTGGCACACGCGGCTGGTCGACCGAGCCGTCCGACCTGGCGGCGCACGGCCGCGATTGGCTGGATCGCCATGGGCAGCCGCCGCTCGGGCTCGCCCGCCCCGCCTCCGTCGACGAGATCGCCGCCGTCGTTCGGCTGTGCGCCCGGCACAACGTCGCCATCACGCCGCACGGCGGGAACACCGGGCTCAACGGCGGCAGCGTGCTGAGCGCCGGACGGACGGGGATCATCCTGTCGCTGGCGCGCATGAACCGCATCCTGTCGATCGATGCTGTCGATCTCACCGCCACCGTCGAGGCCGGCGTTGTGCTGGGCGCCCTGCATCAGGCGCTTGCCGACCAGAACCTCGCCTTTCCGCTTCACCTCGGCGCGGAAGGCAGCGCCCGGATCGGCGGCCTGATCGGCACCAACGCCGGCGGCAGCCACGCCATGCGCCACGGCATGATGCAGGACCTCGTGCTGGGCATGGAGGTGGTGCTGCCCAGCGGCGAAGTGTGGGAAGGCGCCCGCGCGCTGATCAAGGACAATGCCGGCTACCAGCTCCGCAAGCTTTTTTGCGGTGCCGAGGGGACGCTTGGCATTGTGACCAAGGCGGTGCTGCGGCTGTCGCCTCTCCCGGTAGCCCATGCGACGGCCCTGCTTGCCCTGCCCGATCTCCAGGCCGCCCTTCGCGTCGGCGCCCTCCTGCGCAACCGTACCGGCGATCTGCTGACGGCGATGGAGTTTTTCGGCGAGCCCGGCGTGATCATGGCGCTGAAGCATGTGCAGAGCCTGGCACGACCGCTCGAAACGCCGGGACCGGTCTATGTCCTGGCTGAGCTTGCCACGTCGATGCCGGATATTTCGGCCGACGATATCCTGGAAAGAACGCTCTCCGAGGCGCTTGAGGATGGAACCGTCCTCGACGGAGCGATTGCCGCAAGCAGGACGCAGCGCACCACGTTCTGGCGTTTGCGCGAGGAGATCCCGGAAGGACAGCGGCTGGAGGGCGCACAGCTCAAGCACGATGTCTCGGTGCCGGTCGCGCGGCTCGCGGCCTTTGTCGCCGAAGCGTCGGCGGCGGCGGAGACGGTGCTGCCTGGCGTCAGGGTCAATCCGTTTGGGCATCTTGGCGACGGCAACGTGCATTTCAATCTGTCGCCGCCGCAAGGATGCCGTCACTTCGCGAGCGCCGATGCGCGGTTGTCCGAGGCGATTTACGAAATCGTGGTCCGGCACAACGGCTCGATCGCCGCGGAGCACGGCCTCGGCCAGGCCAAGGTGGCGCTGGCTGACAGGTTCCGTCCGCCGACCGAACGGGCATTGATGCGCACGATCAAGGCATCCCTTGATCCGCAGAACATCATGAATCCCGGCAAGGTGGTCTGATCGCGGCAGGTCGGGCACGGCCGTCGCAACATCATCGCCGTCCTAATGTATCCATTTTGGCCGATTCCATGTGAAAACGTGATTTCATTCGGCATTGAATACCAGTAATGTATCCAATGAAGTTGTCACGAGCCGCTGGAAGCCCGGAGGAAGAGTTATGCCCGAGCATATCGCATTGGCCCCCCTGGCAGCGTGGCGGGAGCTCCGCACGACACGGGAGGACTGGGACGACGCCGATCCAGCCGTGCTGGAGTCGATGCTGGTTTCGGCCCATCTCGTTCGCGCCTTCGAGGAAAAAGTTCTGGAATTCGCCGGCCAGGGCCTCGTCCACGGCCCCGCTCACTCGGCGATCGGCCAGGAGGGCGGCGCCGTCGGCTCGACCACACTGATGCGCGCCAGCGATCAGATCAACGGATCGCACCGCGCGCATCACCAGTTCCTCGCCAAGTCGATCCGCTATGTTGCGCCGGACGGCATGGCGCATGGCACGGACTTCTCGCCGGCCATTCGCGGCCTGGCGCAAAGGTCGCTCGCCGAGATCCTTGGCCTCGCGCAGGGATTTTGCCAAGGGCGCGGCGGCTCCATGCACCTGCGCTGGGCGCAGGCCGGCAACCTCGGCACCAACGCGATCGTCGGCGGCGGCGTGCCGCTGGCGGCAGGTGCCGCCTGGGCACACAGACGCGCCGGCAAGGGCGATGTCGCCTTTACCTATTTCGGCGATGGCGCGGTCAACATCGGCTCGGTGCTGGAGACGATGAACATCGCCGCGGCCTGGAAGCTGCCGCTCTGCTTCTTCATCGAGAACAATCGCTACGCCGTCTCGACCAATGTCGAGGAAGCGACGGCGGAGCCGCGCCTGTCGGCACGCGGGTCGGCCTTTGCCATTCCGGCCTGGAAGGTCGACGGCATGGATCCGCTTGCCGTCTATCTGGCGACAAGCGAGGCGATGGACGTGATGCGCAACGGCGGTGGCCCGACCATCATCGAAGCCGACGTCTATCGCTACTTCCACCAGAACGGCCCGCTGCCGGGCAGCGCCTTCGGCTATCGTGACAAGACCGAGGAGGCTGCCTGGCGCGCGCGCGACCCGCTCGACCGGCTGGCTGCGGAAATGGAACAGCGCCAGATCATCGGCGCGATCGGGGTGGCGGCGCTGCGCGAACGGGCACTCGCCCTGATGGCCGATGTCGCCGCCGAGCTTGTCGAACAGGTGCAAGGCAAGAACCGCATCAAGCCGGCGCTCTGGCCGGAGGAAGGTTTCCGGGACAGCGGCATACGCGGAGACCTCTCCGAACTCGCCGGACTGCGCATCGAGGAGTTGGAGACCTTCGCCGGTGCGATCGTCGACGACGCAAAGTTCGTCGACATGGTGGCCGGCGTCATGCACCGGCGCATGGAGGAGGACGAGAGGATCGTGGTGCTGGGCGAGGACGTCCACCGGCTGAAGGGCGGCACCAACGGCGCGACGCGCGGCCTTGCCGCCGCCTTCAGCGACAGGGTGCTGGGCACGCCGATCAGCGAAGCCGCCTTCACCGGCCTCGCCGGCGGCATCGCCATGGACGGCCGCTATGTTCCGGTCGTCGAATTCATGTATCCGGATTTCATGTGGGTGGCGGCCGACCAGGTCTTCAACCAGATCGGCAAGGCACGCCATATGTTCGGCGGCGACATCAATGTGCCACTGGTGCTGCGCACCAAGGTCGCCATGGGCACCGGATACGGGTCACAGCATTCGATGGACCCGGCCGGTATCTTCGCCACTTCGCCGGGCTGGCGCATCGTCGCCCCATCGACGCCATTCGACTATGTCGGGCTGATGAACAGCGCGCTGCGCTGCCAGGATCCTGTCCTCGTCATCGAACATGTCGATCTCTACAATTCGACCGGGCCGGCCCCGGCCGACGATTTCGACTATTTCATTCCGCTCGGCAAGGCGAAGATCGTGCGCAGCGGCACGGCGATGACGATCCTGACCTATCTCGCCATGGTGCGGCCGACGCTGGAAGCGGTCGAGCGTCTTGGCGTCGATGCCGAAATCATCGACCTGCGTTCGCTCGATCGCGCCGGACTGGACTGGGAGACGATCGAAGCATCCATCCGCAAGACCGGCAATGTCCTGATTGTCGAACAAGGGGCGCGCGGCACCTCCTATGGCGGGCTGCTCGCCGCCGAGATCCAGAACCGGAGCTTCGACTGGCTCGACCAGCCGATCCAGCGTGTGCATGGCGGCGAGGCTTCGCCAAGCATCTCCAGGGTGCTGGAAGCCGCCGCCTGCACCCGCCCCGCCGACATCGAGCGCGGCCTGCGCCGCGTCATGGCCGACCAGGGCCGGCCGCTGGATTGATATTCAGTCAGCCGGCTTGATCGCTGGGCGCGGTCATGAAGCCGGCGGTCTCGCCACCGTCCACGCTCAACACAGCACCGTTGACGAACCCGGCCGCGGAAGACAGCAGCCAGGCGACCGCTTCGGCGACATCCTCGGGCGTGCCCAGCCGCGCAACGGGAATGCGCTTCTCCAGGCTTTCCCGCCGACCGGGAATGGCGAGCGTCCGGGCCATCATCCGCGTCGCGATCTGACCAGGGCAGACGGTGTTGAAGCGCACCTGCGAGCCGTATTCGAGAGCGAGCGCCTGGGCGAGGCCGATCAAGGCCGCCTTGGACGCGGTATAGATGGCGAGCCCCTCCTCCCCGACGAGACCGGCAACTGATGAAATCATCACCACCGAGCCGCGCCCGGCGCGCAGCCCCGCAAGCGCGTGGCGCGTGAACAGATAGGCCGAGGTGGTGTTGGCCGTCATCGTCCGGTTCCAGTCGTCGAGCGTCGTCTGCTCGAAGGCCAGCCTCGCGCCGATGCCGGCATTGTTGATCAAGCCGGCGATGCTGCCGTCGCCGATCTCCAGCGCGATGTTCACCGCACGGCGGCAGTCTGCCTCGCTGGTTGCGTCGCCGGCGGCAAAGATGGCGCCGGGAACCGCCGCCAGGACATCGTCGGCGGCGTTCTGGTCGCGACCGGTGAAAACGACGCGCGCGCCGGTTGCCGACAGGCGCTCAACGCAGGCAGCGCCGATCCCGCGCGTGCCGCCCGTCACCAGGAAGACGCGCTGTGCCGTTTCGCTCATCACTGCGCAGCCTCGTAATCGACCGGCGTGCAGAGCGGGCCGGCCTTATGAGCGGCCCAGTACAGGTCGTGGATGCGGCTGGTGACCGATCCGGGCTTGCCATTGCCGTAGATGCGCCCGTCGAGCACCGTCACCGGCATGATGCCGCCAGCCGAGCTGGTGATGAATATCTCATCGGCATCGCGCAATTCCTCGATCGGCAGCGGCCGGACCTGACAGGTGACACCCGCCTCACCGGCAAGTTCGATCACCGTCCGGCGCGTCATGCCCTCGAAGACGCCGCGATCCGGCGTGGTGATAACATCGTCCTTGACGGCGAAGATGTTGAAGCCGGCGCCTTCGGTGACGTTGCCCTTGCCGTCATTGAGCACCGCGACGATCGCGTCGTTGTCATAAGCCTCCAGTATGCCCAGGGTGAGGTCGAGCCAATGAAAATTCTTGATGCGCGGATCGAGCGATTCCGGTGGAATCCGCTGCACGGAGCTCACGACCATCCTGAGCCCGTCGCGGCGCTGCTCCTCATTAGCGATCCAGACAAAGGGCTGCGCGAAGGCGTAGAACCGGTTCTGGCAGAGCCGCGGATCGCGGGTTCCGGCCGGCGGCACACCGCGTGTGCAGGTCATTTGCACATAGGCATCGCGAAGCCCGGTGCGGCGCACGCATTCCGTCAGGATTTCGGCCATCTCCGAGGACGAGAGCGGCAGGCTCATGCGCAGGCCGCGCATTGATGCCTGGAAGCGCTCGATATGGTCGTCGAGCCGGAAGAACCGCCCCTTCCAGACATGGGTGACGTCGTAGGTCGCGTCGGATCGCAGGAAGCCGCGGTCGGTGATCGGGACTGCCGCCTCGGCAAGCGGCCCATAGGCCCCGTTGACGAAAGCCACCCCCAGTGACGGGTCGTAGGACATGCTGTCGGTCATGCAAACCTCCTCAAAAAGCAATATCGCACTATTGGATACAATGATGCCAGATTATTCGGCCAGATTGGCTATTTCTCTTGCCTACACCCACATGTTGGATACGGTCATGCCAAAATTGCGAGATGTCACACTGATCATGACGATGGAAACCAAGGATATCGGCAAGGGCCTGCCCGGTCTTCGCGGCACGGACCACATCGGCTTTACCGTTCCCGATCTCGACGAGGCGATCCGGTTCTTCGTCGACGTGATCGGCTGCGAACCCTTCTACGAACTCGGGCCTTTCCAGTCCGAGGCGGACTGGATGCAGACCCATCTCAACGTGGATCCGGCTACGGTGATGAAGCGGCTCAAATTCCTGCGCTGCCGCCACGGCTCCAACTTCGAGATATTCGAGTACGCAGCCCCCGGCCAGGACAGCACCCCACCCCGAAACAGCGATGTCGGCGGACATCACCTCGCCTTCTACGTTGACGACATGGACAATGCCGTCGCCTACCTCAGATCGCGGGGCGTACGCATGCTCGGCCAGCCCACGGTCCGCACGCAAGGTCCGAGTGCCGGTCAAAGCTGGGTCTATTTCCTCAGCCCGTGGGGCATGCAGCTCGAGCTGGTCTCGTTTCCTGGCGGGAAGGCCTATGAACGCGACACGGAGCGCAGGCTGTGGCACCCGGCAGAGCCTGCCATGTGAGTGTCTGGCCGGCGCGGATTCCCACCCGCCCGCCAATGCTCTAACATCTCCGACGGGACAATCGTCATCATCATGCGGGACATGCACAACATGGCTGGGAAACACGCCGGCGGCGGAAGCGAAGGAAACGGCGCCGGGCTGGCCAGCGGCCGTGCGACGGATGCGCTGCGCGAAGCCATCCTGTCCGGGCGCCTGCGGCCGGGAAGCCGCGTCCGCCAGGAGGAACTCGCCGAGGAGTTCGGCATGAGCCGCATCCCGGTACGTGAAGCCTTGCGCCAGCTGGAAAGCGAAGGGTTGGTCATCCTCGTCCCCAACAGCGGCGCCTGGATATCCAAACTCGACCGCGCCGAATGCATCGAGATCTACAAGATCCGCGAAAGGCTGGAGCCCCTGGCGCTCTCCGAAAGCAGCGCCAACCTTGCGCCCGAAACACTCGCCCGCCTCGAGGAGCTGGTTTCCCGCATCGAGACCGCCGACGGCATCGATGAGTTCCTCCAGCTCGACCGCGAGTTCCATCTCCTGAGCTATGAGGGCGCGCGCATGCCGCAACTCATCCAGATGATCCACAAATTCTGGAACACCACCCAGCAATATCGCCGAGCCTTCGCCGGCTTGGTCGGCAAGGCAGGCATGGCGGCGGTGTATCATGAGCATCGGTTGATCCTCGAGGCGCTGAACCGGCGCGACGGCGAACAGGCAGGCCTTATCCTCTACGGGCACATCCGCCGAACCCGCCTCCAGCTCGAACAGCACAGCGAAATGTTTGCCTAGAGCCGTTGCAGGGAAAGTGTGCAACGGCATTGCCGGAGGCCCAATTGCCGTCGGTGAGAAGCCCGGCTTCGGGATAGATGTGCCTGTCCTGTCTGGTGGTGATTGTCATGGCGGCATGCCTCAAAACGCGAGGCTCTCCCTGGTGTCGTCGATGGCGAGAACGAGCGCGCGCACCAGCTCGTCGACCTGATCCGGCTCGATGATGTACGGTGGGCAGAGTGCGAGGACATCGCCCATGTTGCGGATGATGATGCCCCGCTGGCGGCAGGCGCGCTCCACTTGCGCGCCAATCCTCATCTGCGGCGGGAAGCTCTGTTTCGTCCGCCGGTCGGCGACCAGTTCGATGCCCGCCAGCAGGCCGACGCCACGGATTTCGCCGACCATCGGATGATCGGCAAGCGCCGAAGAGAGCGCTGCCAGCATGTGGGAACCCAGCGTTCTGGCGCGGCCGACGACATCGATCTCCAGATAGATGCGCAGCGCCTCCGCGGCCACCGCGCAAGCAACAGGATGTCCCGAATAGGTGAAGCCATGTCCGAAGACGCCGTTGCCGTGAGCCTCGTCCGCGACCGCCTGGTAGACCGCGTCCGTCATGACCACGGCGGCGATCGGCATATAGCCGGACGACAGGCCCTTGGCGACCGAGAACATGTCGGGCACGACGTCGAATGTCTGGCAGCCGAACCAGTTGCCGGTGCGCCCGAAGCCGCAAACGACTTCGTCTGCCAGAAGCAGGATGTCATATTTGTCGAGCAGCCGACGTAACCTCGGGAAATAGCCCTGCGGTGGCACGATGACGCCACCCGCCCCCATCACCGGCTCGGCGATCATGGCGGCGATGGTCTCGGGACCGGCCGCCAGGATCATCGCCTCCAGCTCCTCGATAAGCCGGCTGGTGAAATCCTCCTCGCTCTCGCCGTCCTGCCCTTCCCGGTAGAAATGCGGCTTGGCGGCATAGAGAATGTCGTCGGTGTTCATTCCAAACGAGCGGTGCATGTGCGGCAAGCCGCTCAAAGCCGCGCCCATGACCGTGCTGCCATGGAAGGCGCCGTTGCGGCTGATGATGCGCCGCTTGTGCGGCTTGCCGCGCGCCGCCTGATAGTACCAGGCGAGCTTGACCATGGAATCATTGGCTTCCGACCCGGAATTGGCGAGGAATATCCGGCACGGCGACAGCGGAGAGAGGGCGGCGAGCTGTTCGATCAGGTCGATGCAGGGCTCGTTCGAGCGGTGGTTGAAGGTGTGATAGTTGGCAAGCTTGGCGAACTGGGCGCTGGCGGCGTCGGCCAGTCTCTTGTCGTTGAAGCCGAGCGAGGCGGTCCACAGCCCGGCCATGCCTTCGATGTAACGGTTGCCGGCATCGTCGCGGACATGGACGCCATCACCCCCTGTGATGATCAGCGGCCCGTCCTGCTCATGCCGGCGCGGATCCGTCTGCGAATGCAGATGCAGGCTCATGTCGATGGCACGGGCCGAATTGTGAGGCATTTCCTGGTCCCCCCGGGCAGACGATTGTTCTTGCGGGCCAAGTCAGTATCTTATAACTTATAAGTTGTCGAGTATTCGAGCACGAAAACCGGGAGGAGAGACAGCATGGCGTCTTCAGGCGCGAGGCGGTGGCCCAGCAATGGCGATGACGGGATATCGGACGAGCAGGCAGCCCATCTGCGCGAGCGTGCGCGCTTCGTGCGGCTTGAAACGATCAGGCTGATCTCGATCGCCAAGGTCGGCCACTATTCGTCCGTGTTCTCCTGTGCCGAGATCTTCTCGGTGCTCTACTACGATACGATGCGGATCCGCCGCGGCGAGCCGGGCTGGCCCGAGCGCGACCGTTTCCTGATGGGCAAGGGGCACGCGGCCGTCGGCCAGTTCCCGATCCTTGCCGATCTCGATTTCTTCGACCGCTCATGGCTCGACGACTACACCCGCCTCGGCAGCCCGCTTGGCGATCACCCCGACATGCGCAAGGTGCCCGGCGTCGACTTCAGCTCCGGTTCGATAGGCCATGCGCTTTCCAACGGCGTCGGCATGGCGCTCGGTGGCCGCTTCCAGAACCAGGATTTCAACGTTTTCGTCCTGCTCGGCGACGGCGAGATGCAGGAAGGCCAGGTGTGGGAGGCCGCCATCAGCGGCGCCACCCACCGCCTTGGCAGGCTCGTCGCCATCGTCGATCGCAATGGCTATCAACTTGACGGCAAGGTCGACGATGTCGCCGCGGTCGAACCGCTCGACGAGAAATGGCGGGCGTTCGGCTGGGAGGTACACGAGGTGGACGGCCACGACGTCATTGCGCTCGCCAACCTGCTGCGCGCCATCAAGGCCGACACGAAGCGCGAGAAGCCCTGCTGCGTCATCGCCAGGACGATGAAGGGCAAGGGCATCGACTACATGGAAACCGAACCGGGATGGCATCTCGGCTATCTCGCGCCCGAAGACGAAGCGCGCGCCCGCGACATGATCCTCGAAGGTGCGAAATGAGCGCTGCCTTGCACCCCGACAGTTGGCAGTATCGCGAACTCAACAAGCGTGCGCCCTCGCTCGCCACGCTCGCCGATACGTTGATCGAACTGGCCGAAGCCGGTCATCCGATCGTCGCAGGCACCGCCGACCTGCAGCATTCCAATGGCCTCGCCGGCTTTGCCCGGCGCTTTCCGGAGCGCTTCACGCAGTTCGGCATTTCCGAGCAGAACATGGTCTCGGCAGCGGCCGGCATGGCGACCACCGGGGTGATGCCCTATGTGGCGACCTTCGCATCGTTCCTGGCGCTGCTGTGCTGCGAACAGATCCGCATGGACGTCGCCTACTGCGCCCAACCGGTCCGCCTCATCGGCCATCACACCGGTATCTCGCTCGGCTTCTACGGCACCTCGCATCATGCCACGGAAGATATCGCCATCATGCGCTCCATCGCCGACCTGACGGTCGTCTCGACGGCGGACGGCCCGCAATTCGCGGCCGCGCTGCGGGCTTCCGTGCATCATCCAGAGCCGATCTATTTCCGCATCTCTCGCGGCCACGATCCGGTCGTCTACGCCGAGGACGTGCCGTTCGAGTTCGGCAAAGCGATCATCCATGGCATCGGCAACGACATCACCATCATTGCGTGTGGCATGGCGGTCCATTCCGCCAAACAGGCGATGGAGGCGCTGAACGGCAGGGGCCACTCCGTCGGCCTGATCGACATGCACACGATCAAGCCGCTCGACCGCGACGCGGTGATGGCGGCGGCGCGCAAGTCGCGCATCATCCTGACGGTCGAGGAGCACACCATCCTCGGCGGCCTGGGCGGCGCCGTTGCCGAGGTTATGGCCGAGGAAGGCGGCGGGGCTCGCCTGGTCCGGCACGGCATCAAGGACGAATACAGCCTGATCGCGCCGCCCACGCACCTCTACCGCCACTACAAGCTCGATGCCGCCGGCGTCGAAAGCGTCGCGCAGTCCTGCCTGTCCTGAGACAGCCGGCTGAACAGTACAGTGAAGGAAAAAGCGTCTATTGGTCATATCTTGTAGAATCACCGCGGGCACGAGACGCTAGACACAATGTCGAGGAGACCTTTGCCGTGAACATCCAGCCACTCGAGCAGGGCAATCTTTCCGCGCGCGCCTATGTCGCGCTCCGCGAAGGGTTGATTGCCGGGCAATTCCGACCTGGCCAGCGCTTGATAATGCAAGATCTTGCCGACCAGCTCGGCACCAGCGTCACTCCTGCTCGCGAAGCCTGCCTGCGGCTGGTCAGCGAGCGCGGACTCGAATTGCGTTCTGGCCGCTTCGTCACCGTTCCGGCGCTGACGCTCGCGCGCTATATGGAGGTCCGCACCATAAGGCTGTCACTGGAAGGCCTTGCCGCCGGACTTGCGGCACAGAACGCGACCAAGCAAGACATCGACATACTGACCGGCATCCAGAAAGTCTTCGAGAAGGCCGACCGCGCAGGCGATCCGGAACTCTCCTTCCGCTATAACCGTGACTTCCACTTCTCCGTCTACCGTCTGTCCGGCATGGAAATGCTGGTGTCGCACATTGAGAGCCTGTGGGTCTCGATGGGCCCGATGCTCACGGTATTCTTCAACGAAGGCGACCACAAATATGTCGGCGCCGCCGAGCACGAGAGGGTCATCGAGGGCCTGCGCGAGAAGAATTCGGAAAAGGCGCGCACCGCCATGCAGCAGGACCTCATCCTGGGCGGCGACGATTTCCTCCGCTTCCTCCAGGCGCATGAAGTCTTCGTTGCTGGCTAGGGCAAGTTTCAGGCAGTGACTGCCAAGCATGCGCTCGACCAAAGCGGCTCGGCGGTGAGCAACTTCAATACGCCGTCGCATTTGGCCTCTCACCGTCCTGCTTGAACCTTCCCCACCACTCGTCGCCAGACTCGTTCCAAGGCGGCGAATGGTGACCGTTTCGCCCCCAGGGGCCGGTGCCCCCACGCCGGCCATTGCGTTCCGCGCTTCGTGCGAATATGCTTGTTATACGATCGTTCAACAAGCATTTCTGCGAAGCCAGATGACCTGCAATCCCCGCTATGAAATCCTGTTCGAGCCGATGCCGATCGGTCCGGTCACCGCGCCGAACCGCTTCTATCAGGTGCCGCATGCGAGCGGCATGACCAACGCGCTGCCGCGTGTACGTGCGGCCTTTCGCGAGGCCAAGGCCGAGGGTGGCTGGGGCGTGATCTGCACCGGCGCCTGTTCGATCGATCCGAGCTCCGACGATGCACCGCTGCCTTTCGCCACCCTTTGGGACGACAACGACATCCGCGCCCATGCGCTGATGACGGAGGCCGTGCACCGCCATGGATCCCTTGCCGGCGTGGAACTCTGGCACGGCGGCGCCTCCGTCATGAACAGGACGAGCCGCCTGCCGCCGCTGTCGCCGTCGGGCATCCCATGGATGGCCACGCATGTCGGCTTCATGGGCAATCTGCGGCCCAAGACGATGGACAAGGCCGACATCCGCGAGGTGCTACGGTGCCAGGCCGAAGCGGCGCGCAAGGCGCGCACGGCCGGTTTCGATGTGGTTTATGTCTATGCCGGCATGGGCTATCTCGGCTACGAATTCCTGCTGCCGGAATACAACCACCGCACCGACCAATATGGCGGACCGATCGAGAACCGGGTGCGCTTCGTGCGCGAGATGATCGAGGTCACCAAAGACGCGGTCGGCACGGATTGCGGCGTCGCGCTGCGCGTCAGCCTTGAGGAGCTGCGCGGCCGGCCCGGCCGCAACCAGCCCTCGGAGGCGCACGAGTTGATCGAGCTGCTGGCCGACCTGCCCGACCTGTTCGACGTCAAGATGGACTCCAGTCCGACCGACTGTTCGGCGTCGCGCTTCACCGGGGAAGGCAGCCACGAGCCAGTGATCGATTTCGTCAAATCGCTGACGAAGAAGCCGGTAGTCGGTGTGGGCCGCTTCACCTCGCCCGACACCATGGTGTCGCAGATCAAACGCGGGGTGCTCGACTTCATCGGCGGCGCGCGGCCTTCGATCGCGGATCCCTTCCTGCCGGCCAAGATCCGTGAGGGCCGCGAGGCCGAGATTCGCGAATGCATCGGCTGCAACATCTGCATTTCAAGCTGGCATGATGGCGTGCCGGTGCGCTGCACCCAGAACCCGACGGCCGGCGAGGAATGGCGGCGCGGCTGGCATCCCGAACGGGTCGAGCGCACCGATGCGCCAGAACGCATCCTGATTGTCGGCGGCGGGCCGGCCGGGCTGGAATGCGCCCTGACGCTCGGCCGGCGCGGCCATGAGGTGACGCTCGCCGACAGCAGCCGCGGCTTCGGCGGACGGCTGACCTTCGAGAAGACCTTGCCCGGTCTCTCGGCCTGGAACCGCGTCGTCGATTACCGCCTCGGCCGTCTCGGCGAGATGAGCAACGTCTCACTCTATCCCGAAAGCACGCTGGGCACGGACGAAATCATCGATCTGGCACCGGAGCGCGTGGTGCTGGCCACCGGCGCGCGCTGGACCAACATGCTCTATTCCTCGATGGAGATTCCGGTCGGCATGCTCGACCACCCCGATGTTTTCACACCCGACGACATCGCCGCCGGCCGGCTTCCACAAGGACCGACCTTGGTTTTCGATTTCGACAATTACTACATGGGCGGCGTCCTCACCGAGCATCTCGCCGCGAACGGCATCCCGGTCAGCTATGTCACGCCCGCCGGCCAGGCGTCCGCCTGGACGATCATGACCAATGAGCTGCCGCTGGTGCATCGCGCGCTGGCGCGCCGCAAGGTGCCGGTGACGACGCTGCATCTTTTGAAATCCTTCGACGGCCAGACAGCGACGCTGGCGCATCTGTTCACCGGCGAGGATAGCAGCATAGCGTGCCGCTCGGTGCTCATCGTCGGATTGCGCCTGCCACGCAGCGAGCTGTTTGAGACGTTGACGGACCGCGCTGACGATCTTGCTGCCGCCGGGATCCGCAGCGTGGACCGCATCGGCGACACGCTGGCCCCGGGTGCCATCGCCCACGCCGTGCACAGCGGCCACAAGCTGGCTCAAGAGATCGGTGCGAAGGCCCGCTGGCAGCCCTACCGCCGCGACACGCCGATCGTCGATGCGGTGGAGGATTTCGATATGCGGACGGCAGCCGAATAGGAGAAGGCCATGGAGCGGATCACGGCACGTCGCAGACCCGGCCGCCCGCAACGCGAGGTCGGCGGTATCGAGCAGCGGCCGTGGAAGCAACTGACGCGGCCCTACGCGCCGATCGAGATCCTGTCTGATGACCAGGTGCGGACGATCCATGAGACGGGCCTCACCATCCTCGAAGAGATAGGCATGCGCGTGCTGCAGCCGCAGGCGCGGCAGTTCTATCGCGCCGCCGGCTGCGACGTCGATGAAGGCGAGTTGCGCGTGCGCTTCGACCGCGCCATGGTGATGGAGCGCGTCGCCATGGCGCCGTCATGCTTCGAACTGCGCGCCCGCAATCCGGAAAGGAACGTCAAGGTCGGCGGACGGCACTGCATCCTGTCATCGGTCGGCGGACCAGCCTATGTCATGGACAATGATCGCGGCCGCCGCCCCGGCACCTATGCCGAGATGTGCGATTATCTGAAACTCATCCAGTCGTTCAACGTGCTGCACCAGGAAGGCGGCGGCCCGTTCGAGCCGCTCGACCTGCACCAGAACACGCGCCATCTCGACCTCTACTATGCCGAGATCACTTTGCTCGACAAGAACTGGCAGCCGCAGACGCTCGGCCGCGGGCGCGCCATCGACGCGCTCGAAATGGTGGCGATCTCGCTCGGCACGACGCGCGAGAACCTGGCGCGCGAGATGCCGGTCTTCACCGGCATCATCAACACCAATTCACCGCTGCAGCTGGACGAGCCGATGGCCGAAGGGCTGATCACATTGGCCGAGCATGGCCAGGTCAATGTCATCACGCCGTTCACGCTGGCCGGCGCGATGAGCCCGGTGACGCTTGCCGGCGCGCTGTCGCAGCAACATGCCGAGGCACTGGCCGGCATCGTGCTGACCCAGATCGTGCGCCCCGGCGTGCCGGTGATGTATGGCGGCTTCACTTCGAACGTCGACATGAAGACCGGCGCGCCGGCCTTCGGCACGCCCGAATACACGCAGGCCGCCCAGATCACCGGGCAGCTCTGCCGGCTGATCGGCGTGCCGTTCCGCTCCAGCAACGTCACCGCCGCCAATTCTGTCGACGCGCAGGCCGCCTATGAGAGCGCGATGTCGCTGTGGGGCTGCCTGATGGGCGGCGCCAACCTCGTGCTGCATGCCGCAGGCTGGCTCGGCGGCGGACTGACCGCATCGTTCGAGAAACTGGTCATCGACGCCGAGATGCTGCAGATGATGTCGGCCTATTTCGACCCGCCGGTGGTGGACATCGACACGCTTGCGCTGGAGGCAGTGCGCGAGGTCGGCCCGGCCGGTCATTTCTTCGGCGCGGCACATACGATGCAACGCTACGAACGCGCCTTCTATTCGCCGATGGTGTCCAACTGGGACAATTACGACACCTGGATGGAGCGCGGCCAGGTCACGGCACGCGAGCGCGCCAATGTCGTGTGGAAACGCATGGTCGCCGAATACGAACAGCCGCCGATCGACCCCGGCATCGACGAGGCGTTGCGCGACTATATGGAGCGGCGGAAACGCGAGGGTGGTTCGCCGCTGAATTGAGGGCGAGTTCATTTGAGGTTAGCGCCAAGCAGCGCCGACCTGCAATCGTTATCCGCCCCGCAAAGGCCCCACCTGCCCCTCGAGCATCTCGAACCCAGCTGCCTCCGCCGCCTGTGGCGTCACCACGCTTTCATCGAGGCACCATTCCAGCCACAGCCCGTCGACCAAGGCGATGAAATTGCGCGCCAGCGCAGGCGCGTCGACTTGCTTGCCGCGCGGCACGGCGACCGCGGCGATATCCTCCGCAAGCTCCGCCCGATAGGCGTCATAGAGTTCGCGATGCGCCGCCTTGAGGCGCGGGTTGACGGCGATCTCGCCCCATAGCGACAGCCAGATCAGCAGGTTCTCACGGCTGAAATATTCGGGCGAGAAATTGGAGTGCACCAACGCGGCAAGGGCCGCCTGCGGCGACCAATCGGAAGTCTCCGCACGGCGGCGCTTGGCATCGGCGATCTGGTTGTTGACGCTGGCATAGAGCGAAGACTTGTAGACCTCGACAAGCAACCCATCGAGGCTTTCGAAGTGATGGTTGATGAGGCCGCGCGAGACGCCGGCCTCCTTGCAGATGCGGTCGATGGTGAAGGCGCCGATGCCGCCGACCGAGAGGCAGCGCGTTGCCGCCTCGACCAGCATGGAGCGGCGCACGTCGGCCTGTTCACGGCTGAAGCGCGGCGGCGATTTCTTGGCGCCGCGCTTGCGTTTTTCAGGGCTTGATCCTGCTTCCGTCATGACTCCAGCTAAACGATCGTGGTTTTTCTGTCCACGGAAAGGGATCAGGCCTTCTTCTTGAACAGCACCGGATTGGGGTGGCCGTCCGGATAGATAACCGGGTCGAAAGCGGTCTTGTGGATGGCGACCAGCGGCTGGTGGCAGATGAAGACGAAGCCGCCGGACTGCTCCATCAGATCCTCCATGCGGTTCGACAGGACGATCCGCTTGGCCTCGTCGCTTTCCGCCACCAGCTGCTGGTAGCTGGTCTCGAACTCCGCGCTGTCGAAGCCGGACCAGTTGTAGGCGCCGATCTGGTCGGGCCGGAACCAGACCAGGTTTTCCGACGGATCGATGCCGCCGGCGAAATCCATCAGCGCCAGGTCAATGTTCTTGTAACCGTCGCCTTGCGTCTTGTCGCCGACACCCCAGAAGGCGGCCTCGTCATAGGGCTGGATTTCGACCTTGATGCCGGCCTGTTCGAGACTGGCCTGGATGATCTGCGCGGTCGCGGTGCGGATGGAATCGTTCATCACCGTCAAGGTCAGCGACAGGTCACTGACGCCGGCCTCTTTGAGCAGCGCGGCCGACTTCTCATAATCGGGCGCCGCGATCAGATTCGAGGCGCGCGCGAATTTGGTTCCGGGCTGGACGACGCCGGTCGAGCGCTTGGTCAGGTCGTCATAGACGCCGGTGAGGACCTGCCCGACATCGACGCCATATTGCACGGCCTGGCGGACTTTCAGGTCCTTGAGCCGTGGGCTCAGCATATTGATGGTAAGCCAGACGTAGCGCGTCGACTGCGCCTCGATCAGGGCCGTGTCGGCGGGTGGGCTTGCCTTGACAGCCTTGGTCGCAGAAATGGCGATCTTGGTGTAGTCGAAAGCGTCCGCTTCATAGGCGAGTTGTGCTGCCTGATCGTCCGACACGACATAGATCTCGACCTTGCTGAAGTCCGGCTTCGGACCCGGCCAGTCCGGGTTGGCCGTCAGCGTCACCTTCTGCTTCTGCTGCCAGTCCGAAAAAAGATAGGGCCCGCATGTCGCCGGCGGCTGCGTGGTGAACTTGCCACCCGCCTTCTCGGTACCGGCGCGGCTGATGATGTGGCCGCCATAATAGGGCAGGCTGGTGACGAAGATCGGTTGGTAGGGTTCCTTCAGGTGGATGATGCCGTTGCGGGCATCGACGACCTCGACCCGATCGAGTTTTTCGAACTGGTAGGCCCAGGGCGATGCCAGCGCCTTGTCGGCGATGCGCTCGAACGAGAATTTCACGTCGTCAGCGGTGACCGCGCCGAAACCGCCAGACCATTTCAGCCCGTCGATCAAGGTGAAAGCGATGGTCTTTGGGTCTCTCTGCTCGAGCTTTTCGGCACCCCACAGCGACCAGGGCGAGCCCTTCCTGATGTCGCCGAAATGGTTCAGCGAGACATAGATGCCGCGCATCATGACATCCTCGATGCCGCCATTCATGAAGGCGGGATCGAGGCACTGAAGATCGCCCTCCATGCGGATGCGCAGCGTGTCGCCGGCAGCCGACCAGGCAAAACCAGGCTTCATCGCCAGGCCGGCGCCCAGCACGCCGGCTGCCTTCAGGAATGCACGTCTGTCCATGGTCCATTCTGTCATCTCAGTTTCCCCTTTGGTTGGCGGAAGCGCGTGAGAAGGCTTCCCGTTCTTGCCCGCCTGTCTCAAGCGGGAAATGGCAGCGCACCATCCGATCGGCGCCCATCGGCCGATAGGCCGGCGCCTCGGTCCTGCAGCGCTCGCGTGCGATCGGACAACGCGTGTGGAATTCGCAGCCCGAAGGCCGCCGGAACACGCTCGGGATCTCGCCGGTGACAGCAGGGTTCTGGCTGCGCCGGCGCGGATCGGGTATCGGCTCGGACTGGATGAGCGTCGCGGTGTAGGGATGCATCGGCGCGGAAAACACGTCCTGCGTCGGGCCCGTCTCGACCAGCCTGCCGAGATACATGATGGCCAGCCGGTCGCTGACATGGCGGATCATGGCGAGGTTGTGGGTGACGATCATGGCGGCGAAGCCAAGTTCGCGCTTCAGCTCGCCGATCAAATTCAGCACGTCGCCCTGCACCGAGACATCGAGGCCGGCGGTCGGCTCGTCGGCAAGCAGAAGATGCGGTTTCATCGCCAGCGCCCGCGCAACTCCGACGCGGCGCGCCTGACCACCCGACAGCTCATGCGGAAAACGGTCGACGAAGGATGCCGGCAAACCGACCAGCGCCAGCAGAGCCTTGGCGGCGGCGCGGCGATCCGGCATCGGCACGCCCTGGATGATCTGCGGTTCGGTGAGCAGTGTGCCGATGCGCAGGCGCGGGCTGAGCGAGGCGACCGGGTCCTGGAACATCATCGCCGAGCGCCGGCGCATGGCGCGGAAATCGGCCGGCGTCGCCACATCCCTGCCCTCGAAGACGATGCGGCCGGCGGCGGCCCTGACGAGGCCCAGGATGGTTCGGGCAAGCGTCGTCTTGCCGGAGCCGGATTCACCGACCAGCCCAAGCGTCTCGCCTGGCATCAGCGACAGCGTCACGCCGTCAATCACATTGAAGCCGGGCAACGGGAACGGATTGACCAGCCGGTTGAGCAGGCCGCCCCTGGTGAAGCTCACGGAGAGGTCTTCGAGGGCGAGAAGCGGGCTCATGGGGTCACCGCATGGCAGCGCGCGACATGGGCTGAACCGAGTTTCACCAGCGGCGGCGCGATTGCAGCGCAGGGCGCGAAGGCGCGGTCGCAACGCGGTGCATAGACGCATCCCGACGGCGGCTGGGTCAGGTTGGGCAGCGAGCCGGGAATGGTCGGCAGCCTGTCCAGCCGCTCATGGAAACGGGCCGGATCGCAGGCGAGCAGCGCTTGCGTGTAGGGATGCCTGGCATCGTGGAAGATCGCGTCGACTTCGCCGCCTTCGACCACCTCGCCGGCATACATGACATAGACCCGGTCGCAGAGTTCGGCGATGACGCCGAGATGGTGCGAGACGACGATGATGATGCCGTTGTATTCGCGCCTGAGCTCGCGCAGCAGATGGATGATCTGCGCTTCCATGGTGACGTCGAGCGCCGTCGTCGGCTCGTCAGCGATGAGCAGGCCGGGATCGGTCAGCAGGGCGGCGGCAATCGCGACGCGCTGGCGCATGCCGCCGGACAGTTCATGCGGATAGTTCTGCATGCGCCGTTCGGCGTCGGCGATGCCGACGCGGCCGAGCATGGCGGCGATGCGCGCCCGTTTCTGCGCCCGGCCAAGATCCTTGCGATGGTGCTGGAAGTCGACGAGTTGGTCGCCGATGGTCAGCACCGGGTTGAACGCCGTCATCGGGTCCTGGCTGACCAGCGCGATCTCGTCGCCGCGCAGCAGGCGCTGGCGGTGTGGGTCGAGCTTTGCCAGGTCGACGCCATTGTAGCGGATCGATCCGTCTATGCGGGCGTTGGCCGGCAGCAAATTGGCCAAGGCGGTGACCAGCGTGGACTTGCCACAGCCGCTCTCGCCGACAATGCCGATGACCTCGCCTGGATGTGCCTCGATATCGACATGGCGTAGCGCGTGCACCGCGCCATGCGGCGTCTCGTAGCGGACGCTGAGGTCGCTGGCGGCGAGTGAGCCGGTCATGCCGGCCTCCGCAATTGCAGGCGCGGGTCGAGATAGTCGCGCAGGCCCTCGCCAAGAAAGGTGAAGCCGAGCGTGGCGAGCACCAGCGGCAGGCCGCCGAAGATCACCATGAACGGCGCGGCGCGGATCGAGGTATAGCCGTCATAGAGGATCGAGCCCCAGGACGGCGTTGGCGGCCGCACACCGAGGCCGAGGAAGCTCAGGCCCGCCTCGACCATGATGACGACCGGAATGTCCATCGACAGCAGGATGATCAGCGGACCGACGACATTGGGTAGAAGATGGATGAAGATGATGCGCGCGGCACTGGCATCGATCAGGCGTTCGGCGAGAATGTAGTCGCTGTTCTTCAGCGCCAGTGTCTGCGCCCGGATCAACCTGGCATAGCTCGGAAACGAGGTCGCGGCGATGACGATGATCAGCGTGCCCGTGCCGGCGCCGAGCACGGTGATGATGGCGAGCGCGAACATGATCATCGGCAGCGAGTTCAGGCTGTCGAACGTGAGCACCAGGATGGCGTCGAGCCAGCGCGGGCCGTAGCCGGCAATCAGGCCGAGCATCAGGCCGATGGCTCCGGCGATGGCCACCGAGACCATGGCGATGGTGAGCGCGGTGCGCGCGCCATAAATGACGCGTGACAGCAGATCGCGACCAAGATGATCGGTGCCGAACCAGTGCTCGACCGATGGCGGCTGCAGCTTGTGCAGCACATCGATCTTGAGCGGCGAATAGGGCGCCAGCCACGGCGCGAAAATGGCGGTGACGAGGAAACCTGTGACCAGGATCACCGCCACGCAGGTGAACGGATCGGCTAGCAACGCGCGCAGCAGCGGAAACCGTTGTCGGTCCGGAACGGACAACGAGGCATCAGCCACGGAAGACATCACGAACCCTCGGATCGAGCCGCGCGATCAAGAGATCGGCGGCAATGGTGATGGAGACGTAGATGGCGGTCATGATCAGCACCGTGCCCATGACCACCGGATAGTTGCGGGTGTTGACGGCGTCGGTGATCAGCTTGCCGATGCCTGGCCGGGCAAACACCGCCTCGACGAAGACGGCACTCGACAGGATGCTGCCGAGGCCGACGGCGACGAGCGAAATGGTCGGGATGATGGCGATGCGCAGTGCGTATTTCGAGACGATCTTCCATTCAGGCAAACCAAACGAGCGCGCGGTGCGGATGTGCGGCTCGCCCATCACCTCCATCATCGAAGCGCGCACCATGCGGGCGATGTAGCCGATCCAGCCAAGGGCGATCGCCGCCGCCGGCATGATGAGCGCCTTGGCCTGGCTGACGAAGTCACCCGCCTCACCGGCGCCGATCGCCGGCAGCCAGCGCAGGGTGACGGCAAAGAGCAGCAGCGAATAGATAGCGACGACGAAGGACGGCACGGCGATGACGCCGACAGAAAGCACGCCGATGACCGCATCAGCTGCCGTGCCGCGCCGCATGACCGACAGGCAACCGAGCGGCACGCCGATGAACAGCGCTACGGTAAGCGCGGTCAGGCCGAGGATCAGCGTGTTCGGCAGTGCTTCCAGCACCAGTGTGGACACGGGCCGGTTCGACCAGACGTCAAAGCCGAGATTGCCGGTCAGCGCGTTGCGGAAGAATTCGATGATCTGCCACCAGACCGGCTGGTCGAGCCCCATGCGCTCGATCAGCAGCCGCTTCAGTTCCGGCGTGGCGCGTGGGCCCAGCGCGACAGTTGCCGGATCGCCGGGCACAAGGAAGACTGCCGCATACATGGCGATCATGACGAGGACGAGGATCAGGAGGCCGAGACCGATGCGCTTCACTGCATATGCAAGCATCCGTCCCTCCCCCTCTCCTCAGGCGAATTCGCGCCTGATGCGCCGCGTTGCCGCGGCGCTGTGGACGATTATGCCTCGTTCTCGCGCCTCAAGCCGCCAACTCAGGTTGAAATGGGTTTCATCCGATGTCAGTTCGGTCACGGCGATCGCTTCGGTGTCGGCGTCGCCGCTGGCAATCGCCCAGCGATATTCGGTGACGAGTTTTGCCGACAGCGGATCGTCGGCACGGATGCTCATCGTATCGCTGTTGGCCGAGGAGACGGTGATGGCGCGATCGTCATAGTGCCGACGGCCGTGGTCGGAAGTCAGCGCGATGGTCTGCACGCCCGCGCCAACATCGTCGGTGACGATGCGGCGGTCGAAGCCCTCGTCCAACGTGGTGGTCGGAACCGGCGGCGCGGTTTCGGCGGGCTCGAAGCGGACGTCGCAATCGCGAGGCGACGGCGGACGTACCGGCAGCATCACCGTGCTGTCACCTGTCGCAACCGAGAGCGTCGACAGTTTCGGCTGCGGCCACAGGATCGGCCAATGCTGGTTGGCCAGCGCCAGCCGGATACGATGGCCTTTGGGCACGATGCGGGCGAAATCGTTGAGTTTCAGCCGCACGCGAAATGGCGTCCCGACCGGACACGGTGTCGGATGCTCATGGCTGTCGCGATGGCTGAGATTGAGCACGCCATAGGTCATCAGCGCCGAGGTGCCATCAGGATAGACATCGCAGAGCCGGGCGGCGAGATTGACATGCGGCTGGTCGACGCTGACGCGCAGATCCAGTTCCGGCGCACCAAGCAATGTCATGTCATCGTCCAGCGGCTGCGTGTCGAAGCAAAGCGCCAGACCGTCCTCGCGGCGCTGGTCGATAGGCATGTCCGGACAGGAGCCGCCATAGCCGCCCCAGCGGCCGCAATCGCGCCCGGCGGTGGCGGGCGAGCAGACTGAGCGCATCGCACCCGGCGAGGGCTCGCTGCTCAGTCCGGCGGCATTCAGATGCAAAGCCCGACGCTCGATGCGCGGCGACGGCCACTGATCCTCCGCGGCCCAGCTGCCGGCATGATCGGGCAGATAAAAAGGCTGCGGCCGCTCTTCGCCGGTCACCCAGACACGGTAGAGCGGCTCGTCCATGATGCCGGTGTCTTCGCCGCAGAGCCAATGGCGCCACCAGCGCAGCGCTTCCTGCAGATAGCCGATCAGCGGCCCCGGCGCGCCGCGGCAGGGATAGGCGTGCGACCACGGACCAACGATGCCGAGCTTCGGTCCAGGCAGATGTTCGAGCAGGCGCGGCACGAAGTTCGAATAGCTGTCCTCCCAGCCGCAGACGGCCATGACCGCGCATTCAATCGCGGAATGGTCTTCGCAGACGGAACCCTGGCGCCAGTAATCGTCACGGCGCTGATGCGAGAGCCAGATTTCCGACAGCGATGTTGTCGCAGCAAGCCGGCTCCCCCACATGGCACGCCAGGCATCGCCGACGATCTGCGGATCGGGCGCCATCGCCTTCTTCACCAGCATGAAGTTCGACCACATCTCCTGCTCGGTCAGCAGCGCACCGCCCATATAGTGGATGTCGTCGGCGTAGCGGTCGTCGGTGGCGCAGTTGGTGATGATCGCCTTCAAGGCCGGCGGCCGGCGCGCCGCGACCTGCAGTGCGTTGAAGCCGCCCCATGAAATGCCGGTCATGCCGACATTGCCGTTGCACCAAGGCTGGGCCGCCAGATGGGCGATAATCTGGCAGGCATCTTCCTGTTCGCGGGGCAGATACTCGTCGGCCAGATCGCCGTCGGAATCGCCCGAACCCCTGATGTCGATACGGGCGCAGGCAATGCCGTGCCCGGCTAGCCAGGGATGGATGTCGATGTCGCGGGCAACAGTGCCGTCACGGCGGCGATAAGGCACCATCTCGACGACGACCGGTACCCTGGCATCGGTGCGCGGTCGCCACAAAGTGGCGGCGATGCGGGTGCCGTCGGCCAACGTGATCCAGAGCGGATCGACGGTTTCGACAGCAAGCGGGAATTCTGTTCGTACCACGGCAGGTACTCGTTGGGTCGCCTTGTTGAACGTTCGTACAACAAGGCGATTTCACCCGCAATCCCGCTTCGCACCTTTTTGATGAAGACAGGGGACAAATCCGATGCAGTCACCGGACAAACCAGCCTGTTTGCATTTCCTCCAGGATTTCGCGGCGGTGACTCAATCCAAGATGCGCGGCAAGGCGCGCGAGCTTCACCTGCGCCCGCAGAGAGCTCAACCGCACCCAGAGATCCGTCAGCCGTCAGGTCCAAGATCTGGAAGATTGTCTCGGCGCACTGCTGTTCGAGCGCGTCTGGTAGCGCGCCGTGCTTTCCGAGGATGGGCACAAGAGCGCAGATCCTCAACCGCAGTCATAAAACTCTACAGCAAAAGCAGAAATTATTTGGAGAAAGGCCCAATGGTACCGTTGGCTGGGATCGAACCAGCGACCTCCGGATCCACAATCCGGCGCTCTAACCATCTGAGCTACAACGGCACGTTCGCCTGAACGGATCGAGGTTGGAAAGTCCCGCGATCTGCTCCGT
>NZ_JBAZUD010000036.1:0-35768 GCF_041661565.1 Mesorhizobium sp.
GATCCCGCAGCATCCGCATGATCTGCGCCTGGACCGTGACGTCCAGCGCCGTCGTCGGCTCGTCGGCAACGAGCAGTTCCGGATCGTTGGCGATCGCCATCGCGATCATGACGCGCTGGCGCATGCCGCCCGAGAATTCATGCGGATATTGATTGATCCGGCGGTCGGGCTGGGGAATGGCGACGAGTTGCAACAGGTCCATCACCCGTTCGGTGGCGCCTTTGCCGGTCAGCCGGCGATCATGCAGGAAAAGCACCTCCCGGATCTGGTCGCCTATTCTCATGACCGGATTGAGCGACGACAGCGGATCCTGGAAGATCATCCCGATCCGGGATCCCAGCAGCGAGCGCATCTCCTTGCGCGGACGGCCGACAAGTTGCTGGTTGTTGAAGTGGACCGATCCGCTCACGACGGCATTGCGCGCCTGCAATCCAAGCGCGGCCAGCATGCTGAGGGACTTGCCCGATCCGGATTCACCGACGATGCCGAGCACGCCGCCTCGCGAGACATCCAGGTCGATGCCGCGCACCGCCTGCAATGTCCCGCCAGCGGTCGAAAAGCCGACTTTGAGGTCGCGGACCCGCAGTAGCGGCTCGCTGGCGTCCGGGACAATGTTCATCACGGCCGCCGTCATTTGGACGACCTCGGATCGAAATAGTCGCGCAGGCCATCGCCTATGAAATTGAAGCCGAGGACGATTGTCAGGATGGCCATGCCGGGCCCGAACGCGATCCACCAATTGTAGAAATAGACCGTGCCGTCCGAGATCATCGCCCCCCATTCCGGGGTCGGCGGCCTCGCGCCCAGGCCGATGAAGCTCAACGATGCGCCGAGCAGGATCACCTGTCCGAGGTCCATCGTCGCGCTGATCAGGATAGGCGTCCAGCACAGGGGCAGGATGTGCTTGGTCAGGATGCGGAAATCGCCGGCGCCGGCGGCGACCGCGGCCTCGACATGCTCCCGTTCCCGCACTTCGAGGACCTGCGCGCGCACCAGCCGCGCATAGATCGGCCACCACACCACGACCATGGCGATGGCGGCATTGCCAAGCCCCGGGCCCAGCGACGCGGCGACGGCCATGGCCAGCAGGATAGCCGGGAACGACAGGGTGATATCGACCAGCCGCATGATGGCCGCCCCGACGAACCCGCCTTTGTAGCCGGCGATCGCGCCGGCCGCCGTGCCGATGAGAACCGCGCTGATCACCACGACGACGGCGATCGGCAGGGACTGCCTGGCTCCGTGGACCGTGCGCGCGAACACGTCGCGCCCCAGCGCGTCCGTGCCCAGCAGATGGTCGGGACTGGGCGGCTGCAGCCGGCGCCCGGCGAGATCCAGCGGACTGAATCCCGAAAGCCAATGCGGAAACAGCGTCGCGAACAGCCAGAAAAGGACGACAGCGCCGCCGATGAGGAATGAAGGCGACACCCAGGACGGGAGCCGGCCGCGCATGGCCTGCGTCTGGACCGTTGCCATGGCTACCCTCATCAGTTCAACCGGACGCGCGGATTCGCGAAGACGTAGGCGATGTCGGTCAGCAGGTTGGTGATCAGGAACATCACGCCGCCGACGATGGTGACACCGATGATGGCCGGAAAATCCAGCGACCGCGCCGCGATCACCGCGTAGCTGCCGATGCCGGGCCATCCGAAGACCGCCTCTGTCAGGACCGCGCCGGTGATCAGGTAGGCGAAGGTGTAGCCCAGCACCGTGAGAACCGGCACGAGTATGTTGCGCAACGCATGCCGGAACACGACGCGCATTTCGCCGGCGCCCTTGGCGCGCGCCGTCAGGATGAATTCACGCTCCATGATTTCCAGCATGTTGGCGCGCACGATCCTGGAAATGGAGCCGGCCACCGTCCAGCCGAGGACGAGCGAGGGCAAGATGAGGTGCAGCAAAGCGTCCTTGAACGCCGCCAGATTGCCGGCCAGCAGCGTGTCGATCACCATGAAGCCCGTCACGCTGGCCGGCGGGGTCAGGCGCGGATCGAGACGCCCCGGCCCCGGCAACACCTGGTAGTGAACGGAGAACACGAAGAGGAGCGCAAGTCCCAGCCAGAATATCGGCACCGAGCTTCCGAAGAGCGAGAACAGCCGGGCGGCCTGGTCGATCACGGAGTCGCGGTAATAAGCGGCGAGCAGGCCAAGCAATATCCCGGTCGTGCTGCCGATCGCCATCGCAGCAACGACCAGCTCGAGCGTGGCCGGCAACCGCGCGGCGATGTCCCTGGACACCGGGCGGCGCGTGACGAAGGACGTCCCCATGTCGCCGGTCACAAGATTGGCGACGTAGATCACGTAGCGTTCCGGCAGGCTGCGGTCGAGCCCCCAGCGCGCCTTGGCGGCCGCCACGATCTCGGGATTGTTCATCTGCCGCTCGCTGACGATCGCCGTCAGCGGATCGCCTTTGGTGATCGTCGTCAGCAGGAACGCCAGGGTGACGATGCCGAGCAGGATGAAGGGCATCGCAACGACCCGCCTCAGGATGTAATTGAGCATTGGCCTCTCGTTCGCCACACCTCCTGTCGAGGCGCGATCATCTCTTGGGCTGACAGCGTGGCCGTGCTTGATCCGGCGACGGTCGTCGCTTCAGCACATCCCCGATATCAGGCGATCGGATCATCCCACGTGCGTGGACTGCTGGATGTCGGTCGGGCTTGGCGTTGGCGGCCACGGAAGCTGAAAGCCCGTGGCCGCCCTTGGCACTTCCGGCTGCCGATCAATCGTCGAGCGAGACTTCGTAGAGCGGCAGGATGCAGATTGCCGAGTTCCGCATGCCGTGGACCTTGCTGCTATAGGTCAGCAGCAGATTGGGGCTGATGATCGGGATGACGACGTTGGCGTTCTTGATGTTCTCGCCGATCTTGAACCAGATCTTCTCGGCTTCCTCGGGCTTGGATTTCAGGGCCTGCGCCATCAGCGTCAGATTTTCCGGGATCAGGTAGGACGGATCACGCTCCGCGCCACCACGCTTGTACCAAAGCGTTCCCTCGGCCAGCCCGAACGTCTGCACGAACTGCGACGTGCCGTAGAAGTCCGGCGAGTAGTAGCCCACCGTGAAGGGAATATTGTCGGTGCTGACCTTTTCCCGCCACGCCGACATCTCGACCGGTTTCAAATCGAGCGTGACGTTGATCTTGGCGAGATCCTGCTGGATTTTCTGCATCATGATCGAGAGGTCGACACCGTAGACGTTCAGCTTGGGGAATGTCGCGCTGAGCGTGAAGCCATCGCCCTTGCCAGCCTTGGCGAGAAGCTCCTTCGCCTTGTCGGGATTGTATTCAGGGATCGCGTGGCCGTCGGCCCCCGGGAAGTGGAGCGGGAACGGGACCGAGATCAGCTCGCCATTGCCCTCGCCTACCGTGAACTCCCTCAGCGCCTTCCGGTCGATCGCCATCGAAATCGCTTCACGGATCTCGGGCGTCATCGGGAACGGATTCTCGACGGCGCCAGGAGCCATGGCGGCATAGATGAAGTTGAACGAGGGCACGGACTCGACCTTCACGGCCGGAGACGTCAGGGTCTTGGCGGTCTCGGCGTCGACCTGCATGGCGATATCTATCTGGCCGCTCTGCAACAGCTGCGCCTGCGCGACGGAATCGGCGACCTGCCGCATCACGACTTCGTCGACCTTCGCCGGTTCGCGCCAGTAGTTTTCATTGCGCTTGAGCCTGAGTTCCGCCCCCGGCTCATAGGATTCCAGCACGAACGGGCCGGACCCCGCCGAATGCGACATGAACCAGCCTTCGCTGGCGTCCGATTGCGCGGTTTCCGGGCCGGCGATCGCCTTGCCTTGCGCCTCCGCGACGTCGCTGTTGATGATGCCGAAAAAGGTCGCGGAGATGATGTTGAGGAATTCCGAGTTCGGCCCCTTGGTCTTAACGACGACCGTCGCCGCATCGGGGGCCTCGACCGTATCGATGGTGTCCGCGAATCCGCTGCCGTTCGACTTGATGTTCTTGAGCCGCTCCCACGACCATTTGACGTCCTTGGCTTCGACTTTCGAACCGTCCGAGAAGGTCGCTTTCGGATTGAGCTTGAAGGTGAAGGTGGTCAGGTCGTCGCTCGCCTGCCAGCTCTCGGCGATGACCGGGACGAACTTGTTGTTGGCGTCCAGCGTCAGCAGCCCTTCGTAGACGGCTTCATTGTAGATGACGCACGACTCGCACCACGAGCGGTGAATATCCAGCGAGTTCACGTCCATGTCCCGCGCGATGACAAGCGTCTTGGCCGAGGCCGTGTCGACCGCGAGCGCCATTGCCATCAACGTCGTCGCCGCGAACAGGCTTTTCCAGCGCCGGCCGTGCCGAGACAAGTAACCCGATCTTCCCATTGTCATTAACAATTCCCCTTATTCGTTTTTGTACTCAGGCCGTGCACGTTCCGCCAATCGACATATGCCTTGTGCAGCGAGGCAGGCATAATTCGATCGCGGGGTACAAAGCGGACGTTCATGACCGGCTTGGGATGGTGGCGGTTGCCTCGGCCCGACCGATGCCCGAGGTTACGCAAGGGGCGTGCCAACATCGGTGAACCGCGCATCTGGGCCAATCCGTCCACCATATCGGACCGCCGGGCATCGCATGCCGCCGATCTTCTCGCAAACGCGATCATGGTCTCAATTGCGATACCGATGGCGCGACACACCGCCATTGCCATTCTGGAAGGCCCGCACGATCGGTCGGTCGCATGGCCGCGCGGTTGTTCAGCGGTTCGCCAAGGACGCCATCGATGCCGGCGCCACCGGCCTGATGTTCGAACGCAATTCCAGCAGGGCGACGTCCCGTAAACCTCCGCGAGACTGGCGCAAGTGGTTCATGGCAGCTCCGACGCCTAGGTGGCGACCGCGCTTTCACGGTGGCGGCGCTGGCCGGCCTATTCGATTTCTCCACCCACTACGCAGCTACTCCAGGGGGCTGGCCGCATATGGTCGGCAATGTCGCCATCAGGCCCGGGAGGTGGCGCGAGCAAGGCCTCGCTCAGGAACGGGTTCGACACCAGGCCGAAGGTGACCCCAACAGGTCGAATTCCAGATCCAACGGCCAAGGTCTGCCGAGCAAGGTCCCCGACCGTGCGTGATCCCGAGGCTTCGGAGCATGCCTTGCCTTCCTGCCGACCTACCGTTTTTTCACGAACACGGTCAGACCTGCGGATAACAAGGCGACCGCCGCAAGCCCAGCCATGATCATGCTGTCGGGCACACCGGGAAAGCGTCTTGTCCTCACAACAGGATGGCTATCGGCAAAGGCGGCGAGTTCGCTTGCGGCTGACACTTCGGCCGCGACATGCGGGCTTCCCAGCTCTGCTCTCAAATCATGCCGGCTTCCATGCCGTATCGAATAGGCCCGCGTCAGCTCGGCACCCAATAGAAATATGATCGAAGAATAAAACAGCCAAAGCAATATGATGAAGAGACCTCCGGCGGCACCATAGGTTGAAGCGATATTGCTTGATCCCAGGTAAAACCCTATCAGCGTCTTGCCAATTGTAAAAAGCAAAGCGGTGACGAAAGCTCCAAACATGACGTCCCGCCACTGCAGTGTCCGGTCTGGAAGAACTTTATAGATTGCGGCGAACAGAAGCGTGATCAGGGTCAACGATACCACCGCGTTGATCACCTGCAGGATCATTGCGCCAAGCGGCAGGTGCGCCGTGATGAAATCGCCCAGGATGGAAATTGCCGCTGTGGCCGCCAGGGAGACCAGCAGGAGGAAACCCAATGCAGCGACCAGGCCCAGGCTTGCCGCTCTCGCCCGCACGAGGGTCGAGAGCGATACGGGCAAGGGCTCGACCTTCCAGATCTTGTTGAGCGTCGACTGCATTTCCCCAAACACGCCGGATGCCGTAACCAGGAGCGTAACCACGCCGATAGCGGCCACCATAAGCCCTGACGATGTGTCTTGGGCGCTTCGCAGCGCGGTTTCCATCAGTTCGGCACTTTGAGGTCCCATCAACCCTGACAGTTGAGCCGACAACGCGACCTGTGCGGCATCGTGCCCGAAGGCCAGACCAGCTATGGCAACGACAATCAACAGCACCGGCGACAAGGCGGTTACCGCGAAGAAGGCCATCGCCGCGCTGTGGCTCATCGCGTCGTCGGCAAAGAAGCCGGTGATTGCTTCCTTGACGATTTCGTAGGATTCTTTCGCACTGACGAGCATTGCATAGCCCTCTGTCACATTCAGACCCGTCCAGCCAATTTCGCGCCGACCTCTCTGAACTTCCAATGGCGTCTGATCGTTCCTGCTCCCAATCCCGACATTCGTCGCCGCGAAAGACTGGCGCCTGCTCTCGGAAGCGTGAGAGCCGCCGGGGAACCTCCGACCGGCGAGCGTGTTGGTTGGCGTCACCCCAGCAATCGGATTGCAGCCAATGCCCAACGAGACTTTTCAGCCGCCTGCCGTGGTCGTCGAGCGACGGCCGATCCATGCCTTGCTGGTTCCCTTCCCGATCGTCTGTTTCACCGGCGCCCTGCTGACCGACATTGCATATTGGCGAACCGCCGAGATGATGTGGGCGGATTTCTCGGCCTGGCTGCTGACCTTCGGACTGGCGTTTGGCGTTCTGGCGGCGCTGGCCGGACTGTTCGATTTCTTCACCAACCGCCTGGTGCGCCATTATTCCCGTGGCTGGCTGCATATGATCGGCAACATCGCCGTGCTCGTGCTGTCCGTCTTCAACGCCTTCATTCACACCCGCGACGCCTGGACGTCGGTCGTGCCGACCGGGCTGACCCTCTCGGCGGTGGTTGTGGTGTTGATGATTGTCACCGCATCGATCGGCCGCTCGCTCGCAACACCTGAACTGGCGGGAGTGAACCGTTGATGCGTATCTCCAACCCGACTGGAAGATTGCAGCGCATGAGCGCTGTGATGCTGTTGAGCGCGACGGCCTTGAGCCTTGCCGCCTGCAGCGACGACGCCGCCGATCCAAGCACGCAGATCGGCCCCAATCCGACGCTGCCTGAGCCACAGCAATATCTCATACCGCCGATGAACCTGGCCAAGGTGGTCGGCTGGACCAAGGATGAAACGCCGACGGTGCCGCAAGGCCTCCAGATCCACGCCATGGCAAGCGATCTCTCGCATCCGCGATCGCTTTACACGCTCCCCAATGGCGACGTCCTGGTGATCGAGTCTCAAGGTCCCGGCACCGAGCCGATCAAGCGGCCGAAGGACTTGATCATGGGCTTTCTGCAATCGCTCTCGAGTTCCGGCACCGGCGAGAAGAAGCCGACCAACCAGATCACGCTGCTGCGCGACGCGGACGGCGATGGCGTTCCGGAAACCAGGACCGTGTTCCTCGATCATCTAGCTCGCCCTTCGGCGTCGCCCTGGTCGGCAATGATTTCTACGTCGCCAACACCGATGCGATCGTCCGTTACCCCTACACGCCGGGAGCGACCAAGATAACCGAACCCGGAACCGTGCTGACGCCATTGCCCGGCGGTCCCATCAATCACCACTGGACAAAGAGCTTGGTCGCCAGCCCTGACGGCTCCCTGCTCTATGTCGGGGTCGGATCGAACAGCAACATCACCGAAAACGGCATCCAGGCGGAGAAGGACCGCGCCGCGATCTGGGAGGTCGACAGGGCGACGGGCCGGTCGAGAATCTTCGCCAGCGGCCTGCGCAATCCGAACGGCCTGAGCTGGGAGCCCAAGACTGGCGCGCTCTGGGCCGTCGTCAACGAGCGCGACGAACTCGGTCCGAACCTGGTCCCCGACTACATGACCTCGGTCAAGGACGGTGCTTTCTACGGCTGGCCCTACAGCTATTACGGCCAGCACGTCGATCCGCGCGTCATGCCGCAGCGGCCGGATCTCGTGGCCAAGGCGATACCGCCTGACTACGCCTTGAGCTCGCATGTCGCGCCGCTGGGGATGACCTTCTACACCGGCGCCATGCTGCCGCAGGCCTATCAGGGCGGTGCGTTTGTCGGCGAGCATGGCAGCTGGAACCGGCCGGCGCTCAACGGCTACAAGGTCGTCTTCGTGCCGTTCAAGGACGGCCATCCCGACGGCATGGCGCAGGATTTCGTCACCGGCTTTCTCAACGCCAAGGATGAAGCTCGCGGGCGGCCTGTCGGGCTGGCTGTCGACAAGGCCGGCGCGCTGCTGATCGCGGACGATGTCGGCAACACGGTCTGGCGGGTGACGGCTGCAAGCAAATAGCGGGCGTTACCGAGCAGCGGCTTTTCCGGGCCGCCGTTCTGCAGCGCAGGCGCTCAGGGCTGCATCTGCATGGCAGGCGTCGCCGGCATCATGTTGGCGTTCAGGTTCGCCATGATCAACATGGAGCCGAACACCACCAGCCCCACCACGAACACGCCGAACGCCAGCGCCAGGATGTTGTTCGTGTCTTCCGGCCCGCTGGAAATGTGGAGGAAGAACACCAGATGCACGCCCATCTGTCCCACGGCCAAGGCGGCAAGCAGGATCGGCACGGCGGGGCCATAGACCAGCCCGGACTGGGCGGCCCAGAAAGATGCAAGCGTGAGAATGGCGGCCAGCGCCAGGCCGATAAGGTAGGTCTTCGCGCTCCGCGAGCCGTCCCGGTGGCGGCCGGGGGCGCGTCCCTGCGGCGTGGTGTCCTGCTCTTCCATCAGCCAGCTCCCAGATAGACGATGGTGAACACGCCGATCCATACGATGTCCAGCGCATGCCAGAAAAGCCCGAAACAGAGCAATCGCCGCATCACCATAGGGCGAAGGCCGAGCGTGCCGACCTGCGCTGCCATCACGACAAGCCAGCACAGGCCGATCGTGACATGGAGGCCGTGCGTGCCGACAAGCGTGAAAAACGCCGATAGAAAGGCGCTGTGCGTCGGACCGGCGCCCTCCGCTACCATCCGCGAGAATTCGAAGATTTCCATGAGGACGAAGGCAAGCCCCAAGGCGAATGTGACGCCGGCCCACAGGTAGATGGCCATCTTCTGCAGCCGCTCGACCGCCAGCGACATCATTCCGCAGGTGAAGCTCGATGCGAGCAAACAACCCGTTTCGATCAAGGTGTGCGTGCGGTCGAAAAGCTGGGCACCCGAGGGACCACCCGCTGTCTCCTTCGACAGCACCGCATAGGCGGCGAACAGGGCGGCGAAAATAACGATGTCGCTCAGCAGGAAAAGCCAGAAGCCGAACCGAACGACGATCTCCGGGGAAGCCGGCCCGCGTTGCGACAGCGGGACGTCACCAGCGTCCATCTCGCGCGGCACGCTGGAAGCAGCGATCGCGGTCATGCCGGCGCCCCCTCACGGTGTGACGTGTCCGCCAGTTCAGCGGCGGGAATTTCGTCGCTCGTAGCGGTGGTCCAGGCGCGGGCGAGCCCTGCCGCGACAATGCCGCCAAGGCCCGCCGTCGCCATCCACCATATGTGCCACACGAGCGCGAAGCCGAGGATGACGGCAAAGAAGGCGATGACGACGCCTATCATCGAGTTTCTCGGTATCTCGATCGGCGTCAGGGGCCGGGACTCGCTCTGTTGCGTCCGGGCGCGGTGTTTTTCGGCCCAGAAGGCGTCGCGGCCTTCGACTTCGGGCAAGACGGCGAAGTTCCATGCCGGGGCGGGCGACGGAAGCGACCATTCGAGGGTGCGGCCGTTCCACGGATCGCCTGTCTCGTCGCGGCTTGCGTCACGCTGGCGGATGCTGACGACGAGTTGGACGATGGCCAGCACGATGCCACCGGCGATGACCAGCGCGCCGATCAGCGCCACGATCATCAGGGGCTGCCATTCGGTCTCGGGATAGTGCTGCATGCGCCGCGTCGCGCCCATCAGGCCCAGCGCGTAGAGCGGCATGAAGGCAAGATAGAAACCGACGAACCAGCACCAGAAGATCGCCTTGCCCAGTCCCTCATGCAGCCTGAAGCCGAAGGCTTTGGGGAACCAGTAGGTGTAGCCGGCGAACGCGCCGAACAGCACGCCGCCGATGATGACGTTGTGGAAATGCGCCACGAGGAACAGGCTGTTATGCGTTACGAAGTCGACCGGCGGGATCGCCAGCAGCACGCCGGTCATGCCGCCGACGACGAACGTGACCATGAACCCGAGCGCCCAATAAAGGGGAACGCCGAAGCGGATTTGACCCCCATAGAGGGTGAACAGCCAATTGAAGATTTTGACGCCGGTCGGCACGGCGATGATCATCGTCATGATGCCGAAGAAGCCGTTGACGTCGGCGCCGGCGCCCATGGTGAAGAAGTGATGCAGCCAGACCATGAACGACAGCACGCAGATCGCCATCGTCGCCAGCACCATCGACCGGTAGCCGAACACCGGCTTTTCCGAGAACGTTGCAATGACCTCCGAGAATACGCCGAAGGCCGGGAGGATGAGGATGTAGACCTCCGGATGGCCCCAGGCCCAGATGAGGTTGATATACATCATGGCGTTCCCGCCAAGCTCGTTGGTGAAGAAGTGAAAACCCAGATACCGGTCGAGCAGCAGCATGGCGAAGGTCGCCGTCAGGATCGGGAAGGCGGCGATGATGAGCAGGTTCGACGCCAGCGCGGTCCAGCAGAACACCGGCATGCGCATGTAGCCCATCCCCGGTGCGCGCATCTTCAGGATCGTCGTCGTCAGGTTGATGCCCGACAGCAGCGAGCCGACGCCCGATATCTGCAGCGACCACAGGTAGTAGTCGACGCCGACACCGGGCGAATAGGCGAGCTCCGACAGCGGCGGATAGGCCAGCCACCCGGTCTTGGCGAACTCGCCGACGACGAGCGAGAGATTGACCAGCAGCACGCCCGCCGCCGTGAGCCAGAAGCTGATTGAGTTGAGCACCGGAAAGGCGACGTCGCGAATGCCGAGCTGCAGGGGCACGGCAAAGTTCATCAGCCCAACCATGAAGGTCATGGCGACGAAGAAGATCATGATCGTGCCGTGGGCGGAGAAGATCTGGTCGTAGTGTTCGGGCGGCAGGTAGCCCTGCGCCCCACCTGCGGCGAGCGCCAGTTGCGTGCGCATCATGAGCGCATCGACGAAGCCGCGCAGCAGCATGACCAGCGCCAGTACGATATACATCACCCCGATCCGCTTGTGGTCGACGCTGGTGATCCACTCCTTCCAGAGATAGGGCCAGAGCCGTTTCCAGGTGATCAGGCCAAGCACGGCAAGGCCGGCCAGCATGACCAGCGCCGAGGCCGCAAGCGGGATCGGCTGGTCGAGCGGAATGGCGGACCAGGTCAGTTTGCCGAACATGTCAGTGAGCCTGCGCATGGGAGGATGTCGGCGCGGCCGATGCCGGCATAACGCCATCGCCGCCGACGATCGCGTCGAACAGGCCGGGCGGTACCGACGCGAAAGCCCGCTGCGCATTGGAGGTTCCCGGCTGGGCGAGTGCCGCGTAGGCGGCCTGATCGAGAGCATCCGGTCCCGCGCGGGTCCTGGCCACCCAGTCGTCGAACTCCGGACCTGGTACGGCCTCGACCTCAAACCGCATGTCGGAAAAACCGCTGCCGCTGAACTGCGCCGACAGGCCAGGGTAGCGCCCGGGCTTATCCGCCAGCAGGCTGAGCCGCGTGACCATGCCCGCCATCGTGTAGATCTGGCTGCCGAGCTGGGGCACCAGGAAGCTGTTCATCACACTGGCCGACGTCAGCCTGAAGCGGATCGGCCGACCGGCGGGAACGGTGAGCCGGCCGACGCTGGCAACGCTTTGCTCCGGATAGATGAACAGCCATTTCCAGTCGAGCGAGACAACCTCGACATCCAGCGGCTGCCCTTCCGAAACCAGCGGCGCATAGGGGTCGACCTGATGCGAACCGATCCAGGCGATGCCGCCCAGGAACATGATCACAAGCGTCGGTATCGCCCAGACAACCAGCTCGATGCGGCCGGAATAATCCCAGTCAGGCAGATAACGCGCCCTGGCATTGCCGGCGCGAAACCACCAGGCCGTCACCAGCGTCAGGGCAATGACCGGGAGGATGACCGCCAGCATGATCGCCGTCGCGTTGAACAGCATCGTCCGCTCGGCCAGTGCGACGGGCCCTTGCGGATCGAGGACGCCTGCGTTTCCCATGTCCAACTTCACGGATTGGCGGAGGTGGCGAGGCGGGCTGGCGCGGTGGTGACCGCATCGCAGCCCGCGTCAGCGATATCCTCGCACCTGTCTGAACGAACAGACATTGTGCAGGCATAAATGTTCCGGTTCATCACCCGACCATCACCAAGCTTGAGGGCCGCCAGAGGGAAGCGGTTCATTCCACACCCCTCCGGCCCTGTGTGACGCGCCCTGACTAACACCGTGCAACTCAAATGGTTCAAACGCACACGCCTTTTTGAGCGTTGCGTTGGATCAATGCGTTCTCCTGTCATCGCTGTTAGCTCTTGCATGAGTCTGGTCGCGAAGCAGCGACGAATGTTGCGATCAACCCCGCTTGACTGGCACTACGGGCAACCGCGAGCGTGAGCAGGTCGCAAACGATGGGCGTCGCCTGGTCGAGGAGACAGTGCGCGAACTCCAGCGTCAAGCGGCAACGAGGGTGAAGGACATCGTATGAACGAGTCTGCTCTGCGACGCGCATTGCTGGCCATCGCCATCCTGGGCCTCGCCTTGGGTTTGGCAGCATGGCGGTTCGGGTTCGGTCCCTTCGATGCCAACATGATCTGGACGGTGGCGACCTTGCCGGTCGTGGTCGCGCTCGCCGTTTCGATCCTGCGCGACTTCTGGATCGGCAGGTTCGGCGTCGATGCGATTGCCCTGGTGTCGATGTCGGCCGCGCTGCTGCTTGGCCAACCGCTGGCCGCGGTGGTGGTCGCCATCATGTATGCCGGCGGCACCGTCCTCGAGGACTTTGCCCGCGGCCGTGCCGAGCGCAATCTCAAGGCACTCACCGACCGCTCGCCGCGTGTCGCGCATCGAACGTCAAGGCTGGGAATCGAGACCATTTCCGTCGAAGACGTTGCTGTCGGCGACGAGCTGATGGTCCTGGCCGGCGAACTGCTCCCCGTCGACGGCATCCTGCTCGATGCGTCGGCCTCTCTCGACGAGTCGGCGGTGAGCGGCGAGCCACTGCCGGAACGGCGCGGCGCAGGCGATGTGCTGCGCAGCGGCACGATCAACGCGGGAGAGTCCTTCGGCATGCGGGCTACGGCCCGCGCGGAACAGAGCACCTATGCGGCGATCGTGCGCATGGTGGCTGCAGCACAAACCGCGAAATCCCCGTTCATCCGCATGGCCGACCGCTTTGCTCTTTTCCTACTGCCGGCCACCCTGCTGGTTGCCGGCGTCGCCTGGTATGTTTCCGGCGACCCGATCCGGGCGCTTGCCGTGCTGGTCGTCGCGACGCCCTGCCCGCTCATCCTCGCTGCCCCCGTCGCCTTCATCGGCGGCGTCTCGCGTGCCGCGCGTGCCGGCATCCTGATGAAAGGCAGCGCGGCGCTGGAGGCCCTTGCGCAGGTCCGTACCGCGATCTTCGACAAGACGGGGACCTTGACCATCGGTGGCGCCGAGCTCATCGAAATCGAAGCCGCACCCGGCCGCGACGAGGACGATCTGCTGCGGCTCCTGGCATCCCTGGAACAGGCCTCGCACCATGTGCTCGCCGACTCGATCATCCGTGCGGCGCGCGGCAGGCAGCTGGTGCTTTCGCACCCGCGCGACGTCCGCGAGCATCGCGGCGCGGGCCTGAAGGGCCGGGTCGAGACAATCGCGATCGCCGCCGGATCGCGGGCCCTCGTGCTCGCCGACAGGCCCCTGCCCGACTGGGCGAAAGCCGGCGAGGAAAAATACCGGGATGAACCGGTGCTCAGGATCTTTGTCGCGTTCGGTGGCCGACTGGCCGGCGTGTTTACCTTCGGCGACGCCCTGCGTGTCGATGCGCATGACGCGCTTGCCAGGCTGCGCCTGGCTGGCATCACGCGCACGGTCATGCTCACGGGCGACGACGGCGCGGCGGCCGCGCGCATGTCCGCCTTGCTCGACCTCGACGCCGTCGTCGCCGATGCAACCCCTGTCGAGAAGGTCGCGATGGTCGAGGCCGAGAAGGCCCTGGCCCCGACAATGATGGTCGGCGATGGCATCAACGATGCACCCGCCCTTGCCGCGGCCACGGTCGGCGTCGCCATGGGCGCGCGCGGCGCGACCGCCTCCTCGGAGGCGGCGGACGTCATCGTACTGGCGGACCGGCTGGAGCCCGTGGCCGAGGCAGTTGCGATTGCGCGGCGAACGCGGGCGATTGCCTTGCAGAGCATCATCGCCGGGCTGGCGCTGTCGGGCCTGGCAATGATCGCGGCGGCCATGGGGCAGATTACCCCCGTTGCCGGGGCGCTGCTGCAGGAGGCGATCGACGTGGCGGTCATCCTGAACGCATTGCGGGCCCTTGGCGATCGACATAGCGCGCGCGCATAGTGGACGACAACGGGATCGGTGAATGGCCATGGCACAGCAGAATATCGTGGTTTGCAGCAAATGCGGCGGTCTCAACCGCCTGCCGCCCGAACGCAACGCCATGCAGGCGAAATGCGGAAAGTGCGGCGTCAGGCTGTTTTCAGGGCATCCTGAAGATGTCGACGGCGCGACTTTCGACCGTCAGGTCGCGCGCAGTAGCGTGCCGGTTGTCGTCGACATCTGGGCGCCCTGGTGCGGTCCCTGCAAGGCGATGGCTCCGGCCTATGAAGCCGCGGCAAACGAGTTGGAGCCGCATGTCCGCCTGATCAAGCTGAATTCCGACAATGAAGAGGCTGTTGCAGCCCGGCTCGGCATTCGCGGCATCCCGACCATGATCCTCTTTCATGGCGGCCGGGAGATTGCGCGGACATCCGGCGCAATGGCGGCCGGCCAGATCGTCAGGTGGGTTCGCGACCGCCTGCCGACGGTCGGCGCCTGAAGCCGCCGCCCCGTGGATCCGCTGATCGCCAGGCTCGGACTGGCCCTGGCAATCGGCCTGCTCGTCGGCCTGGAGCGTGGCTGGCAAGAACGGGATGCACCCGATCGCAGCCGCACGGCGGGCATCCGCACGTTCGGCATATCCGGCCTGCTCGGCGGGGTTCTCGCCGCCCTGGCCAACGCGCTCGGCACGGTCTCCGTACTGGTTGGCGGCTTCATCGCCTTCGCGGCGATCTTTGCCTGGTACAAGGCCCGCGAGGCTGCCCATGACGAGGATTTCAGCGTCACAGGCGTGATCGCCGGGCTCGGCGTTTTCGCGCTCGGTGCGCTTGCCGTCGCCGGTGACTATCGAGCGGCTGCGGCCGGTGGCGCGGCATTGGCGGCAATCCTGGCCAGCCGCCAGGTCCTGCATGGTCTCTTGAAGCGACTGACCTGGATCGAACTGCGGTCGGCTCTGATCCTGGCGGTGATGACGGCGATCGTCCTGCCTGTGCTGCCGAACCGGACGATGGACCCATGGGGCGGCTTCAATCCGTGGGAGGTCTGGTTCCTGACGGTGCTGATGGCCTCGATTTCATTCGCCGGCTACGTCGCTGTCCGCGTCCTGGGAAATACGCGCGGCCTGCTCGTCAGTTCACTCGCCGGTGCCATCGTCTCTTCCACCGCCGTGACCTTGGCGCTGGCCCGCAACGCCGCCCTGGCAAGCAACCCGCTGCCGCTCGCGGGAGCGGCAGCGTTGGCTGCCATGGTTTCCGTGCTGCGCGTCTGCGCCGTGGTCTTGATCATCGAGCCAAGCGTCCTGGCCTGGGTCGGCATTCCGGCCATCGCGGCAGCCCTTGTCTTCGCTGGCTGCGGCGCCTTGCTGCTCGCTCGCGGCAGCGGCAACGGCGAAGGTGGCGCACTTGCGCGCAATCCGTTCGAACTGGGTCCTCTGCTTCTGTTCGCCGTGCTCTTCGCCATTGTCGCGACCGCGAGCGCTGCGGTGGCGCCCCGGTTCGGCGGCGGGGGCCTGCTGGCTACTTCGGCGCTGGCGGGCATGTTCGATGTCGACGTTTCGGTGCTCGGTGCCTTGCGGCTGGTCAGGCATTCGGTCCCTGCCCAGACGATCGGTCAGGCGGTGATGGCGGCGCTGGCGGCAAATGCGGTCGGCCGCCTGTCGCTGGCGGTGTTTGCCGGTCCGATCCGCTTCTGGCTGCCGCTGGCCGGCGCAACCCTGGCCGCCGCGACCGCCGGCTACGGCGCCATGGTGTTGCTTGGTTCGGGATAGAAGCGCGGGGCTGCCGTTCCGGCGCCGGTCGCTTCAAGGCGTGATGGTTATCTCGGTTTCGGCCTTGCCGTACAGCCTGACCAGCTCGAAGAGGCGACGGGCGTTAGCGGGGTGAAGCCGCACGCAACCGTGAGATACGGGACGTCCGAGCCTGCTGATCTCGTTCGTGCCATGGATGGCAAATCCGCCGCGAAAGAAGATCGAATATGGCATCGGCGACCGGTGATACCGCGTGGAAAACCACGTCCGCTCAAGCCTGATCGGTTGAAAGTGCCCGATCGGCGTCCGGTAGCCCCGCCGTGCCGTTGACACAGCCCAGTCGTAGCGGTCTCCGCCGGCCACTTCGACCATCATGCTTTGCGTTGAAAGGTCGATCAGAACTTCGACTTTTGCCGCAAATGCACCCGTTGCCGGGAAACATGCGACCAACAGGACCGTGAGGGCCAACCAAGTGCGCACTGTTTTTCCTTTGCAGCCGGCGAAACATCCATGCACTCCCTTCCTATTCCTTTCCGGCGCGACCGATTTGATCCACATCACGGCCATGCCCGCCATGGAGGGTGATTGACGCGTATCAAAGCCGGCTGAACCCACGCCTGTTACCCAAGACGCATGACGACGTAGGCGCGTCGCGCGCCGCTCTATCGACAGACAACAAGGTGTGGACATGAAGGAACTGCCGCTTGCCGAGGTCTATCGGCTGATAGAACCCGGTCCCGTCGTTCTGCTGACAACCCGGGCCAAGGGGCGCGCCAATGTCATGACCATGTCGTGGCACATGATGGTGGAGTTCACACCGCCAACGATTGCCTGCGTGGTGTCGAGCGGCGACTTCTCCTTTGCCGCGTTGCGTGACACCGAGGAGTGCGTCATCGCGATTCCGGCGGCAGGGCTGGCGGAAAAAGTCGTGGAGATCGGCAATTGCTCGGGCCGGGACAGGGACAAGTTCGCCACGATCTGGCTGACGCCGCTGCCGGCCGAGCGGGTCGCAGCGCCCCTGGTCGCCGAATGCTTCGCCAATCTCGAATGCCGCGTCGTCGATACGCGGCTTGTCGACACATACAATCTTTTCGTCCTGGAGGTCGTGAAGGCGTGGGTCGATCCTGGGCAACCGAGGCCGAAAACCATCCACCATGTTGGCAACGGAGGTTTCGTGGTGGACGGAGAGATCATCCATTTCCAGTCGAACATGCCTTGATGCCCGCCGCTCGACCGCCTTCATGGAGCGCATGTCTCGCGCGCTCTGGTTTCAGTTTAGCCTTAACCACAGAAGAAGAGCCGCACCGATGAGCTACAAATCCATTCTGCTGAATGTGGACATAGACAGCCCCATCGGCCCTGCCGTGAACCTGGCTGTCGATCTTGCCAAGCACTTCAAAGCACGGTTGGTCGGGTTCTGCGCAGCCGATGCACCGCTGCCGGTTACGATGGCGCCTGAGGGCGCCGCCATAGCCGCCGAGGTCTGGCAGCAGATGAGGGATGACATCCAGCAGCGGTTCAAGGACCTGC
The DNA here is from genome assembly GCF_041661565.1 of Mesorhizobium sp. GTDB lineage: Bacteria > Pseudomonadota > Alphaproteobacteria > Rhizobiales > Rhizobiaceae > Mesorhizobium. The sequence continues at coordinate 17,610 of NZ_JBAZUD010000036.1, forward strand.
ATGCGGAGTTCGACGGCCTGGTCGCCGGTTCGGTGGCGACGGAATGGCGCGATGCGCTCGGCAATCCCAGCCACGCCCTGGTCGCGACGTCGAGGATTGCGGATTTGATTGTCACCGGCGCCTCGCAAGGGGCTTCCACGGGAGATTCCTACCGCGCTGTCGATCCCGGCAATCTGGCGCTGCGCGCCGGCAGGCCGCTGCTGATCGCGTCAAGCAACGCGCACGCGCCGATAGGCAAGATCGTGGTCGCCTGGAAGGACACGCGCGAAGCGAGACGCGCGGTGGCCGACGCGGTGCCGCTGATGGCGATGGCAAAGGAGGTAGTCGTGGTCACGGTTGCTTCCGAGCCTGACTCCGAGACCAATGCCGGCATCAAGGACGTCGCGACCTTCCTCGCCGGGCATGGCGTCACGGCGCGCACCGAAGTGCTGAAGGCCGAGGACGAGAGCGCCAGGCTGGCCGACTTCCTGAGCACCGCCAATGCAGACCTCATCGTGTCGGGCGCCTATGGACACAGTCGCATCAGGGAATGGGTGTTCGGCGGCGTTACCCGCTCGCTGCTCGACGACATCCGGCTTTGCCGCTTCATGTCAAACTGACCGCCGCCCTCGACGGGCTCTGGCGTCGCCAGCCAGTGACGGCCGTGGCGTCGGTCGGCTTGCAAGGGAGTTATAGCAAATGCCTTACGCGACCGAGAGAGAGCTTCCGCCCTCTGTCAGGGCGCACCTGCCCCTGCATGCCCAGGAGATCTTTCGCGCTGCCTTCAACAACGCCTGGGACGAATATGCGGACCGTGAAGGGCGCGAGGAGATCGCCCACCGCGTCGCCTGGGCCGCCGTGAAGCGCCTGTATCGCAAGGAAGGGAGCGACTGGGTGCCGGTTTGAGCGGCCCGCGCCATCTGTTCGAAATCAAAACCATGCGTGGCGACGCGCTGTTCGCCATCGTGCTCGGCGATCGTCGCCGCACATCCGGCGCTATGCATGCTTCGCGCATGCGCCGCGGCGGCCAATCCGGCCGCCGCGAGCGACTGCCCCGTCAGATGATCGAGATTCGGTCTTCCACCATCCGCACACCCGGCGACGACCACGCGGCGCGCTCCGCCGCCTGACGGTCGGACCAGGCCTTGACCTTGCCGTCGAGCGTCACCTTACCGTCCGTCACGTGCACGCGGATGGCCTGCGCCTCGGTTTCCGCATCGCGCTTCAGCGCATCCTCGATGCGCTTCTTGATGTCGATTCCCGACGCACGCGGGGTGATTTCGATCTGGTTGGCCACGCCGACGACGCCGGCCAGCCCGCGCACGGCTTCGGCCGCGGCATTCTTCTGATACTGCCATTCGACCTGACCGGTCAGCGTGATCCAGCCGTCCTGGACCTTGACCTGCACCGTGTCTCTCGGGATGGAGACATTCCAGGTGACCGCATTGACGGCGCGCTTGGCGATCTCGTCGTCGGCGGTTCCCTTCTGTCCGATCAACCGGACTTCGATTTCCTCCGCGATGCCCTTCACGCCCTTGACGCGCTTGACGACATTTTCCGCGGTGGTCTTTTCCCAGTAGGAAGACACATGCCCTGTGAGGGTGACGATGCCATCTTCCACGGCGACGCCGATGTGCGCGGCATCGATGCTCGGTTCGAACTCCAGCTCGTCCAGAATGTTCTGACGCAGTGTTAGATCCATCATGATCCGTCTCCTATCGTTTGGGATTTACGCCCCCGCGGAGACAAACCATGCCCTGCGCATATGCTCATTGATCTGGCGCAACTGTTGCCGGCTTTCGGGAACCACCGACCTGAGGCGCTCAGCGGCCCCAGATGATCCGCGCTTCGTCTCTTGGCGTCGCAGCCGGCAAGGCTTGCGGCCGGCCGACAATGATGGGGGCAACCGGTTTCAGTGCGAGGGGAATGCCAAGCTCCTCCTTCACGGACGCCTCGTTGAGCCAGGGCCGCGACAACCCGATCCAGCATGTCCCCAGGCCCCGGGCATGAGCCGCCAGCATCAGAGTGAGCGCGGCAAGGCAGCAATCCTCGTCGGACTGCCGTTCTTCGTTCGTCGCGCAGATCACGACCAGGGCCGGTGCATCGTGGAAGATCTTGAACTCCTTGTCGGCAAGATGACCAGCCAGCGGTGACCCTTCGGGCAGGTTGGCGATGGCGTAGCGCTTGGCCTCATCCGACAATCCCCGCAGCCGCGCGGAACCGTTGATCACGACGAAGGCCCATGGCTGGAGGTTCATGGCACTCGGCGCCAGGGTGGCGGCCGCGATCAGCTCGCCGATCAGATCATTGTCGATCTGCTCGTCAGTGTAGGAGCGGACCGCTCGCCGCGTCCGCAACCCTTCCATCAGTTCCATGGATCACCTTCGGGAACGCCTGTGTGGGAACGCTTCAAATCGCGTGGTGTTCTGGCATGCGTTTTCATGAACCGCTTTGCCTTGGATCAATTCGTCCGCCTTCGGCGACGGCTAGGCTGGCGAGGCTGGAATATCCCGCCCCGCCCGCACGGCGAACCCCTTCCCTCGCAGCCAAGGTTGGAGCATCTGCGCCAGCCGGCTGCGCAATAAGACGAAGCCAACCCAATGCTCGCTCCTGCCGCGATCTTCCCGATAGAGACGCATGGCCTGTCCAAGGCATTCGACCGGAACGTGGTCGTCGACCATGTTGATCTGCAGGTCCGCCAGCGCGAGGTCTTCGGCTTGATCGGCCCCAATGGCGCGGGAAAATCAACATTGATCAAGATGTTGGCGACGCTGCTGCCGCCAACCGGTGGCGACGCCACCATTGCGGGCTACGACCTGCGGCGCCAGGCACGGCACATTCGTGCCCGCATCGGTTACGTACCGCAGTTGCTTTCGGCCGATGGGGCGCTCACAGGCTACGAGAACCTGCTCCTGTCGGCACGGCTCTATCTCATTCCGCGCGCCGAGCGTGAACAGCGGATCGCGGAGGCGCTGGAGATGACGGAACTTGCCGGAGTGGCCGATCGCCTGGCGCAGCACTACTCCGGCGGCATGCTGCGAAGGCTGGAGATCGCGCAAAGCACGCTGCACCGGCCTGCCTTGCTGATCATGGATGAGCCGACCGTCGGCCTGGATCCCGTGGCACGCACCGCGATCTGGAACCACGTGCGCAATCTGAGGGATCGTTTCGGCACCACCATTCTCGTCACCACGCATGTCATGGAAGAGGTCGAGGCGCTGTGCGACCGCGTTGGCATCATGCATCGCGGACGCCTGGAAAAGGTCGGAACGCCTGCCGAACTGAAAGCCGGCGTCGGTCCATCGGCCACGCTCGACGACGTCTTCATGGCGATCGCCGGCGGCGACGTCGAGGCGGGTGGCGACTACCGGGATGTCCGGCAAACGCGCAGGAGCGCCAGCGATCATGGCTAGGTTTGCGGAAGCAATCATGGACTACGGCACCGAGGTTCATGCCGTGGCCGACGCGGAACTGCGCAAACTGCGGCACGATCCGAGCGAGATCCTCACGCGCGCCATCCAGCCGGCAATCTGGCTTGTTCTGTTCGGCGAAGTCATGGCTCAGGTGCGCGGCCTGACCTCGGGCAACGGCCGCTATCTCGACTTCCTGGCGCCGGGCATTCTTGCCCAAAGTGTGCTGTTCGCGGCGATCTTCTACGGCATCGCCGCCATCTGGGAACGTGACCTCGGCATCCTCCATCGCTACATGGTCAGCCCCGCGCCCCGCAGCGCCCTCGTCCTCGGCAAAGCGCTCTCATCCGCCGTTCGCGGCCTGACGCAGGCGGTGGTGGTCTATCTCCTCGCGCTGGCCCTCGGTATCAACGTCGACCTGAGCCCTTTGAGCTTGCTTGGCGTGGCGTGCATGATCGCGCTCGGGTCAGGCTTGTTCTCGACCTTCTCGCTGATCATCGCCTGCATCGTGAAGACGCGCGAGCGCTTCATGGGCATCGGGCAGGTCCTCACGATGCCGATCTTCTTCGCCAGCAACGCCATCTATCCAATCGACATTATGCCAGGCTGGCTGCGAACGATCTCGCTCGCCAACCCGCTTACCTACCAGGTCGACGCCCTGCGGACGCTGATGCTGGTGGGCGGAGAGAGCAAGTTCGGGCTTGCCGTCGATTGTCTCGTGCTGGCAGCCACCCTTGCCGCCCTGGTTGCGATTGCCGCAAGGCTGTATCCGCGCATGACCGCATGAAGCCCCGCCGCGGGTGTGGCCCTCGGGGCGAGGGAAAGCGAGGCTTACCTTCGCCTGTCGCCGGTGAACCGCAGCAGCATGACGAACAGGTTGATGAAATCGAGATACAGCGTCAGGGCCCCGATCAGGGCCTTGCGCGACGAAGTGTCGTCTGGATCGCCAGCGAAATAGACGTCCTTTATGCGCTGGGTGTCATAGGCGCTGAGACCTGTGAACAGCAGCACCCCGACGGCCGAGACCGCGAATTGCAGGGCACTTGACCCGATGAACAGATTGACCAGGCTGGCCAGGATGATGCCGAACAGCCCCATGAACAAGAACGCGCCGAAGCGGGAGATGTCCCTGCCTGTGGTATAGCCATAAAGGCTCATCGCGCCAAAAGTCACGGCAGCGATGAGGAAGGTCTGGACCATGCTTGTACCGGTGTAGACGAGCAGGATTCCGGCAAGCGAAAGCCCCATCAGTGCGGCATAGATCCAGAATGCAAGCTGGGCGGCGGCGATGCTCATGCGCTCGATGCGGAAGCTCAGGAACAGGACCGCAGCCAGCGGAGCGAGAAGCACGACCCAGATCAGCGGCGTTGCCGCGATCCGCTGGTAAAATCCAGTCCCGACCGCAAGCGCCGCGACGATGCCGCTGACCAGCAGCCCTGCTCCCATGAAGTTGTAGACTTGCAGCATGTACCGCCGCAAGCCAGGGTCGATTTCCCCGCTGTCTCTCCGGTCGGCGTAAGCCCAACGGCCGCCGGCTTCTCTGAAATTACTGGTCATGCTCATCGTCTCTGTTGATTACGGGGGATCGCGCTTCGCCCAGGTCATGCGCCAGGCATCGCGCCTGGCGACAGGGGCGGAGTTGCACACTCCGCCCCACGGTCCGCCATCAGGCGGGAACGGCCGCGCGCGCGGCCAATGGCTTGCTCACCGGCTCGGAGAAATCGAGCACCATCCGCCCCTTGATCCGGCCGGCCTTGAGGTCTGCGAAGATCGTGTTGATGTCCTCGAGGCGTGCCTTGGTGATTTCGGCCTTCACCTTGCCGTCCGCGGCAAAGGCAATGGCCTCGTCGAGGTCGCGCCGGGTTCCGACAATCGAGCCACGCACCGTGATGCGCTTCAGCACGACATCGAAGATCGGCGTCGGAAACTCGCCCGGCGGCAGCCCCACCAGGCTGATCGTTCCCTTGCGGCGCACCATATGCAGCGCCTGGCTGAAGGCCGGGGTCGAAACCGCGGTCACGAGAATGCCATGGGCCCCACCGCCAGTCCCCTTGATGACGTCGGCCACCACATCGGGCGAGCGCGCGTCGAAGGCGAGATCGGCGCCGGCGGCCTTGGCCAGTGCAAGCATCTCGGGTGCGACGTCCAGCGCCACGACCTTCAGTCCCATCGCCTTGGCATACTGGATCGCGACATGGCCGAGACCGCCGACGCCGGATATCGCCACCCACTCGCCGGGCCGCGCCTCGGTTTCCTTGAGACCCTTGTAGGTGGTCACGCCGGCGCAGAGGATCGGCGCCATCTGCGCGAAATCGACGCCGGCAGGCAGGCGCGCGGCGAAAGGCGCCGATGCGATGACATATTCCGCAAAGCCGCCGTCGCAGCTGTAGCCGGTGTCGTGCTGGTGCTCGCAAAGCGTCTCCCAGCCGGTCTCGCAATATTCGCAGCGCATGCACGCATCGTGCAGCCAGGCGACGCCGACCGGATCGCCCTCCTTGAAGTCGGTCACGCCAGGGCCGAGCGCCGCGACGATGCCGGCAACCTCATGCCCGGGAATGAACGGCGGCGACGGCTTGACCGGCCAGTCGCCATCGGCGGCATGCAAATCGGTATGGCAAACGCCGCACGCGATCACCTTGACCAGGATCTCCCCGGGGCCCGGAATGGGAACCGGCACCTGTTCGATCGATAGTGGCTTGCCGAATTCATGGACCACGGCGGCCTTCATCATCTTCACCACAGCGCATTCTCCTTGTTTTCTCGACTGCATTTCGTGCTGCCCTGGGAAACGATGGACCGCGCTCCGTCCCGTTTCATTGACCTAGCGCAATGAGGGAATCTTTTGCCGTTGACCGGGATCAATGTCGGGTCGGCCGAAAGGCAGGAGGGTTGGTGCGGGCAGTCGATGAAAAGCACGCTGCTGAAAGGATAAGTTCATGTCTCATCACGCGTTGGAACTCGTGCGCTCAAAGGGAAACCTGCCCGCGCGCTATGGCAATTTCATCGGCGGCAAGTGGGTCGCCCCGGTCGAGGGGCGCTATTTCACCGACTACAGTCCCATCAATGGTGAGCCGCTGGTGGACGTCGCCAAGTCGACGGCGCTGGACGTCGAACTCGCGCTCGACGCAGCCTACAAGGCGAAGGATGCCTGGGCGCGCGTATCCCCGGCGGAGCGGGCAAAGCTGCTCAACAAGGTGGCTGACCGCATGGAGGAGAATCTCGAGCTGCTGGCGCTCGCCGAAACGCTCGACAATGGCAAGCCGATCCGCGAGACGCGCGGCGCCGACATACCGCTCGCCATCGACCACTTCCGCTATTTCGCTGGTTGCGTCCGGGCCGAGGAAGGTGGGATTTCCACAATCGACGCCGAGACCATCGCTTATCACTTCAAGGAGCCGCTGGGGGTCGTCGGCCAGATCATTCCCTGGAACTTCCCCTTGCTGATGGCAGCATGGAAGATCGCCCCGGCTCTTGCCGCCGGCAATTGCACGGTCATCAAGCCGGCCTCCAACACGCCGCTGACCCTGCTCATCTTTGCCGGGCTCACGGCGGACATCCTGCCCGCCGGCGTTCTCAACGTCGTCACCGGACCAGGCGGCACTGTCGGCAAGGCCATCGCCGCCAACCCCCGCATCTCCAAGGTCTCCTTCACCGGCGAGACGACCACCGGAAAACAGATCATGGGATATGCGGCCGAGCACCTCATTCCCCAGACCATGGAGCTGGGCGGCAAGTCACCAAACATCTTCATGGCCGACGTGATGGATGCCGACGACGCGTTTTTCGACAAGGCTCTCGAAGGGTTCGCGCTCTTTGCCTTCAACAAGGGCGAAGTCTGCACATGTCCGTCGCGGGCTCTCGTCCAGGAATCGATCTTCGACAAGTTCATGGAGCGGGCGGTGGCTCGCGTCGCCAGGATCAAGGTCGGCGATCCGCTCGACCCGACGACGCAGATGGGCGCACAGGCCTCGCGGGATCAGATGGAGAAGATCCTCGGATACATCGACATCGGCAAGCAGGAAGGCGCTCGATGCGTCACCGGCGGGGAACGCGCCCATCTCGGCGGCGCGCTGGAGAAGGGCTATTTCGTCCAGCCGACTGTCTTCACCGGCGACAATTCGATGCGCATCTTTCAGGAAGAGATTTTCGGGCCGGTGCTTTCGGTCACCTCGTTCAAGACCATCGACGATGCCATCCGCATCGGCAATGACACGATCTACGGTCTGGGCGCGGGCGTCTGGGCGCGCAACGGCAACGACGCCTATCAACTCGGCCGGTCAATCCAGGCAGGCCGCGTGTGGACCAATTGCTACCATGCCTATCCCGCCCATGCCGCCTTCGGCGGATACAAGGCCTCGGGCTTCGGGCGCGAGAACCACAAGATGATGCTCGACCACTATCAGCAGACCAAGAACCTGCTCGTCAGCTACAGCAGCAAGGCACTCGGTTTGTTCTGACAGCTCACGGGGTTCATGTCTGGAACGGGACAGTTGGCATGAACTGGCAATGGCACGCGGCAAACATCATGCCCGCGAACCCGACCCTGGATGATCGGGTCGCGTGGCACTTGAGGCACGCCGTTCACTGCGGCTGCCGCGAGATCCCCGAGGGCATCCGACGCGAGCTGGAGCGGCGTGCGATATTCGTGACCGCGCAACCTCCTCACAGCTCTGTCCAGAACTGCTGGCGCCGAACTGGACAGGCTGACCAGACGAATTCGCGCTCACGCAAAACCCGGAAATGCCCAATCCGACACCGGATGAGATGACGAATATCCGTGTCGCATCCTGATGGTTGCGCCATCATGCGTGGTTGCTGCGGCTGGCATCGATACCGCTTGTCTTGAGAGCGGGATGCCGGCGCTGTTTCACCGGGCCGCGTGGAATTCAGCGCAAGGTCGGATGATGAAGCGTGATGGTTCGACCGTCCATCCCAATTTCCAGTTGCCCTTGAACCCGACCGGTGATGCTTAAGCCGTCTTGAGAGCGGTCGCAGCCGCCTCCCGCTTCGGCGCCACGGTTTGGCCGGTTGGCCGCTGCAGTGGTGCAAAGTCGGCCGGCGTGATCGTTTCGCGCTCCAGCAGCAGCTTCGCACCTGCCCTGAGGTCGGCGACGCGGGCGCCCAACAGCTTCTTTGCTCCAGCATATGCTTCGTCGATCATCGCACGCACGGCAAGGTCGACTTCCCGCGCGGTCGCCTCCGAATAATCCCGCGAGCGGCCATTGGGACCCCCGTCGCCAAGCCATTGCAGCTTCTGTTCCTCCAGGACAGCCTGGCCGACCGAGGCATTCATGCCGAACCGCGTCACGCACTGGCGGGCAACATCGGTCGCCTTGGCCAGGTCGTCGGCGGCGCCGGTCGAAATCTCCCCATAGATGATCTCCTCGGCGGCGCGGCCGGCGAGCAGCGCGATCATGCGCTCCTGCAATTCGCCAAGAGTGATCAGGAAACGGTCTTCCGTGGGACGCTGGAGCGTGTAGCCCAAGGCGCCTATGGACCTTGGAATGATCGATACCTTCTGCACGGGATCGGTTTTTGCCAGCGACGAAGCGGCCAGGGCATGGCCCATTTCGTGATAGGCGACACGCTCGCGATCCTCGGGCTTCAGCAGCCGGCTCTTGCGTTCCGAGCCGGCGACGATGCGCTCGACCGCATTGGTGAAATCCTCGATGGTCACCGTGTCGCCCCCGCGCCTTGTGGCGAAGATCGCCGCCTCGTTGACCAGATTGGCGAGATCGGCGCCCGTGAAGCCGGGCGTCAGGCCGGCGACCTCGTCGATCTTGAGGCTCGGCGCCACCGAAATCTTCTTGATGTGCACCGCCAGGATCGCCTCCCGCCCCTTGCGGTCGGGCCGATCCATGACGACCTGGCGGTCGAAGCGGCCGGCACGCATCAAGGCCGGATCGAGGATTTCCGGCCGGTTGGTCGCGGCCAGAAGCACGATGCCGACACGCGGATCGAAGCCGTCCAGCTCAGCCAGCAGCTGGTTGAGCGTCTGCTCCTTCTCATCGCCGCCGCCATATGCCGCAAAGGGGCTGCGGGCCCGGCCGAGCGCGTCGAGCTCGTCGATGAAGATGATGCAGGGTGCCGCCTGCTGCGCCTGCTGGAAAAGATCCCGAACGCGCGCCGCGCCGACGCCCACGAACATTTCGACGAACTCGGATCCCGAGATCGAGAAGAACGGCACACCGGCCTCGCCCGCAACCGCTCGGGCCATGAGCGTCTTGCCGGTGCCGGGAGGGCCGACCAGCAGGATGCCCTTGGGTATCCTGGCGCCCAGCCGACCGTATTTCTCCTTGTCCTTCAGGAACGAGACTATCTCCTTCAGCTCGGTCTTGGCTTCGTCGGCGCCGGCAACGTCATCGAAGGTGACGCCGGTATCGCGCACGAGATGGACCTTGGCCCTGGACTTGCCGATGTTGATAAGGCCGCCTTGCCTCTCGGCAATTCCGCGGAAGAAGAACATCCAGATGCCGACGAAGATCAGGGTGGGCACGATCCAGGAGAGGATTGTCGTCAACCAGTTGCTGTCGGAAGCTCCTGATATCTTGACGCCGGCCTTCTCGAAAACGGCGACTGCCGCCGGGTCGACGCGATTGGCCAGGAACATCGTCTTGCCGTCCTGCGGCTCCTTGAACGTCCCCTCGATCATGGTCTCCGTCAGCGTGACGGACGCGATCTTGCCGTCCTGCGTGAGGCGCATCACGTCGCTGTAGGAAAGCTGCGCGGTGTCGCGGTAGGCGAACCAGAACTGGAACAACCCGATGATCACCAGCGCCGCTACGAAATAGCCGACGTTGAATTTCTGCTTGTTGTCCATAATTGGCCCACTCGATCCGGATTTTTGTAAAGTCGAACTCGCGTTCTTTCATCTCGATCGAGGTCTTGCTTTGACACCGGTCAAGCTCGGGCCTGCGACGAGGATGGAAAAGGACTCCCGGCTCGAGGTCATCGACGCCGATAGCAGCAGGCCGCAATTGATCTGGCACAAGGCGACATTCGGGGCGTCGACATAGTGAACGAGGAGATTCAATCTTCGAGGTCGCGATGCTGCAGGCCAACACCGATCTACACCAGGACAAGCCGGGCAAGCTCGGCATGTCGGTCGCCGGACATTTCATCTGGCTGCACAAATGGCTGCTTGGCGCGCTGGCCTTGCTGGCGGTCGCCCTCGCCTTGGCGCTTGCGCGCTGGCTGGTTGGTCCTGAAGTCATCGTCTATCCGGTGGTCCGTGGCGATCTCGCAAGGACCGTCGTGGCAAGCGGCCACGTCGAGACACCCTACCGCGTCAATATCGGAAGCCAGTTCACCGGCACGGTCGACGAGGTGCTGGTCGACGAGGGGCAGACGGTCAAGCGGGGACAGCCGCTGATTGTGCTGGAGTCCAGCGAATTGAAGTCAGCCGTCGTCGAGTCCCAGGGCGCGGCCGCCCAGGCGGAGGCGCGGTTGAGGCAGCTGCGCGAGTTCACGCTGCCGGCCGCCCAAGAGGCCCTGAAGCAGGCGCAGGCGACGCTGGTCAATGCCCAGGCGGCTTTCCAGCGGGCCGAACAGCTCTCCAAGTCAGGCTTCGGCACCCGCGAGACGCTCGACGCCGCCACCAGGGACCTGGATGTCGCCCGCACCCAGGTGCGCACCGCCGAACTCTCGGTCTACACCGCGCAGCCCGGCGGCAGCGACTACGTGTTGGCCACGACCCAGTTCAACCAGGCGCAGGCCAATGTCGCCACGGCGAAGGCGCGCCTCGGCTATGCGACCATCACCGCGCCGCGCGACGGGGTGCTGATAACCCGCAATGTCGAGCGCGGCGCCATCGTCCAGCCCGGCAACGCGCTGCTTGTCCTGGCGCCCGCCGGCGACGTCCAGTTGGTCCTGCAGATCGACGAGAAGAACCTCGGCCTGCTCAGGCTGGGGCAGAAAGCACTGGTTTCGGCCGATGCCTATCCCGACCAGCGCTTCGACGCCACGCTCTCCTACATCAACCCGTCGGTCGACATCACGAGGGCCTCGGTCGAGGTCAAGCTCACCGCGACGGCGCCACCGGCCTATCTGCGCCAGGACATGACCGTCTCGGTCGATATCGAGATCGACAGGCGCGTCTCGACCCTGATCGTCCCGGCTCGGGCCGTGCACGACCCCACTTCCGCCTCGCCATGGGTCCTGGTGGTGCGTGACGGCCGGCCCCGCGAACAGGCGGTCCGGCTCGGCCTGCGCACCAGCGACCGGATCGAGGTGCTGGACGGACTTGCAAAGGACGATCTGGTTGTCCCGGTCGCCGCCGGTGTCAGGGCCGGCCAGCGCATCAGGCCGGTGGCGTCATGAAACCCTGGCTGACATTTGCCTGGATCGCGGCGCTGCGCTTTCTCGCCGAAGGCCGCATGCAGACGGGCTTCATCCTGAGCGGCATCGCCATCGGCGTCGGCGTCATCGTGTTCATGTCGGCTCTGCTGGCCAGCGTGCAGGCCAATTTCACCAACCGCGTGCTCACCTCGCAGCCGCAGATACAGCTTCTGGCGCCCCAGGAAGTCGCCCGGCCGCTGAGATGGGATGACAAGGTCATCGAGGCGGCGATCGTCCAGCAGCCGACGCAGCGCATCCTTTCCATCGACCAGTGGCAGACGATCCTGGCCGCGATGCGCGCGCGACCGGACGTCGTCATCGCCACGCCCACCGTGTCCGGGTCGGCGCTCGCCGTGCGCGGCGACGCCAGCCGCAGCATCGGCATCTTCGGCATGCAGCCCGACGACTATTTCCGCATCGTGCGCGTGCCTGACTATATCGTCGCCGGCACCGTCGAGCTCGGTTCGGACGACATCCTGGTCGGCATCGACCTCGCCAAGGATATCGGCGCCACGGTCGACGACAAGATCAACGTCACCACCGCGGCGGGCGGCAGCCGAACGCTGACCATCAAGGGAATATTCGACCTCGGCAACAAGGGCGCCAACGAGCGCAACGCCTATGTCGCGCTGCGCACCGCCCAGAGCCTGCTCGGGCTGCTCGGCGGCGTCACCACCATCGACCTCACCGTCACCGACGTCTACGCGGCCGAGACCGTCGCGCAGGACATCCAGGCGACCCTGCCGGTCGAGGCCGACAGCTGGATCAAGACCAACGCCCAGGTCTTCACCGCCATCCGTGCCCAGAACCTCTCCAGCGGGCTGATCCGCGTCTTCGTCGGCCTGTCGGTGGCGTTCGGCATCGCGGCGGTCCTGGTCGTGTCCGTGCTGCAGCGCTCCAAGGACATCGGCATATTGCGCGCCATGGGCTGCGCGCGCGGACAGATCCTGAGGGTCTTCCTGATCCAGGGCGGCGTGCTCGGTTTCGTCGGCTCGCTGGCCGGCGCGATGGTCGGCGCGGCCGCCCTGATCGCATGGCACCGCTATGCGCGCCAGTCCGACGGCTCCGAACTGTTCCCGCTCACCATCGACCCGAGCCTGTTCCTGTCTTCGGCGGCTCTGGCGACGGTCACCGGCGTGATCGCCGGCATCGTGCCGGCGCTGCGCGCCGCGCGCCTCGATCCGGTGGATGCCATCCATGGCTGAACTTCTGGTCCTCGAAGGCATTCGCAAGTCCTACAATGTCGGCACGCCGGTCGAGACCGAAGTGCTGCACGGCCTGGACGTCACCATCCGTCCGGGCGAGTTCGTGGCCCTGATGGGGCCGTCCGGATCCGGCAAGAGCACGCTGCTCAACATCATCGGCCTGCTCGATCGTCCGACGTCCGGCCGGCTGTCGATCAAGGGCGAGGATACGACGCAGCTGTCGGAGGCGGCGCTGACCAGCCTGCGCGGCCACACGATCGGCTTCGTCTTCCAGTACCATTACCTGATCTCGGCCTTCACCGCGCGCGAGAACGTCATGATGCCGATGCTGCTGGACAATGGCCGGCCGAACGCGGCGATGGAACAGCGCGCCGACGAGCTCCTCGACTGGGTCGACCTCGGCAGGTGGCGCAACAACCGTGCGCTCAACATGTCGGGCGGCCAGCAGCAGCGCGTGGCCATCGCCCGCGCGCTGGCGATGAACCCTTCGCTGGTGCTCGCAGACGAACCGACCGGCAATCTCGACACGGTCTCCGCCGATGCGGTGTTCGGCCTGATGCGGCGTTTCAACATCGAGCGGGGCACGACTTTCCTGATCGTCACCCACAATCACGATCTCGCCGACCGCTGCGACCGCATCATCCAGGTCGTCGATGGCCGGATCACCGAGGACCGTGCCAAGGCCCTTCAGCGCGATCCAGCCTGAACCCCTTACACGGTCGCTGGGAGACAGGGTGTCATGGCGTCATGTCGTCGTCAGGCCAGCCTTTGGCCTCGACTGGCTGTCGATCACAGCAACACGAAGAAACCGATCGAGGCCAGGGCCATCACCACCGTGGCGACCGCGCCGCCCAGCGCCATCCAGCGCGGCAAGGTCAGATGGCCCATGATGCGCGGGTTGGTGGCGATCATCATCATGATGGCCATGAGCGGCGCTGCCAGGATCCCATTGACGACGGCGCTCCAGTAGAGCGCCGGGATCGGGTCCAGCCCGACGAAGGTCAGGGTCAACCCGCCGAGCGTCGCCACCGCGATGACGCCGTAGAACGCCTTGGCCTCCCGCGGGCGCCGGTCCAGCCCTTCGGGCCACTCGAACATTTCGGCGACCGCGTAGGCCGCCGATCCGGCGAGCACCGGGACGGCAAGCATGCCCGTGCCGATGATGCCGATCGCGAAGATGGCGAACGCGAACTCGCCGGCAACGGGCCGGAGCGCCTCGGCGGCCTGCGACGAAGTCTGGATCTGGGTGATCCCATTGGCGTGCAGCGTCGCCGCCGTGGCGATGATGATGACCATGGCCACGAGGTTCGAAAACCCCATGCCGAACAGCGTGTCGGTGCGGATTCGCGCCAGTTCGGGCCCCGCCGCATGGGGATTGGCGCCGAGCCGCCGCCGCTTCTGCCGGTGCAGTTCCTCGACCTCCTCGCCTGCCTGCCAGAAGAACAGATACGGGCTGATCGTCGTGCCGAGCACGGCAACCAGTGCCATGGCGTGATCGCCATCGAAGACCATGCGCGGGACCAGCGCGCCATAGAGTGCCGCCCCCCACGGCACATGCACCGACAGTACCACCGCGACATAGGAAAGCAGCGACAGGGTCAGCCATTTCAGGACCGTGACGTAGCGCCGGTAGCTCACGAAGATTTCCAGGGCGATGCAGGCCAGTGCGAAAAGCAGCGCGTACAGGCGATGCGCGGTACCGGTGAGCAACCCGAGCGCTTCCCCCATGGCGCTGAGGTCGGCGCCGATGTTGACGATGTTGGCGACCAGCAGGAGCAGCACGGCGAACCGCAAAAGCCATGGCGAGTAGTGCCGACGCAGGTTGCATGCAATCCCCTGGCCGGTGACGGCGCCGATCCCCGCGCTGATCCCTTGCGTGACCGCCATCAGCGGATAGCTGAAAAGCATGGTCCAGCCCAGCGCATAGCCGAATTGCGCCCCGACCTGGCTGTAGGTCGCGATGCCGCTTGGATCGTCGTCGGCCGCGCCGGTGATCAGCCCGGGCCCCAAGGTCCGGAAGATGTCGAAACGCCCGCGCGGCGGGGCGAGCGACGTGGCGGAGGGTTCCGTCGATTGAGTCTCCATGGCTATCTATAGTCCATCGCGCCCATCACATGACATGACGATCGACGGGGCGCCGCGTCGCCTTTGCCCTGATGACAGGCGCTTCCATCAGGCCACCGACATTCTTGGCGTCATTGACGCCGATCAATGATCGTTCCCTGCACAGGGGGTCTGATGCCGTCATTGCCAGGTGACAGCAAGACATCGACTGGCAAGCGGGTCCGATGACCCATCTCTCGCGTCGTGGCGAACAACGAGGCGCGGGGGTTGTGCCGGCGGCCCTGCCGATCAACCCGCCAAAGGAGAAGAACCATGGTCGAAACTGCAACCAAACTGCCCGTCAAGACGGAGAAGAGCGCCGCACCGGCGCCTGCCGGTAACTGGGCCACGCCGTTCGAAAGCCTGCGTCGTGAAATCGACCGCCTGTTCGACGATTTCCACCCCTTCAATTTCCGCATGCCCTCGACGCGCTCCCTGCTCGGCCGCGAACTGCCTGCCCTGCGCAGCACAGGCTGGCCGGTCGCGCCCGCCATGGACCTGGTCGAGAAGGACAAGGAGTACGAGATCACGGCAGAACTGCCGGGCATCGACGAGAAGAACGTCGATATCAAGCTGTCCAACCACACGCTGACGATCAAGGGCGAGAAGACGGAGGAAAAGGAAGAGAAGGACAAGGACTACTACCTGTCCGAGCGCCGCTACGGTTCCTTCCAGCGTTCCTTCCAGTTGCCTGAAGGCGTCGACGCCGACAAGATCGAGGCGAACTTCGCCAAGGGCGTGCTGACGGTGAAGCTGCCCAAGACCGCCGAGGCCCAGAAGGCGGAGAAGAAGATCGCGGTCAAGGCCGCGTAACAGCCCTGACTGCTGGTCGCCCTCAGCGTGCCTGCTCGGCGCGCTGAGGCGCTGTAGTCCTCGGCGGGTTACCGCACTGCCGCACCGGCGCGGTGCTTGCCTATGCTACGCGGCGCTTTCAATCCCGCCCAGGTGAAGGGTCTTCACCTCCAGATATTCGTCCATGCCCAGATACGACCCCTCGCGGCCGAGCCCGGACTGCTTGATACCGCCGAACGGCGCGACCTCGGTCGAGATGAGGCCGGTGTTGAGCCCGACCATGCCGAATTCCAGGGCTTCCCCCACACGAAACGCGCGCGACAGATCACGGGTGTAGAAATAGGCGGCGAGCCCGAAGGGCGTGTCATTGGCCATGGCGACGGCTTCGGCCTCGGTCCTGAACCGGAACAGGGGCGCGACCGGACCGAAGGTCTCCTCGCGCGACAACACCATCTCGGTCGTGGCATCGCGCAGGACCATTGGGGTCACGAAAAGTGCGCCCGGTGGCGTGGCGATCGCGGGACTTGCCACCGACGCGCCCTTGTCCAGTGCATCGGCCACGTGCGCGGCTATCTTGTCGACCGCCGCGCTGTTGATCATCGGCCCGATGTCCACGCCGTCGTGAAGGCCGTCGCCGACGCGCAGCGCCGCGACGCGAGCCGAGAGACGCTCGGCGAAGGGCTCGTACACAGAGTGATGAACCAGGATGCGGTTGGCGCAGACGCAGGTCTGGCCGCCATTGCGAAACTTCGCGGCCATGGCGCCCTCGACCGCGGCATCCAGGTCGGCATCTTCGAAGACGATGAACGGCGCGTTGCCGCCAAGTTCCAGGGACAGGCGCTTGACGCTGTCGGCACATTGGCGCGCCAGCATCGATCCGACGCGCGTCGAACCGGTGAAGGAGAGCTTGCGCACCAGCTGGTTGGCGGTCAGTTCGGCGCCAATGGCCTGCGGCATGCCAGTCACGACGTTGACGACGCCCGGCGGGATGCCCGCGCGTTCGCCCAGCACGGCCAGTGCCAGCGCCGAATAGGGCGTGAGGTCGGACGGTTTGATGACAACCGTGCAGCCGGCAGCAAGCGCGGGGGCGACCTTGCGGGTGATCATGGCGGTCGGGAAGTTCCACGGCGTGACGATGGCGCAGACACCGACCGCTTCCTTCGTCACGAGAATGCGGCGACCTTCCGACGGTGAAGGAATGGTCGCGCCGGACACCCGCCGTGCCTCTTCCGCGAACCACTTTATGAATGCGTTGCCGTAGGCGATCTCGCCGCGCGCTTCCGCCAGAGGCTTGCCCTGCTCCAAGGTCAGGATGCGGGCGAGATCCTCGGCATGCTGCAAGACCAGCGCATGCCAGCGCTCCAGCACGGCCGCGCGGGCGGCGGCGGTGCGAGCCTTCCACGGTCCGAGTGCCGCCGCAGCAGACGCGATGGCGCGCCGCGTGTCGCCGTCACCGCAGTCCGGCACGTGGCCCAGTTCCTCCCCTGTCGCGGGATTGAAAACCGGGATGGTTGCTTCGCCCGCGGCAGCCTGCCAGACACCGTCGATCAGGCAGGTTTGCCGGAAAAGATCGCCATCGTTCAAACCGTGCATCGTCATCTCGCTCCTCAATCGGCAAGCAAGGCGCGGACTTCGGCCTGGTTCTTGACCGCATCGAGCGCGGCCGAGATGCGCTCGACGAGTTCATCGATATCGGCCAGCGTGTAGTTCAGGCTGGGGGCGAGCCCGATGGTCCCGTTGGGGAAGGCCCGGAAGATCACGCCATTGCGCAGGCCGGCTTCGCCCAGCCGCGCACCAATGCCAAGCCCGGTCGGCAGCAGTGCCTTTGTGGTCCGGCTCGCCACGATTTCGATGCCGGCCAGCATGGATACGCCACGGATATCGCCCACCATCGGATGGTCACCCAGGACGTCACGCAGGCGTGCCATCAGATGCGTGCCGGAGGCCTGGCCGTTCGCCAGCAGCCCGCCCTCGTAGAGATCCAGCGCCGCCAGGGCAGCCGCCGCACTCACCGGATGCGCGGAATAGGTGTAGCCGTGGCCAACCGCCGAGGAACCGGCCTTGTCGGCGATGGTCTCGTAGATGGCGTCGCTCAGGAACACCGCGCCCATCGGCACATAACCGGAGGTGAGGCCCTTGGCGGCCGTCATGATGTCGGGGCGCAATCCGTAGCGTTCCGACCCGAAAAGCGGTCCGATCCTGCCGAAGCCGGTGATCACCTCGTCGACAACGAAGAGGATATCGAGTTCGCGGCATGCGTCCTGCATCGCGTTGAGCCAACCGTCGGGCGGCACGAGCACGCCGCCCGACCCCTGTACCGGCTCGCAGAAAAA
>NZ_JBAZUD010000037.1:0-35388 GCF_041661565.1 Mesorhizobium sp.
GACGCGTTTTTTCCGCCGCTATCGCTTTCGCGATACCTGCCTCGTCAGCGCGAGAGATGTTGATACCCAGTGCCTTGGCGTCTTTGATCAACTGCGAGTCAATGGACGTGTTGACGGACGTCCTCTGAGATTTTGGCGTCGATTGGAGCATGGGATGACCTCTCTTATGCGCATAGTGTACGCGCATAAGAACCCACGCAATCGTTCACCCCTCCATCTCCTCCCGCAGCATTTCCAGTTCCAGCCACTCCTCTTCCAGCGCCGCCAGCGTCGCGCGTTCCTTGTCGAGGGCGGCGATGGTCTTCTGGAACGAGGCCGGATCGCGCTCGTAATAGGCGGGATCGGCGATGTTGTTCTCCAGCCGCGAGATCGACGCCGTCACCGCTTCCATTTTCTTGGGCAGCGATTCCAGCGCGAACTTCTGCTTGAACGACAGTTTCTTCACCGGCCCTCTTTGTGGGGCTGGATCGCTCTTGCCGGACGCCGGCGCATCGCCGGCTTCGGCCCTGGCGCGGGCCTTGCGGTCTTCGAGCCTTGTGCCGCCGCGCTGCGCCAGCATGTCGGAATAGCCCCCAGCATATTCGATCCAGCGGCCGTCGCCGTCGGGCGCGATGATGCTGGTCACCGTGCGGTCGAGGAAATCGCGGTCGTGGCTGACCAGGATGACAGTGCCGGCAAAGCCGGCGACCAGTTCCTGCAGCAGTTCCAGCGTCTCCATGTCGAGATCGTTGGTCGGTTCGTCGAGCACCAGGAGGTTCGCTGGCCGCGCCAGCACGCGCGCCAGCAGCAGACGCGCCCGTTCGCCACCGGAAAGCTCGCGCACGGGCGTGCGCGCCTGCTCCGGCTTGAACAGGAAATCCTTCATGTAGGAGACGACATGACGCTGCTCGCCATTGATGACGAGGTTCTCACCGCGCCCGTCGGTGAGATACTGTGCCAGCGTCTCCTGCGGATCGACCGCCTCGCGCTTCTGGTCGAGCGTGGCGATCTCCAGATTGGTGCCGAGCCGAACCGAACCGGCATCCGGCTTCAACTCGCCGGTCAGCATCTTCAAGAGCGTCGTCTTGCCGGCGCCGTTCGGTCCGACGAGACCGACGCGGTCGCCGCGCTGAATGCGGGTCGAAAATCCTCTGACCACGGTCAGCTCGCCAAAGCTCTTCTCGATATTCTTCGCCTCGATCACCAGCTTGCCGGATTCGGCGGCGTCACTGGCCACCATGGTCGCCGAACCCTCGGCGCCGCGATGGCCGCGAAAGTCCTTGCGCATGGTCTGGAGTTCACCAAGCCGCCGCATGTTGCGCTTGCGTCGTGCCGTCACGCCATAGCGCAGCCAGTGCTCCTCGCGCACGATCTGGCGGCCGAGCTTGTGCTGTTCGCGCTCTTCCTCTTCCAGAACCAGATCGCGCCATTCCTCGAAATGGCCGAAGCCCTTGTCCAGCCTGCGGGTCTGGCCACGGTCCAGCCACACGGTGGCGCGCGACACGCGCTCGAGGAAGCGGCGGTCGTGCGAGATGACGATGAGCGCCGAGGATGTGCGGACGAGTTCGTCTTCCAGCCATTCGATCACCGCGAGATCGAGATGGTTGGTCGGCTCATCAAGCAGGAGGATGTCGGGTTCCGGCGCCATGACGCGGGCAAGCGCTGCCCGCCTGGCCTCGCCGCCGGAAAGATCGTTCGGCCGCTCCTCGCCAGAGAGGCCGAGATGTTCCATCAGGTAGCTGGCGCGATAGGGATCGTCGGCCGGGCCAAGCCCCGCCTCGACATAGGCGCGGACTGTCGTGAATCCCTCCATATCGGGCATCTGCGGCAGATAGCGGATCGTTGCCGACGGCTGACGGAAAACCTCGCCGTCCTGAGGCTCGATCAGGCCCGCGGCGATCTTCAGCAGCGTCGACTTGCCCGACCCATTGCGGCCGACCAGCGCGATCTTTTCGCCGGCCGAGGCGACCAGGGCGGCGCCATCGAGCAGCGGCGTGCCGCCGAAGGTCAGCTTTATGCCGTCGAGGTTGAGAAGAGGTGGAGCCATGTCAGCTTTCAGCCAGGGGATAGGGGTGGGTAAGCAACAGCGCGCGGCCGTGGCCGAGCTCGATCTCGAGGCGGCCCCTGACCTCGTTGGAAATGGTCAGCGACGACCCGAACGCTACGTTGACGCGATCGAGCGGCCACTTGGCGCCGGTGACGGTCAGGCCCGCGAGCTCGGAAAAGCCGAGGATCGACAACAGCGTGCCATCGGCATGGTCAAACCTGGCTTTCCCGGGCAGCAGCGGGACGCCTTCCTGGGCGCCGCTGGTCAGAAGCACTTTCGTTCCAGCCTCGGCAAGCCGCAGCGCCAGCGCCAGATGCAGGAAGGCGTGATCGGCGCGCTTGCCGCCGAAGGCGCCGGCCAGCACAAGACGGGTGGCGCCGCGCTCAAGTGCCGCCGCGATCGCCAGTTCACCGTCGGTCTTGTCCTTTTCAGCGGGAAAGGTCCGGCGGGGGACTGAAGCGAGCTCTTCGGGCAGATCGGCCGGCACCGAATCGAAATCTCCCACCCACAGTTCCGGGACAAGCCTCAACAGCCGCGCATGGCCGATGCCGGCATCGGCGGCGATAAGCCGGGAACCCTCGACCTGACGGTCGAGCCGTGGCGTGCCGATGAGATCGCCGCCAAGCAGGATGGTGAATGTGCTCATATCGTGTGGCCCTTACCAGCCCGGCACCGGAAACGGAAGGCGGCAAACTCCCCCTTGCGCGGTTGATCGGCCGGGCCTATGTGTCGAAGCGCTCTAACGGGGTGCCGGACGCGATCTTCGCGGACCGGCTGAGAGGCGATCTCGCCAACCCGCTGAACCTGATCCGGTTTGTACCGGCGGAGGGATTAGACGCTTCGGACTGTCCGACGCCTCAATTCCTTTCAATTCGAACGAAGGAGGCGCCGATGCGCACGCTTTACTATTCCGTTCTCACTGCCATCGCCCTGACGGTCTCCGGGCCGGCCTTGGCCAAGGACAAGCTCACCGTCTACACTTATGAGAGCTTCACCGCCGACTGGGGTCCCGGTCCCGTGGTGAAGAAGGAATTCGAGGCCGAATGCGGCTGCGATGTCGAGTTCGTCTCGGTTGCCGATGGCGTGGCGCTGCTCAACCGCGTCAAGCTCGAGGGAGCATCGACCAAGGCCGACATCGTGCTTGGCCTCGACACCAATCTGACCGCCGATGCCAAGGCTTCCGGCCTGTTTACGCCGCATGGCGGGGTCGGCGATGTCAATGTGCCGGGCGGCTGGAAGGACGACGTTTTCGTGCCGTTCGACTATGGCTATTTCGCCGTCGTCTACGACACCGAGAAACTGAAGACACCGCCCAGGAGCCTGAAGGAACTGGTCGAGGGCAGCGCCGACGACAAGATCGTCATCCAGGATCCGCGCACCTCGACGCCAGGCCTCGGCCTGCTTCTGTGGGTCAAGTCTGTCTATGGCGACAAGGCGCCGGAAGCATGGGCCAAGCTCAAGCGCAAGGTGCTGACCGTGACGCCGGGCTGGAGCGAGGCCTATGGCCTGTTCACCAAGGGCGAGGCGCCAATGGTTCTGTCCTACACAACATCGCCGGCCTACCACATGGTCGCCGAGAACACGCAGCGCTACCAGGCGGCGTCCTTCGAGGAGGGCGAGTACCTGCAGATCGAGGTCGCCGGCATCACCACGACAGGGGCGAAGAACCCGCTGGCGGCAAAATTCCTGGCCTTCATGACCGGACCGAAGTTCCAGGACGCCATCCCCGAAACCAACTGGATGTTCCCGGCCGGCAAGACCGACAAGCCGCTCAACCCGGCCTTCGACAGACTGGTCAAACCGACCAAGACGTTGCTGTTCAGCCCCGAGGAGGTCGCGGCCAACCGCAAGGCCTGGGTCGACGAATGGCTGGCGGTGATGAGCAAGTAAAGCTCAAGTCTCTCATGTTTGCGCCAAGGCACCCCCCTCTGGCCTGCCGGCCATCTCCCCCGCAAGGGGGGAGATTGAGCGCTCTGCCGCTTTCGCCAATCTTCAGCCTTGCAGAAATGAGCGGGGCGTGGACGTTGCCAATCTCCCCCCTTGCGGGGGAGATGTCCGGTAGGACAGAGGGGGGTGGGCGGGAACTCGACCTTCGCCAAGCATTTCCCTCGATCAACACCCGCAGTGTTGGATAGCGCGAGATGCGCACGCGCCATCCGACCGACCCCCGCATCACCGCCGGCATTGTCGCGCTTGCCTCGATCGCGCTGCTGATTGGCGGCGCGTTTGCCGGCCTGATTTTCGAAGGCGCCTCTGACTTTTCTGGCGCATGGGCAGCCTTCGATCCCTATCTGCTGCGCGTCGTGCGCTTCACGCTGTGGCAGGCGGCGCTTTCGACCCTGCTTTCGGTCGTCCCGGCACTGTTCGTGGCGCGCGCCCTGTCGCGGCATCCACGCTTTCTTGGCCGCGCCTTCATCCTGCAGCTGTTTGCCGTGCCATTGGCGCTGCCGGCCATCGTCGCGGCGCTCGGCATCCTTGCGCTCTATGGCCGCGCCGGCTATTTCGCCGGTCTGTTCAGCACGGTTGGCGGCGGGGGCTGGCCGGGCATTTATGGTCTGTCGGGGATTCTCGTCGCCCATGTCTTCTTCAACCTGCCGCTCAGCGTGCGTCTGTTGCTCGAAGCGCTGCGGACCATTCCCACGGATCAATGGCGGCTGGCGAGCCAGCTTGGCATGGGGGCGGGGCCTGCCTTCCGGCTGATCGAATGGCCAACGCTGCGCGCCGCCTTGCCCGGGGTCGCCGGGCTCGTCTTCATGCTGTGCATCACGTCCTTCACGATCGTGCTGATCCTTGGCGGCGGGCCGGCCGCGACGACGCTGGAGGTCGGCATCTACCAGGCACTGCGCTTCGACTTCGATCCGGCACGGGCGGTGACGCTGACATTGCTGCAGATCGCCTTGACCTTCGTCGTGGTGCTGGCGTTGACGCGCCTTGGCGCCAACATTGTCGGCGACACCAATCTGCCGGTGGCGCAGCGCCGCTACCTCTCGGTCAACGGGACCGAGACCTGGCTGAACGCCCTGCTGATCATGCTTGCCTTGCTGTTCGTCGTCGGACCCATGGCGGCGACGGTGACCGCCGGGCTTGGCGCCGATCTTGGCCGACTGGCCGGCGAGACTGCGGTGCGGCAGGCGACGCTGACGAGCGTAGGGCTGGCCTTTCTGTCGGCGCTGCTCTCGGTCATGCTGTCGGTGGCGCTGACCATGGCGCGGCGGGCGCTGGCGCTGAAGCGCGCAGCCGGCGCCCGGACACTGCTGGAACACGCCACGGATACGGGTGCCGGCTTTGTCCTCGTCGTGCCACCGATCGTCATCGGCGCCGGCTGGTTCCTGTTGCTGCGCCATTCCGGCGACGCCTTTGCCGTCGCGCCGGTCATGGTCGTGACCGTCAACGCGGTGATGGCGATGCCCTTCGCGCTACGCGCCGTGCGCCCCGCCTATGACGCGGCGAGCGAGCGTCACGAGCGGCTCTGCGCGCAACTGGGCATCGCCGGCTGGAACAGGTTCATCCTGGTCGACTGGCCGTCGTTGCGGCGGCCGCTCGCCACCGCCTTTGCCTTCGCCATGGCGCTGTCGCTCGGCGATCTCGGCGTCATCGCGCTGTTCGGCAGCGATTCCGTGCGGACGTTGCCCTACCTTATCCTGGCGCGCATGGGCAGTTACCGCACGCAGGATGCCGCCGGTCTGGCATTGCTGCTCGGTTTCGTCTGCCTTGCCCTTGTCGTGGTGGCGGACCGGCTTGGAAGGGGAAGAAACCATGACGGCTGACGGGGTGGCCGGCAGGCTTCAAAAGGGTGTTCCGGTGCAGCTGGAGAAGGTGTCCTTCAGCTATGGCGAGGCGCCGCTTGTCTTCGACGTCGCGTTCCCCGCCGCGAAGATCACCGCCATCATGGGGCCGAGCGGTTCGGGCAAGTCGACGCTGCTCAACCTGGTGGCGGGGTTCGAGAGGCCGACATCCGGCCGTGTGCTGATCGGCGAAACCGATGTCAGCGCCGAACCGCCGTCGGCGCGGCCGGTGTCGATGGTGTTCCAGGAAAACAACCTCTTTGCCCATCTCTCCGTCGAGCAGAACGCCGGGCTCGGGCGCTCGCCGTCGCTGCGGTTGACGGAAGGCGACCGCGCGGCCGTCAGTGATGCGCTCGCACGCACCGGCCTTGCTGGCAAGGAGAAACGGCTGCCACGCGAACTCTCCGGCGGCGAGCGCCAGCGCGTCGCACTGGCCCGCGTTCTGGTGCGCGACCGGCCGGTCCTGCTGCTCGACGAACCCTTCGCGTCGCTTGGGCCGGCCCTGCGCGACGACATGCTCGATCTCGTCGCGGCCGTTCATGCCGAACGCGGCATGACGGTTCTGTTCGTCACCCACCAGCCCGAGGATGCGGGACGCATCGCCGGGCATGTGGTGTTCCTGGACAATGGCGTGGTCGCTGCCACCGGCACGGCGGACGATTTCTTTGCCGGGGCTGGTCCGGATGTGTTTCGGCGCTATATCGGCGCGAACGCCTGGAACTCCGGATCACGAGATATTGCCCGGAAGCGGACATAATTTACGGTCAAACCGGTTGCAGGCAATGTGACGCTTGCTTGCCATGACCAGGGTAGTGTGGCTAGGTCCGCCCTATCGGTCTGGCACAGGCCGTGATTTCCCACGGCATCCGCCGCCCGTCCCCGAGGGACGCGCGACGGATGCCGTGGCAGTTTGAAAGCAGCGCATGAAGCGAAGATCGTCAGGTTTTTGCCGTCATGCGTGGGACCTGAAAGGAAGCCGTTCTGGCGATCGGCGTTGACAGAGCTCGAATGAATCCGCTGGCGCGCTTCCTCGCGCTGGCTGGCTTTGCCGTGGCATTGGCGAGCTGCCAGATGTTCACGCCTCCCGAGGTCCAGGAATCCGGTTTCCAACCTTCCGACAAGCCGATCACCGTCGACAATGTCGGCGCCAACAACAAGCTGGCCGAGCTCGCCAAGGCGCAACATCCGCGGATCCTGGCGACATATGGCGGGGAGTATTCGGATCCGAGGCTCGAGCGCATGGTTGCCAAGGTGGTCGGCAATCTAACCGTGGTGTCGGCCAATCCGACGCAGACCTACCGCATCACCATCCTCAATTCGCCCAATGTCAACGCCTTCGCACTGCCCGGCGGCTATCTCTACATAACGCGAGGCTTGCTGGCGCTGGCCAATGATTCGGCCGAACTGGCCGCGGTGATCGCGCATGAGATGGGCCACGTTACCGCCAACCATGGCTTGCAGCGCCAGCAGCTCGAAGCCGAGGAAGGCCTTGCGACCAAGGTCGTCTCCGACGTGCTCGGCGACAGCCCGACCGCCAAGGCGGCGCTGATCCGGGGCAAGCTCAGGCTCGCGCAGTTCTCGCGCAACCAGGAGCTGGAGGCCGACGCGATCGGCATCAAATCGATCGGCGAAGCCGGCTATGATCCTTTCGCCGCCGGCCGCTTCCTGCAGTCGATGTCGGCTTACACCGACTTCCGTTCCATCAGCGGCGCCACCGATGCCAGCCTCGACTTCCTGGCCACGCATCCCAACACGCCGCAGCGCATCGATCTGGCGCAGCGCCACGCCCGCCAGTTCGGCGCGCCCGGAGTCGGCACGCGCGACCGCGATTCCTTCCTCGCCGGTATTGATGGCCTGCTCTACGGCGATACGCCCGAGGAAGGCTATGTGCGCGGCGAAACCTTCCTGCATCCGGGTCTCGGCGTGTCGTTCTCGGTGCCCGAGGGCTTCATCATCGACAATTCGGCTGCAGCCGTGACGGCCACCGGACCGGGTGACATTGCCATCCGGTTCGACGGCGTGTCGATCGATAAGAACCGTGCGCTGACCGACTATATCCGCAGCGGCTGGGTGGCAGGTCTGGATGGCAGCTCCGTCAGGCAGGAAACAATCAACGGCAACGAGGCGGCCACTGCGCATGCCGGCGCCGAGGGTTGGCAGTTCGATATCGCGGTGATCCGTGCTGGTGGCCAGGTCTACAGGCTGTTGACAGCCGCACCATCGGCAAGCACCTCACTGTCCAGCGTGGCACGATCGGTCAGCGGCTCGTTCCGTGTGCTGAGCGACGCCGAGAAGGCGGCCTTGAAGCCTCTGCACATTCGCGTGCTCACCGTGCAGCCCGGTCAGACAATGGGAACCCTGGCGGCGCAAATGGTGGGCGTGGACCGCAAGCTCGATCTTTTCCGCGTCCTCAACGCGCTATCGCCGGGAGCCGCGGTGTCGGCCGGCGACAAGGTCAAGATCGTCACCGACAAGTAAGCAGGCCTCAGGCGGCATTCGCCCGGAATTCAGGGTTCTGCTTCACCAGCGCGATCTTGAGCTTCTCCATCGCCCGGGCTTCGATCTGGCGGACGCGTTCCTTGGAAATGCCGAGCGTTTCGCCCAGCGCCTCTAGCGTCGCGCCCTCGTCACTTAGCCTGCGTTCCTCGATGATGCGCAATTCGCGGGCGTTCAGTGCGTGAAGCGCTGCCTTCAGCCAGGCGGAACGGCGCTCGACATCGATCGTGTCGCTGGCGACCTCGTCGGGCAGCGGATCGTCCGATACCAGGAAATCCATCCGCTCGGTCGAACCCGCATCATCGGCAATCGGCATGTTGAGCGAAGAGTCGGGCGCCGACAGGCGCGAATCCATCATCGCGACGTCGGCTTCGGACACGCCCAGTGCCTCCGACACCTGCCGATAGAGCGTGGCGTTGGACAAGGGTTCCGGGCCGTTGGCCAGGCGCGCGCGAAGACGACGCAGGTTGAAGAACAGCGCCTTCTGCGCCGAGCTCGTGCCGCCGCGCACGATCGACCAGTTGCGCAGGATGTAGTCCTGCATGGAGGCGCGGATCCACCAGGTCGCATAAGTCGAAAAGCGCACCTCGCGTTCCGGCTCGAAACGGGCGGCGGCCTCCAGCAGGCCGACATGCCCTTCCTGGATCAGGTCGCCGAGTGGCAGGCCATAGTGGCGGAACTTGGAGGCCATGGAGATCACCAGCCGCATATGGGCAACGGTTATGCTGTGCAAGGCGTTCTGGTCGTTGTCGTCTTTCCAGCGCATCGCGAGCCGATGCTCTTCATCGCGTTCAAGGTAGGGAGCCCGCATCGCCGCGCGGACCATGGTCCGTCCTGCAGTGTCTTCCATCATGGGACGCTCCCTTGCTCAGCGCGGATGACCTGTCGATCTTGGCTAGCGCCGGGTTGAAATGGCAACGCTCCGCCCTAGAACTGCCAAACGTGTCATGCGCGACATGGTTCCGCGCCCGCCTCGGAGTGAAATGCTTGCCCCAGAGAGGTCGGCGCGGAGGGGCTGGGTGCCCAAGCATCGTCAATAAGTATGGAATGGAGTATATGATTCCAGGAATAACCCGTTTTTGAAAATCCATTCCTTATTATTTCGACCAGCATCTGTCAGTTTCCAGCGCTCACAGCATGCCTGACATCAGGCCAAGGACGGGATCACGTAAATATGAAATGGCTCAAGTCGCTTATCGCCGCTGCAACACTGCAAGCCCTGGCCGTCACGGCAGGCCACGCCGGCGCCAATCTCGACCAGATCAAGCAGGCTGGCGTCTTCAAGGTCGGCACGGAAGGCACTTATGCGCCGTTCACCTATCATGATGCCTCGGGAGCGCTTGTCGGTTTCGATGTCGAGATCGCCAAGGCAATCGCCGACAAGCTTGGCGTCAAGGCCGAGTTCCTGGAAGGCAAATGGGACGGGCTGATCGCCGGCCTGGACGTCAGCCGTTATGACGCGGTCATCAACGAAGTCGGCATCACCGATGCCCGCAAGGCCAAGTATGATTTCTCAGATCCCTATATCGCCTCCAAGGCGGTGCTGATCGTGCGCGGTGACAACACCGACATCAAGTCCTTCGCCGATCTCAAAGGCAAGAAGTCGGCGCAGTCGTTGACCTCGAACTTCGGCAAGCTGGCCGAGACGAATGGCGCCGAGCTCGTCGGCACCGACGGCTTCGACCAGTCGATCCAGCTGCTGCTGACCGGCCGCGCGGACGCCACCATCAATGACAGCCTGTCGTTCCTCGACTTCAAGAAGCACAAGCCGGACGCCAATGTGAAGATCGCCGCGCAGGAGGAAAACGCCGACTATTCCGGCGTCATCGTGCGCAAGGGTGATCCCGAACTGGTTGCCGCGATCAACAAGGCGCTGGCCGACATCAAGGCCGACGGCACCTACAAGAAGATCGCCGACACCTATTTCGGCCAGGACGTCTCGAAATAACGATTTGTGCCCGGGCCGGATGCGGTCCGTACGACCCGACCAGCGGCGGACCGTCTTTGACGGCTCGCCGCTTTTGTCGTGATATGGCGCGCCCGTAGCCCGCTTTGACAAAGCCGCGCCGCTCATTTTGGAGGACCATTCGTGCCGCACTGGCTGCAACTGATGCTGGAGTCGCTGCCTTCGCTGCTGTGGGCGGCGTTGATCTTCACCGTGCCGCTGACCCTGCTGTCTTTCGTGCTTGGCCTGACTGTCGGCCTGGGCGCAGCGCTCGGCCGGCTGTTCGGCCCGCGGCCGCTGGCAGCGCTCGTGCGCTTCTATGTCTGGATCTTCCGCGGCACACCGCTGCTGGTGCAGCTGTTCTTGATCTTCTACGGCCTGCCTTCTGTCGGCATCCTGCTCGACGCCTTCACTGCGGCCTTGATCGGCTTCACGCTCAATGTCGGCGCCTACACGTCGGAAATCATCCGTGCGGCCATCGGCTCGGTGCCGAAGGGGCAGTGGGAAGCCGCCTATTCCATCGGCATGACGTGGAGCCAGGCAATGCGGCGCACTATCCTGCCGCAAGCCGGCCGGGTCGCCGTGCCGCCGCTCTCCAACACCTTCATCTCTCTGGTCAAGGATACGTCGCTGGCGGCCGCCATCACGGTGCCGGAAATGTTCCAGGCGGCGCAACGCATCGTTGCCACCACCTACGAGCCGCTGATCCTCTATGTCGAAGCGGCGATCCTCTATCTGGCGCTGAGCTCGGTGCTGTCGGCCTTGCAGGCGCGGCTGGAGACGCGGCTCAACCGCTATGGCGGCTTCCTGGAGGCGCGCTCATGATCAGCCTCGGCAACATCGAAAAGCGCTTTGGCGACAATCTCGTTCTGAAGGGGGTTACTGTTACGATCGCCGAAGGCAGCGTCACCGCCTTGGTCGGCCCTTCGGGCGGCGGGAAAAGCACGCTGCTGCGTTGCATAAACCTGCTGGAGATTCCGACTTCGGGCACGGTGCGCATCGGCGACGAGGCGCTTGAATTCCGGCCCGGCGGCCGAGTCTCGTCCAGCGACATCCAGCGCCTGCGCCTGCAGACCGGCATGGTGTTCCAGAACTTCCAGCTGTTCCCGCACCGCACCGCGATCGAGAATGTCATGGAAGGGCTGGTGACGGTGCTGCGATGGCCAGCGGAAAAGGCACGGGAACGGGCGCTTGCCTTGCTTGAAAAGGTCGGCATGGCGCACAAGGCCGACGCCTGGCCGGCAACGCTGTCTGGCGGCCAGCAGCAGCGTGTGGCGATCGCCCGGGCACTGGCGCCGTCGCCCAAGGTGCTGCTGTGCGACGAACCGACCTCGGCGCTTGATCCGGAGCTGGCGCAGGAGGTGGTCGATGTGCTGGGAAAACTCGCCAGCGAAGGCACCACCATGGTGATGGCGACGCATGATCTGCGCCTGGCGTCCAAGATCGCGCAGGAAGTGGTGTTTCTCGATGCCGGCGTTGTCGTTGAGAAGGGACCATCCGCCGTGCTGTTCGACAGGCCGCAACAGGAGCGGACCAAGCGCTTCATCGCAACGCTGAAGCAGGAGGCGGAGAAGGAAGGCGGCGGCCAGGCGTAGGCGCGGCCCTCATTTCGAATGTCCGAAAAACAAAAACCCGGCGCGAGGCCGGGTTTTCATGAACTCAGAGGCGGCGAAGCTCAAGCGGCTTCTTCCTGCTCGGCTTCCTCGTTGTCGGCCTTGGCGCCGCGCTTCGGGCCCTTGTTGAGGTTGACCTCGATCAGGCGCACGGCTTCGGTTTCCGACATGCGGTTGACGGCCGCGATCTCGCGGGCCATGCGGTCGAGTGCCGCCTCATAGAGCTGACGCTCGGAATAGGACTGCTCCGGCTGGTTGTCGGCGCGATAGAGGTCGCGCACCACTTCCGAGATCGAGATCAGGTCGCCGGAATTGATCTTCGCATCATACTCCTGCGCACGGCGCGACCACATGGTGCGCTTGACGCGGGCGCGGCCCTGCACGACCTTCAGCGCGCGCTCGACGTAATCCTCTTCCGACAGCTTGCGCATGCCGATGGAGGTCGCCTTGGCGACCGGCACCTTCAGGCGCATCTTGTCCTTCTGGAAGTCGATGACGAACAGTTCCAGCTTGTGTCCAGCAACTTCCTGCTCGTCGATCGAGACGATCTGGCCGACACCATGCGCCGGATAGACGATGTACTCGCCGGTCTTGAAACCATGACGCGCAGCGGTGGACTTCTTTTGCGGGGTGATTGTTGCCATTACGCCCTGAACTCCTTGTTGTGGTACCGGCGTCCTGCCGGTCCGAACTCGCGCGATCGGGGAAACCGATCGTTAGCCGCGCAACAGATGAACCCACCGGAAAGGCCGGGACCGGCAAACCGCACGATTGCGACCGCCTGGCCCAGATCGCTCTGGTCCGGAATGGGATTTTCACCTTTCAGTGATTTGGGGCGTCTGCGCCATAAATCGACGTTGTGTCACCGGCATGTTTCGCTCATGTAACACAAAAAGTCGGAAGAATCAAGGTTTTGCTGCATTCGCGAAGGCCACGGCTTCGCACCGCCTGTCAAGACGGGTGACGAAACATACCTCTTACGCAGCGTCACGCCGGCCTTTGCGGCCGCGCTGTCAGTCGCCTTGGCCAGGCTCCGCCGAGAAGTATTTCTCGAACTTGCCAGCCTCGCCATCGAAGGATTTGGCGTCGGCAGGCGGATCCTTCTTGGCCGTGATGTTGGGCCATTTGTCGGCATATTCGGTGTTGATCTGCAGCCACTTGTCGAGGCCCGGCTCGGTGTCGGGCTTGATCGCGTCGGCCGGGCATTCCGGTTCGCAGACGCCGCAGTCGATGCACTCGTCGGGATGGATGACGAGCATGTTTTCGCCTTCGTAGAAACAGTCGACCGGACACACCTCGATGCAATCCATGTATTTGCACTTGATGCAATTATCGGTCACGACATAGGTCATCGATCGGCTCCGGGATGTCCCGTTTTGCTGGGCTTTTTGCGTGAGGTAACGTCTTTGGCCGTCGCTTGCAAGGGCGGCCATTGCCGGTTGCACGGGCATTGCGGAATGGAATTCCCGACGACGGACATGGAGCATGCCGGCGATGTCGAGCGGGCGCCGTGTTTGCGGTTGGGTTTTGCCTAAAGCGCGGCGCTTCGGGCGAGCAGTCCCATCAGTCCTCGCCAATCAAGCGATCGGTCTGGCGGCGCTCCCGCTTGGTCGGCCGGCCGCTGCCTGCCTCGCGCAGCGCCGGAATGGCGTCTGGAAGGGCATCGCCCTTGGGAACGGGCGGCGGCGACATGTCCTCGTAGAGGGTCCGCGCCTCCTCGGCCGGGCCCCGCCGGACACCGGCATTCAGCACTTTCCAGACGAAGATCCGCCGCTCGAGCGTGATGGTCAGGACATCGCCAGGCTTGACCTGAGCGGAAGCCTGCGATGCTTTGTCGCGATTGATGCGGACCCTACCGGCAACCACCAGTTTTGCCGCCAGCGAACGCGATTTCACGGCGCGCGCGAAGAACAGCCATTTGTCGATGCGCTGGCGGTCCCTGGCGGCCATTGGGGCAACCATCGGAGCGGAGCCGTGATTACTTCTTCAGCTGGTCGCGCAAGGCGGCGAGCTTGGCGAAGGGCGAGTCCGGATCGAAGCGCACCGGGCGCTCCTCGCGAGGCTTGGCCTGGAAGGCCGGCTTCGCCCCGCCCTTGACCTGCTCGGGGCGACCGCCCTTGCCTTCCGGCCTGCCGCCTTTCCAGTCGGGCCGGCCTTCGCGGCGCTCCGGCCGCTCGCCTTGCGGGCGGGCGTCACGACGCTGTTCGCCCTCGGCCTGCGGCTTGGGCTTGAACTTGGAGCGGTCGAAGCGGGGCTTGCCCGCGCCATCGCGCCGCCCTTCATGAGCCGGACGCTCTCCGGGCGCGGCAGCGGCCGGTGCTGCGGCGCCGTCGGCTGCCGGTGCAGTGCCGCGACCACGCGCCTGCCCGTTGCGCTGGCGATTGTTGCGGCCCTCGTGATGGCGGGGACGTTGTTCGAAACGGCCCTGGCGCCACAGCAAGATCGGCTTGGGCGCTTCGGCTTCTGCCACGGGTTCGCCGGCCTCAACCTCTCCCTCGTGAGGAGAGTCGGCGCGAAGCGCCGGGGTGGGGGCAGCAACGGTATCGTCAGCACCAACTGCATCGCTGGCCTCGCCAGCATCCCTTGCACCGTCGGCGCCATCACCCGCGTCGCTTCGCGCCGCGGCCTCCCCCGTCGAGGGGGAGGTGAGAGCACTGTCGCCTTCGATGGCGGTGGCGTCAGAAATGGCTTCTGCAACCAGCGCAATCTCTTCCGTGACTTCCGCTGGAGCTTCGGTCGGCTCTTCCGCGACAGGCTCTGCTGCCGTTTCCGCGGTGACCTCGGCCGGAGCCTCGACGGCGGCCTCGGCGGCAGCCGGTTCCGAACCCTCGACGGCTGGCTCAGCCGCCGCATCTGTTGCTGCAGCTTCCGCAGCCCTGGCCTGCTCGGCGCGCGCGGCCTCTTCCGCCGCGAGCTTCGCAGCGGCCGCTTCGCGGGCGGCATTGTCCTGCGCTTCCAGGCGTGCCTTGACCTCGGCGGCCGGTTTCGGTTCGGCACGGTAGCCGAGGCCCTTCAGGATCTCTTCCATGTCGTCGGCTGTGGCGCCGAGAATCGACATCATCGGCGGCGTCACCATGAAGGACTGGCCGTCATAGGCGCCGTCCGGGCGCTGGCCGAGACCCGGCTTCCAGTTGGTCGCCGGACGGATCAGGTCCGCCAGCCGCTCCAATATGTCGATGCGAACGGCACGGCGGCCGAGATTGCGGTAACCGGCAAGCTTGTAGAAGGCCTTGTCGAAGGCCGGGTCGATGACCACCGAGGTGCGGCCCGAGGCAAGTGCATGGACCACGTCGCCGAAGCCGGCCTTGTCCTTGCCGTCATTCTTCAGCGCCCAAAGCAAGGTCACCAGACCGGCGGGCGCCGGCTTGATCAAAGCGGGCACGAAGACGTGGTAGGCGCCGAAACGCACGCCAAGCCGGCGAAGTGCGGCGCGGCCTTCCTGGTCGAGCGACTTCATCTCCTCGGCGATATCGCGGCGGTTGATGAGGCCGAAATTCTCGACCAGCTGGAAGGCGATGCCCCGGCCGATGCCGGAGATCTGGTCGGCGTTCTTCAGGTCGACCAGCGGCTTCAGCAGCGACTCGATCTGGAAATTGACGAAACGCTCGGCGCGCGCGGCGACCTTGTCGCGCGCCGGTCCGGTGAGTTGCTCGTCGGCCAGCAGCACGAGGCGCGGCTTCAGTGCGTCTTCGCCCGAGACCAGTGTGCCGATCGGCGCGCCGATCCAGCGCAACGTGCCATCCGAGCCGAGCGCGATGTCGCCATTGGCGCTGGCGCCGAAGCGTTCGGCACGCGCCTCGAATTCGGCTGCCAGCGCCTTCTGCGCGGCAGTGCGCACTGCCTTGGCGTCCTCGCCGCCGGCGGTCTGGTCGGCGGTGAAACGGAACCCCTGCAATTCGCCGACATGGTGGCCTTCGACGAGGACGGTTCCGGTAGGGCTGATTTCGGCTTCAGGCATGGTATTTTCTCTAAGGCGCCGCATGAGGACGGAAGTCCTGCGGTCTACGAAGCGTTTCGTCAACCGCTCATGCAGCGCATCGGACAATCTGTCTTCGATTTCGCGCGTCTTTTCCTGCCAGTGTGCCTGATCGGCCAGCCAGCCGGGCCGGTTCGACACGAAGGTCCAGGTGCGGATCTGGGCGATGCGGTGCGACAGAGTGTCGATGTCGCCCTCCGTGGTGTCGGCGCGGCGCACCTGTTCGGCCATGTAATTCTCGTCGACATGGCCGTGCCGGGCAAGGTCAGTATAGATTGACGCGATGAGATCCGCATGCTGGGCCGGCGCGATCTTGCGATAGTCCGGCAGCGCGCAGGCCTCCCACAGCAGCGCGACGCGTTTGGCATTGGTGGCCAGCGCGCGGATATCCTCGTCGCGAGACAAATATCCAAGCGCCTGGGCGTCCACCGCCGGCAGCGCGCGCGTCAGGCCTTCGACCGGGGCGTTGGTTTCGATCGAGCGTTTCAATGCGTCGAGGCTGGCGAAGTCGAACTGCGCGGTGCGCCATTGCAGCACCTTCACCGGCTCGAAATCATGGCCCTCGATCTTCTTGATCAGCTCCTCGTCCAGTGGGTCGACCTGGCCGGTGACGCCAAAAGTGCCGTCGCGCAGATGCCGGCCGGCGCGTCCGGCGATCTGGCCAAGCTCCGCCGCTGTCAGGTTGCGGTACTGGAAGCCGTCGAACTTGCGGTTCTGGGCGAAGGCGACATGGTCGAGATCGAGGTTGAGGCCCATGCCGATGGCGTCGGTGGCAATGAGATAGTCGACGTCGCCCGACTGGAACAACGCCACCTGGGCGTTGCGGGTGCGCGGGCTGAGGGCGCCAAGCACGACCGCCGCCCCGCCCTGCTGGCGGCGGATCAGTTCGGCAATGGCATAGACCTCGTCGGCGGAGAAGGCGACGATCGCCGTGCGCCGCGGCAGGCGGGTCAGCTTCTTCGATCCGGCATAGGCCAGATGCGACAGCCTTGGCCGCGTCACCACCGAGACGCCCCTCAGCAGACGCTGGAGGATCCCCTGCATCGTGGCCGCACCGAGCAGCAGCGTTTCCTGGCGACCCCGAAGGTGCAGGATGCGATCGGTGAAGATGTGTCCGCGCTCGAGATCGCCGGCGAGCTGCACCTCGTCGATGGCGACGAAAGCAGCGTCGGTGGTCCGCGGCATGGCTTCGACGGTGCAGACCGAATATTTCGCGCCTGCCGGCTGGATCTTTTCTTCGCCGGTGATGAGCGAGACCTTGTGCGCGCCGACCTTTTCGCAGACGCGGCTGTAAACCTCCCGAGCCAGCAGCCTGAGCGGCAGGCCGATGATGCCGCTCTCATGCGCCACCATGCGCTCGATGGCGAGATGGGTCTTGCCGGTGTTGGTCGGCCCAAGCACGGCGGTCACGTCGCGGCCCGACAGGATCAGCGGTTCGGCGGGTTTCGATTGAATGTTCATCGACCTGGAAATAAGGCTTCTGGCCTCTGGTTGTCGGGAGCGTGCCCTGGATGGCGCGTATGACAGCCGACACATAGGGATTTAGAGTGCCAAGCGAAAGCGGAATGTTCCGCGGGCTGTTCGAAAGGGGCGTGTGTCAAGCCCCCAAGCACCAGCCGGTTAACGGTTGGAACGAGTCTGGAACGAATCGGCGACGAATCAGTGACTTCTGCGGATTCAGCTTTTGTTCACGGCTATATGTGGATTTTGCGACCGCGAGTCTCACCACATGCTGAATCGTCCAACTGGCCCGTTTTATGCGAGGAGCGCGGTCTCATTAACCTTTGCCAAGAGCAGTCGCGGCGATTTGCCGTGTCTCGTGCAAAGTTATGAAATTGTTCATCTTTCCTAATTCGCACTAAGGCTTTTTGAGCACATTCCCGCGACCACTGTTAACGTTCTGGCCAAAGCCGGAACGAAACGGCGACGAATCAGACATGCCGCCCTTTTCTTGCTTTGTTCACCCCAACATCTTGCGTTGCCCACAGCTTGTCCACCGAGACTCCACAGGGTTGCAGGCAAGTTACCCACAGGAGACCCGGATGCCGTTAACCACTGCGTGCCGGATCGGGACATCGGCCGGTATAGGCTCGAGCGGAATAGCGGCTCCGTCTTCAGGTAATATGATGTCTCAGGTAATATACTGGCCGCCATTGGCGGTGAGCGTGGAGCCGGTAATGAAGCCGGCATCCTCCGAGGCCAGGAACACGACGCAGCGGGCGATCTCTTCCGGTTCGCCCAGGCGGCCGACCGGGATCTGGGGGATAATCCGTTCGTTGAGGACCTTCTCGTCGATGGCCTTCACCATTTCGGTGGCAATGTAGCCGGGGCAGATGACATTGACGGTGATGCCCGCGCGGGCACCCTCCTGGGCAAGCGCCTTGGTAAAGCCGATGTCGCCGGCCTTGGCGGCGGAATAGTTGACCTGGCCCGCCTGGCCCTTCTGGCCGTTGATCGAGGAGATGGTGATGACACGGCCGAACTTGCGGTCGCGCATGCCGCCCCACAGCGGATGCGTCATGTTGAAGACGCCGGAGAGGTTGGTGTCGATGACCTCTTTCCACTGGTCGCGGGTGAGCTTGTGGAACATGGCGTCGCGGGTGATGCCGGCATTGTTGACCAGCACCGCGACAGGGCCGAGATCGGCCTCGACCTGTTTAATGCCGGCGGCGCAGGCATCATAGTCGGCGACCGACCATTTGTAGACCGGAATGCCCGTGACATCCTTGAACTTCGCCGCCGCCTCGTCATTGCCGGCATAGTTCGCGGCAACCGAATAGCCGGCGTTCTTCAAGCCTATCGAGATCGCGGCGCCGATGCCGCGCGATCCGCCCGTGACGATTGCGACCTTGGTCATGGTATTCCCTCCCTTTGGTCGGAGAGCGAATAGGGAGTAGCGAATAGCGGGTGGGGATTTGATGCCCCTTCGCGCTGACGCCATTCTCCCCTATTCGCTACTCCTATTCGCTACGCACTTCCTTGACAGAGCGCCTCGACGCACATGGCGACGCCCATGCCGCCGCCGATGCACAGCGTGGCGAGGCCCTTCTTCGCCCCGCGACGGCGCATTTCGTAGACCAATGTGTTGAAGATGCGGGCGCCGGAGGCGCCGATCGGATGACCGATGGCGATGGCACCGCCATTGACGTTGACGATCGAGGGATCCCAGCCCATGTCCTTGTTGACGGCGCAGGCCTGGGCGGCAAAGGCCTCGTTGGCCTCGATGAGGTCCAGATCGCCGACCGACCAGCCTGCCTTTTCCAGGGCCTTGCGCGAGGCGGGAATGGGCCCTGTGCCCATGATCGCCGGATCGACGCCGGCGGTTGCCCAGGACGCGATGCGCGCCAGCGGCGTGATGCCGCGCCGCGCCGCCTCAGCTTCGCTCATCAGCACCACGCCGGCGGCCCCGTCGTTGATGCCCGACGCGTTGGCGGCGGTAACCGTGCCGTCCTTGTCGAAGGCCGGCTTGAGCCTGGTCATGGCGTCGAGCGTCGCGCCGTGGCGGATATATTCGTCCTGGTCGACAATGGTGTCGCCCTTCTTGCCCTTCAGCGTGACGGCGACGATCTCGTCGTTGAACTTGCCGGCCTTCTGCGCAGCCTCGGCCTTGTTCTGGGAGGCGAGCGCGAACTGGTCCTGGTCGTCGCGGGTGATCTGGAACTGGCGTGCGACATTCTCGGCCGTGTTGCCCATGTGATAGCCGTTGAAGGCATCCCACAATCCGTCCTTGATCATGGTGTCGATAAGCTTGAAGTCGCCCATCTTGACGCCGGCGCGCAGGTGCTGGGCATGCGCCGACAGCGACATCGATTCCTGCCCGCCGGCGATGATCACCTTGGCGTCGCCGGCGGCGATCTGCTGCATGCCCAGCGCAATGGCGCGCAGGCCCGAGCCGCAAACCTGGTTGAGTCCCCAGGCGGTGGTTTCCTTGGGGAGGCCGGCATTGATCGATGCCTGGCGGGCCGGGTTCTGGCCCTGGGCGGCGGTCAGCACCTGGCCCAGGATGACCTCGTCGACCTCGGTGGCTTCCACACCGGCGCGTGACAGCAACTCCCTGATGACGACGGCGCCGAGTTCATGCGCCGGAGTGGTCGCGAAGGCTCCGTTGAAGGATCCGACCGGCGTGCGCGCGGCACTGGCAATGACGATGGAAGCGGACATTTTCTTCTCCAGACTTCAAGCTGTTGTTTCTGCGTTTGAGGACTTTTCTTGCCCTTTCCAGAACCCGAGTCAAACCGGAAATGGGCGTAGGGCCATTGTGCCGGGGGCAGGCCGGGCCCTGGGGTCAGGGCGGCCCGTCCATTGCTGCGCAGCATAATTTTGCCGGCCATGCAGCATTTAATGATCCCGCACTGCACAAACTGCTTGGAATTACGAGGCTTTTGCGCATATCCTAAAAAAGGCACAATCGTTATCGGCGGCTTACTAAGAGGCGCGCCGGTGTCCCGGGAGGATGCGGATGGCCGCTAAAGACGATCCGATCATTATCAAGAAGTATGCCAATCGCCGCCTCTATAATACCGGTACCAGTACCTATGTGACGCTCGAGGATCTCGCCGAGATGGTCAAGAAGGGCGAGGACTTTACCGTCCAAGACGCCAAGACCGGCGACGACATCACACATCCGGTGCTGACCCAGATCATCTTCGAACTCGAGAACAAGGATGGGCAGAACATGCTGCCGATCCCGTTCCTGCGCCAGCTGATCGCCTATTACGGCGACCAGATGCAGATGATCGTGCCGAGCTTCCTCGAACAGTCGATGCTCGCTTTCTCCAAGGAGCAGGAGCGCTTTCGCGAACAGATGAAGGGCGCGATCGGCAAGTCGCCGCTGGACATTATGAAGATCACCACGCCGATCAAGGCGCTGGAGGAGCAGACGCGCCGCAACATGGAGATGTTCCAGAACGCGATGCGGCTGTTCACCCCGTTTCCACCCGGGGGCGCCGCGCCGGCCGCCGCCCAGGCCGAGCCGGCCCGGAAGGAACCGGCGGACAAGCCCGACGATTTGCAGGAACTGAAAGAGCAGATCGCCGCCATGCAGCGGAAGCTCGACACGATGTCGTGACAGGTCCGGATCGAAAGATCCGGCAGCCAGCATCTAAGGGAGCGATCCCGCATAGCGGCCGCGCGGCCTGATGAGGCTTCCGCTCGTTATCTGTTCCACGGCGTGCGCGGCCCAGCCGACGCTGCGGCCGAGTGCGAACAGGCGGAAGGGCGCATCGGGCGGCAGGCTCAGGCCGCGCGTCAGGGCGGCGAGGGCGAAGTCGATGTTCGGGCGCGCGCCGGTCGCGGCAAGGCCAGCGTCGCGCAGCGATGATAACGTGTCGTCGATCTCGATCGCGCTCAGCAGCACCGCTGCCCGTGGATCGCCTTCAGGGTAAAGCGGATGGCCAAATCCCGGCAAGGGGCGGTCATGATCGAGCCAGCGCCCGATCGTTGCATCGGCGCCATGCCTGGCCGCATCCTCGGCCAGTCGCATCACGGCCTCGCCGGCACCGCCATGGCGTGGCCCCGACAATGCCGCCAGACCGGCCAGGAGACAGGCCGCCAGCGGCGCGCCGGTCGAGGCGGCGACGCGGGCGGCGAATGTCGATGCGTTCAGTTCATGGTCGGCGAGCAGGACAAGCGCGCGGCGGATCGCTTCGGCGCCACCGGCGTCCGCACCCCAGCCTCGCGCCAATCGCCGGTGGACGGGCTCCGGCTTCGTCGATGCGCCCACAGCGCCAGCCAGCACGCCGACCGCTTGCGCGGCGTCCGCATGCAACGAGGCGGCGCCGCGTCCGAGCGATGGACGCCCCTGGCCGGCAAGCACCGCAAGGCGGGCGAAGGCCGAGCCGCGACCGTCTGCAAGGGTCTCATCCGGCGAGCGCGTCTCGAAAGCCGGCGGCTCAGGCAAATCCCAGAGCACGGCTGCGGTGTCTTCCAGCGTGGCCTGCTCGCACAGGGCGGTGGCGTCCTGGCCACGATAGATAAGTCGGCCGTGCGATACGGTCGAAATCGCGGTGACGATCGATGGTTCGCCCCAGGCGATGGCGCTTTCGGCTATGGCCGAGGGGCTGCGTCCGCGTGCCCGGCGGGTGGCCAGCGCGGCGATGTCATCGGCGCGATACTGGCTGCGGCGTGGATCCGCCCCGTCGGGCCGCATGGCGATGCGGCCGCGGCTGACATAGGCGTATAGGGTCTGTGCCCGCACCTTGAGCCGGTCCAGCGCTTCGTCCCGGGAAAGCCATTCCGACATATTGATTCACTTGATCAAGATTGATGAGAATTTCGCCCAGCCTTATCTCCGATCCGGAAACGGTTCAAGGAGACAGGCAATGGCGAACGGGCTTGACGATGTGGTGGCGGCGGAAACCGTGCTGTCCGATGTCGATGGTCTTGGCGGTCGACTGACGATCCGGGGGCATTCGCTCTCGGAACTGGCCGGCCGCTGGAGCTTCGCGCGAGTGGCTCGCCTGCTGCTCGATGGGTTTTTCGATGACCTTCCTGGCGACGCGGAGCTGGCGCTGGGATTGGGCGGGGCGCGCGGGGAGGTGTTCGAGCGGCTCGTGCCCTCACTTCCCCTGCTGGCGCCGCTCGACACCTACAGCGCCATGCGCGCCGGCATGGCGATGCTCCCGGAAGGCGACACGCTGACGGATGGGCTGCGGCTGATTGCGGCCCCGGCGGTGCTGACGCCGGCCCTGCTGCGGCTGCAGCGTGGCGAGCGGCCGATCGCGCCGGACATCCGGGCCGATCATGCCGCGGACTTGTTGCGGATGCTCGAGGGCACGGTTGCGTCGCCGGCGCTGGCGCGAGCGCTGGATACCTATCTGGTGACCGTCGCCGATCACGGCCTCAATGCGTCGACCTTCGCCACCCGCGTCGTCGCCTCGACGCAGGCGGGCCTGACATCCTCCGTGCTGGCCGGGCTCGGCGCGCTCAAAGGGCCGCTGCATGGCGGCGCGCCCGGTCCGGTGATCGAGATGCTGGATGCGATCGAGGCGCATGGCGATGCCGCCGGCTGGCTGCGCGACGAGATCGCGCGGGGCGAACGCATCATGGGCTTCGGGCACCGCATCTACCGGGTGCGCGACCCGCGCGCCGACGTGCTGAAGGCGGTGGTGCGGCAGCTCGGCGGCGAAGGCCCGTCCGGCCACAGGCTGGCGTTCGCCGAGACAGTGGAGCAAACGGCGCTCGAGGTGCTGCGTATCGCCAAGCCGTCGCGGTCGCTGCAGACCAATGTCGAGTTCTACACCGCGCTGGTGCTGGAGGCGGCAGGCTTCCCAAGCCAGGCCTTCAGCAACGTCTTCGCCGCAGGGCGTGTCGCCGGCTGGATCGCGCATGCGCGCGAGCAGCAGACGACCGGACGGCTGATCCGCCCGCAATCGCGCTATATCGGGCCGGTGCCCGATCTCGCCGCCTGAGACAACCACGCTGAGACATCTTGGTGGGTCGCATGGCGAAAATTCTTGCCCTTGTCCTGCGCGAAACGCTGTTTTGCGTTGCGTGGACTGTATATGTTGCATTGCAATATAGACAGTCTTGCCACCATTCGAGGATATCGCCTTGGCCATCACGAAAACCGCCGTCGTCACGGGCTCCACATCGGGCATCGGCCTGGCCATTGCCCAGGCGTTGGCCGCCGAGGGCCATGCCGTCGTCGTCAACTCCTTCTCCGACACCCCAGCCGACCATGCCGTCGCCGATGCGATCGCCACTCAGCACAACGTCAAGACCGCCTATATCAAGGCCGACATGGCGAACCCGGCCGAATGCCGGGCGCTGATCGCCCGGGCGGCGGAGATCTTCGGATCGGTCGACATCCTCGTCAACAATGCCGGCATCCAGCATGTCGCGCCCGTCGAGGACTTCCCGCTGGACAAATGGGACGCCATCATCGCCATCAACCTGTCCTCGGCGTTCCACACCATCGCGGCGGCCATCCCGTTGATGAGACAGGCGGGTGGCGGCCGGATCGTCAACATCGCGTCGGCGCACGGCTTGCTCGCCTCGCCCTTCAAGTCGGCCTATGTCTCGGCAAAGCACGGCATCATGGGATTGACCAAGACGGTGGCGCTCGAGCTCGCGCGCGACAAGATCACCTGCAACGCCATCTGCCCCGGCTATGTGCTGACTCCGCTGGTCGAGGCCCAGATCCCCGACCAGATGAAGGCCAACAGGATGGATCGCGAGACCGTCATCCGCGAGGTGATGCTGGAAAAGCAGCCGACCAAGGAGTTCGTCACGGTCGAGCAGGTCGCGGCGGCGGCGGTGTTCCTGTGTTCGGAAGCCGCGGCGCAGGTCAACGGCACCCATATCTCGATCGATGGCGGCTGGACCGCCGCCTAGGCACCAGCGCCGGTGTCATGAATGCGGTGGCGCTCCCGCCTCCAACCCGCCTGGTTCCAACCTGACGCATTTTGCAGTCTGCTGACGCCTGCTGCCACCCGCGTTCGACGGCGTCGTT
Organism: Mesorhizobium sp.; assembly: GCF_041661565.1. GTDB lineage: Bacteria > Pseudomonadota > Alphaproteobacteria > Rhizobiales > Rhizobiaceae > Mesorhizobium. The sequence goes on from NZ_JBAZUD010000037.1 coordinate 24,294, forward strand.
CTTGATTGCACAACAAGCCAGATGGCGGCAAAGGCGCCGGTATGGCCGCCAGATCCATCATGGCGACGCGCAAGGCTCGCAACTTTCCAGCTATATTGCGGTGCAACTTTGATGTAGAAGCCCGCTTTGCCGTTCACGGCGATTTGAACACGGCCCGGCGCGCACCCATATCGGCGACGCGCCCGCGTCTCGAGGACGCGGTGCCGAACCCACAGTGGAAACGACAATGCCGAAATTCAGGTTTCATAAGCTTGCAGCCGTTGTTGTGCTTGTTGGTTTCGCTGCGTGGATGGCGACGGGCGAATTTTCGTCGGTCGGCAGCGTAGCGGCGAACAAGGCCAAGGCGGAAGAGGTCGAGCAGGCCAAGACGCCGGGCGCGGACAAGCCGAAGACGGCAGAAGCCGAACCGGAGGCGCCGCCGCGCACCGTCGCGGTGGTCACGCCGCCGCGCAAGACCTATGCTCGCGCCATCCGCATCTCCGGGCTGACCGAGGCCGATAAGCGGGCCGTGCTGGCGACCCGGGTCGCCGGTGTCATCGACAAGCTGCCGGTCAAGCAGGGTCAGCACGTCAAGACGGGCGATCTCGTGCTGATGCTTGCCGCCGAACTCGACGCGGCCGAACGGCTGGCCAAGACCGGCAATCTGCCGAAGCTGCAGCTCGACACTGCACGTTCGAACCTGACCTCGGCGCAGTCGCTCCTGGAAACGGCGCAGGCCGAGCTCGACCGCAACGAGGTCAAGGCGCCTTTCGACGGCGTCATCGACCGGGTGCCGGTGGAACTTGGCAGTTCCATCATGCAGGGCGGCGAGGTGGCGACGATCCTCAAGCTCGACCCGGTGATTGCCCGCGGCGAAGTCAGCGAGCGCGATCTCGGCTATCTCAAGCTCGGCGACAAGGCCGCCGTCCGGCTGGTCAGCGGCCAGACGGTCGAAGGCACCGTGCGCTACATCAGCCGCGATGCGTCGTCGGCGACCCGCACCTTCCGCGTCGAGGTCGCCATCCCCAATGCCGACGGCTCCGTGCCGGCCGGAATGACGGCGGAAATCGCGCTCAGCGCGCTGCCGACCGACGCGGTCCTGCTGCCACGATCGGTGGTGACGCTGGGCGACAAGGGTGATCTCGGCATCCGCGCCGTCGGCAAGGACAACAAGGTGGTGTTCTTCCCGATCGACCTCGTCGACGATACCCCGACCGGCCTCGTGCTTGGCGGCATCCCGGCCGATGCGCGCATTATCGTCGCCGGCCAGGAACTGGTGAAGGAAGGCGACATGGTCAAGGCGGTCGAGGCCGACCAGGCGACCATCCAGAAACTGCTGGGCGAAGCGGCCGCCGGCACGCAGTAGCCGATTGCACTGCGGCTCCTGAAATCTAGGAACAGGCGTTAGCCATGGATATCGTCAAACTCGCGATCAACAACGCCCGCCTGACCATTTCGGTGCTGGTGTTCCTTCTGCTCGCCGGCTGGGTCGCCTACCAGTCGACGCCCAAGGAAGCGGAACCCGATGTTCCGATTCCGATGATGTATGTCAGCCTGATCTATCAAGGCATCTCGCCGGAGGATTCCGAGCGGCTCCTGCTGCGGCCGATGGAAAGCAAGCTGAAGAGCCTCAAAGGCCTCAAGGAGATGCGCTCGGCCGCCTTCCAGGGCGGCGGTTACGTGCTGGTCGAGTTCCAGCCGCAGACCAATCTGGCGACGGCGCTGCAGGATACGCGCAGCAAGGTGCAGGACGGCAAGGCCGACCTGCCGCAGGCCGCCGAGGAGCCTGTCGTCACCGAGGTCAATATTTCCGAATTCCCGGTCCTCGTCGTCACGCTGTCGGGCGAGTTGCCCGAACGCGTGCTGACCGCCGCGGCGCGCGAACTGCGCGACCGCATCGAGGAAGTCCCCGGGGTTCTCGAAGGCTCCCTGCAGGGCGCGCGCGACGACCTGGTCGAAGTCGTCATCGACCCCATGAAGCTGTCGTCCTACGGCTTGCAGCTCGACCAGCTGATCGGCGCCGTCGGCGCCTCCAATAGCCTGGTCGCCGCCGGCAACATCGAGGGTTCGGAAGGCAAATACGCCGTCAAGGTGCCGTCGCTGATCGAGACGCCGGAGGATGTGGCGTCCCTGCCCGTTGTCGCCGGTCCCAACGCCGTGGTGCAGGCCAAGGATATCGCCACGATCCGTTCGACCTTCGCCGATGCCACCACGATCACGCGCCTCAACGGCAAGCCGGCCATCGCCATCGAGGTGAAGAAGCGCATCGGCGCCAATCTGATCGACACGCTCGCCAAGGTGAGGGAGGTGTCCGATGGTTACGTCAAGACGATGCCCGAGGGGCTGCACGTCACCTACACGCAGGACAAGTCGGTCTTCGTCAACCAGTTGCTGGGTGACCTGCAGAACCACGTGATGATCGCGGTGATCCTGGTGTTCATCGTCATCCTCTACGCGCTGTCGGGCCGCGCCTCGCTGCTGATCGGGCTCGCCATTCCGTCCTCCTTCCTGATCGGCATCCTGCTGCTGGCGATGATGGGCTACACGATCAACATGATCGTGCTGTTCAGCCTTATCCTGGCTGTCGGCATGCTGGTCGACGACGCCATCATCGTCACCGAGTTCGCCGAACGGCGCATGAGCGAAGGCATGCCCAAGGCCGACGCCTTCGCGCTCGCCGCCAAGCGCATGGCCGGCCCGGTCATCGCCGCGACGATGACGCGCATCGCCGCCTTTTCGCCGCTGCTGTTCTGGCCGGGCATCATCGGCGACTTCATGAAATACATGCCGATCACGCTGATCGTCACGCTATCGGCGTCCATGCTATATGCGCTGGTGTTCGCGCCGACGCTGGGCGCGATATTCGCCAAGGCGCCGAAGCACCATGAAGACGACAACCGCGACGGCTGGTACATGGCCATCGTCAAGCAGGCGGTGCGTTTCCCGATCACGGTCGTCCTGCTGACCGTCGCGCTGCTTGTCGGCGTCGGCTTCGCCTATTCCAAATATGGCGCGGGTGTCGAGTTCTTCCCCAGCGTCGAGCCGGACTACGGCCTGCTCTATGTCCACGCGCGCGGCAACCTGTCGCTGGCCGAAATGGACACGGCGACGAAGATCGCCGAAGACAGGATGCTTGGCTGGCCCGGCATCAAATCGGTCTATACGCGCGTCGGCAAGACGCAGGGCGGCGGCCAGGATGTGCCCGAAGACGTCGTCGGCGTCATCCAGTATGAATTCATCGACTGGCGCGAGCGCAAGTCGGCCAACCAGATCCTGAGCGATCTGCGCGGCGTCATGGCCGGCATTCCCGGCGTCGATGTCGAGGTCCGCGTGCCGGAAGCCGGCCCGCCCACCGGCAAGGCGATCCAGATCAGGCTTTCGGCGATCGACCCGAAGGGGCTCGACGACAAGGCGCGTGCCGTGGCTGCGCGGATCGCCAAGGTGGCCGGCGTCATCGACATCTCCGACGGCCTGCCGCCGCCGGGCGTCGACTGGGCACTCGAGGTCGACCGTGCCAAGGCGGCCCAGTACGGCATCAGCCCGACAGCCGTCGGCACAGTGGTGCAGCTGGTGACCAACGGGCTGAAGCTCTCGGAATACCGGCCGGCGGGTGCCGACGACGCCGTCGACATCAGGCTGCGCCTGCCCGAAGACCGGCGCACGCTGTCGACGCTCGACGAACTCAGGGTACAGACCGCGCAAGGCTCGGTGCCGATCTCGAACTTCGTCGTGCGCAAGCCGGAGCCGACGGTCGGCGTCCTCAACCGCATCGATGGCGCGCGGACCGTGGTGGTCCAGGCCAATGTCGCCGCCGGCGCCCAGGTCGCGGCGGTGCAGCAGGAGGTCACCAAGGCGGTCACCGACATGGATCTCGGCAGCGGCATCCGCTGGAAGCTGGCCGGCTCGAACGAGGACAGCGCCGAGGCCAGCGCCTTCCTGGGCAAGGCTTTCGGGGCGGCGATCTTCCTGATCTTCCTGGTGCTCTTGATGCAGTTCAACAAGTTCACCAGCGTGTTGATGGTGCTCTCCTGCGTGGTCATGGCGACGGTGGGCGTGTTCCTCGGGCTGCTGATCACGGGCGAGACGTTCGGCATCGTCATGTCGGGCATCGGCGTCATCGCGCTGGCCGGCGTGGTGGTGAACAACAACATCGTGCTGATCGACACCTATGACCGGCTGCGCCAGGAGGGCTGGGACAAGATGGATGCCGTGCTGCAGACTTGCCGCGAGCGCGCCCGCCCCGTGGTGCTGACGGCGGTTTCGGCGATCCTCGGCGTGCTGCCGATCGCCTTCGGCCTCGGCCTCGAAATCTTCCATCACGAGACGACGATCAACGCGCCGTCGACGCAATGGTGGATTTCGCTGTCCTCGGCCATCGTCTTCGGCCTGTCCTTCGCCACCTTGCTGACCCTGGTGGTGACGCCCTCGATGCTGATGATCTTCACGCGCAGCAAGAACAGCCGCGTCAATGCGTTTTTCCGCCGGGTGTTCCGGCGCGGCAAGGGCAAGCTTGCGTCAACCCATACGCCCGGCCGGGGTGACGAACCCGCGATCGCCTTCCCGAAAGCCGCCGAATAAAAGCGGACTTTGCGAATTGAACGGCAAAGGCCGTCCGGAACAACCGGGCGGCCTTTTGCATTGTTTCCCCCAACAGCAATGCGCGGGAATGTCTCATGCCGATCAGCACCATCATCATCATTGTCCTGATCCTTATTCTGATAGGTGCGGTGCCGGCGTGGCCGCATTCGCGCTCCTGGGGTTATGGACCGTCGGGCATCATTGGTGTCGTGCTGGTTGTGCTCCTGGTGTTGCTGTTGATGGGCAGGATTTGAGTTTGCACGACGTCTCGGCCTTGCTCAGGCTGCTTTCGAAACGCCGGTAGCAGTGGCGATGCCGATATCGGAGAGAGCATCGGCCACAGCCTGATCCAGTGACGTATGCGGGATTGTGCCGATGATGGCTTCGAGCCGCGTCGAAGCCAGCCGGTGTGGCTCGAAGCGCAGGTACGACATCGAGACGATCTCACGCCACATCGCCACGAACGGGCTACCGGCGCGCAGCACCCACCAGGCCATCGAGGTCATCCTGAGAGGACGGCCGACGGCCTTCTCGGCGGCGGCCTTGATCTCCATATCGGTGATCCCGTGGCCCGGAAAATTCAGTGCCTCATAGGAGCCGAGCTTGTCTAGGTTCCCGGCCAGCGCGACGAAAGCCTTGGCGAAGTCGGGGAGATAGGCCCATTCATGCACGAGGTCGGCCGGGCCGGGCGCGGTGTATATGCCCTTGTTGATCTTGGCCGCGACGACCAGATCGAACCATGATCCGCTCCCGGTGCCGCCGAAGAAATCGCCGGCCCGCAACAGAACAGTGCGCACGCGGCCCGCGTCGGCTTCGCGACGAAACAGCTCTTCCATGGCGCAGCGGATCCGACCCTTCTCCGTCGTCGGATGGTACGGCGTGTCCTCGGTGATCACGGCAGGCATCGGTGAGCCGTAGTTGTAGACCGTGCCGGGGAAGAGGTGCGTCGCACCGTTGGCATGGCAGGCGGCCATGACGTTCTCAGCCATCGGCAGGCACTTGCTCCAGTCGGTATAGACCGGGCTGAGGCCGTTGAAGACGATGTCGACGCCCGCCGTGGCGCGGATGAGGGCTTCGCGGTCGAGCGCGTCGCCGGCAATGGCGCTGGCGCCCTTGAGTTCGGCAGGCAGCTTGCCGGTACGGGTAACGGCGCGGACGTCGTAGCCGGCGGCGATAAAGGCCCTGGCGACCACCCGGCCGAGCCGGCCGTTGGCGCCGAGGATTGCGATCCTGGTCATGTCTGGTGTCCTTGTTGTTGTTTGCAGCTCCAATATGGTCGCCTCGAATACGAATAGAAATTGACCAAGAACTGGATTCTGATATTCATTTATGAATGGACAAAATCGACTGGAATCTGATCGAGAGCTTCGTCACGGTGGCAGAGACCGGCAGCCTGTCGGCGGCGGCGCGAAAGCTGTCGGCTAGCCAGCCGACGCTTGGCCGCCATATCGGCGAACTGGAACAGGCGCTGGGCGTCACACTGTTCCGGCGCGGGCGCCGCGGCTACGAACTGACCGAGGCCGGAGCCGCCTTGTTCGAGCGCGGCAAGGCCGTCAGCGAGCAGGCGAGCGCCTTTTCCCTGCTGGCGTTGGGTTCGGTCGAGGCGATCGAAGGCACGGTACGCATTGCCGCCAGCGAGGTGGTGGCGGCCTATGTTCTGCCAGCGATGACGGCACGGCTCGGCATCGAGGAACCGGGCATAGAGGTCGAGATCGTGGCTTCCAACCAGGTCGAGAACCTGCTGCGGCGCGATGCCGACATCGCCATCCGCATGGTCAAGCCGGCGCAGAATGAACTGGTGGCCCGCAAAGTCTGCGATATTGCGCTGTGCGCCTGCGCGGCCAAATCCTATCTCGCCAGGCGCGGCCGTCCGGAAAAACCTGCCGATTTGCCAGGCCACGCGCTGGTCGGCTTCGATCGCAGCGAGGACATCATCAAGGGCTTTGGCCAGCTTGGGATACCAGTGACCCGCGGCAGTTTCCGATTCAGGGCCGACAACCAGGTTGTCCTGTGGGAAGCGGTGCGGGCGGGAAACGGCATCGGCCTCGGCCAGGAACCGCTGGCCGATCGCGATCCACTGGTCGAAAAAGTGCTGCCCGGCCTGCCGCTACCGGTGCTGCCGGTATGGCTGGCCATGCATCGCGACGTGCGCACCAGCGTGCGCATCCGCCGCGTGACGGATTTTCTCCACGAGGAATTGAAGCGCTATTCGGCCGGCGCGGGAGCGAATTCGGCGCGGTGAGCCAGCCCGGCCATCAGCAGGACGATGATCAAGAGTCCCGACAGCGCGATGAAGATCGGGCCGAAACTGGAATGTTCGGCGACAAAGCCGATGGCTGACGGCGCCACCAATATGCCGGAATAACCCATCGTTGTGACGACACTCATGCCGGTGCCCGACGACATGCCTTCCTGATTGCCGCCGGCCGAAAAGAGGATCGGCACCATGTTGGCGATGCCGATGCCGGAAAAGGCAAAGGCCGCGATGGCGATCCAGGGAGAGGGCGCAAGACTGGCGACCAGCATGCCGGCCGCGGCGACGACGGCCGAGCCGCGCAAGGTCGTGACCGCGCCGAAGCGGTTGCGCACGCCGTCGCCGAAGAAACGCATGATCGCCATGACACCGGAAAAGGCGGCGTAAGCGAGGCCGGCAATGGCGAGGTCGGCACCAAGTTCCTGCCGCAGATAGAGGGCTGCCCAGTCGAGCACCGCGCCCTCGGAGATCATCGTCAGCAGCGCCATCAAGCCGACGAGGTAGACCAGTGGGTTGGCCGGCAACGCGAATCTATGATGTTCGGCCGCCTGCGGCCTGTCCTCGGCGATCAGATGGCCGACCGCGGCTGCGATCGCCGCGAAAGCGAGCACCGTCACCACGGCCGCGTGGGCGAGGTGGCCGTAGCTCTGGATGGCGAAGCCGCCGAGGGCGCCGCCGGCAAAGCCGCCGAGGCTCCAGAAACCGTGCGAAGATGACATGATGGCGCGGGAGAGGCGCCGTTCCACCACCACGGCATTGGCGTTCATGGCGACATCCATGCCCCCGACCGAACCGCCGAAGACGAACATGGCGACAGCGGCCAGCGGCACGTTGGGCGCCAGCGCCACGACCATCAGGCCGAGGCTGCCGCACAGGCCGAACCAGCGCAGCACCGTGCGCGAGCCATGCTTCGAGATCAGGTGGCCGCACCAGCTCATGGCGGTGACGGCGCCGGCGCCGAACAGCAGGATCAGCAGGCCAAGCGTGAACTTCGATATGTCCAGCCGGGTCAAGAACACCGGGATTTGCGGCGCCCAGCTGCCGGTGAGGAAGCCGTTGGCCAGGAAAATGGCCGCTACGGCCCATCGTCCGCGACTTGCGGCCTGCATGGCATCTGATGCGTTCATAGGGCGAATCCGGTGAAAAATGGCTTCGCGCGGCAAATTAGATCGATTCAATTTGCAGTCAAGCACTGATCGGAGCGAATGTTTGGCGCAAGGCCGAAATGGGACCGGGATCGTTCGTGGCGGGCCGCCTGCGTTGCAGATTAGCGGAAACGCCCCTCCCTTCGTGATCCACCGGGTTTTCCGCGACGTCGCTTCGCGACTGCTCTACGCCAGGATGACGAAGTCGGAGAGCCTCGCCCCGCTGCGGATACTGTCGAGCGACACGGCTCGCTAGTGGTCCTTCGGCCACCTTGCCTCGAATTCGGCCTTCTTGGCCTCGGAGGCGTCGGTCTGGTTCAGCGCCTGCCATTGCGCATAAGGCATGCCGTAGACGATCTCGCGCGACTGGTCCTTGGTCAGGTCGACGCCGTTCGCGTTGGCCGCTTCGCGATACCAGTTCGACAGGCAGTTTCGGCAGAAGCCAGCGAGGTTCATCAGGTCGATGTTCTGCACGTCACCGCGTTCGCGCAGATGCTCGACCAGCCGGCGAAAGGCGGCGGCTTCGAAATCGCGTTGCTGGTCCGTGGTGAGTTCGGTCATCGAAACCTCCGTCATATTGGCCCTGTGCGCGAGCCGTACATCTTGACCCGCTGTATATCGGGACGACGGCCGATCGCGTCAACGATCGGCGCCAGCCGTTGCGCCCAGGCGAGCGCGCCCTGCTGGGCCGCTATCAGATCCTGGCGGATTTCGATCAGCGCATGGGCGAAGCCATTGACGATGGCGTGCTTGTACATGGTGTCGCCGCGCAACGCGCCGTCATAGGGCTCGTTGTCGCCGACGACGAGGCTGCCGTCGGCGGCCAGCATGTCGATCAGCGGCCGCGCCACACGATCGTCGAGGTCCCACAATACGCCGACATGCCACGGCCGTTGCCTGCCCTGCATGACCGGCGTGAAGGAATGTACCGAGAAGATGAACGGCGCCTGTCCCGACGCCTGCGCAATCGAGGCGATCATGGCGCCGACGGCGTCGTGGTAGGGGCGGTAGAAGCGGTCGAGCCGCCGCTCGCGTTCCTCCGGGGCAAGGGGATAGTTCCCCGGCACGACGGTGCCGTCATAGAGCTGGCGGATGAGCGTCGGGTCTTCCTCGCCGCGATTGGGATCGATCAGCAGGCGCGAGAAATTGGCCAGTACGGCTGGTACGCCGAGCAAGGCGGCCAGTTCGCGCGTCACCGCCTCGACCCCGATGTCGTAAGCGATGTGGCGGTCGAACTCCGCCGCCGGCAGGCCGAGACTGCCATAGTCCTCCGGCAGGTCGCGGCGGGCATGATCGCCCAGAAGCACGATGCCTCGCTTGCGGTCGCCTTCGACGATATCGAAAGGCGCGAAAACTGTGGATCGGGTCATTGGCGGGAAATGGTCTGTTCGCTGGCTTCCGGGGAGGGTGCTATCGTCATTCCACGAAGACGACGCTTGCGCAATGCCGTTGTTTGGCCAAGGTTTCCCCGGAAATCTGGCGAGAGTCGGCGAACTGTGCGCCGACGCCTTTCTAAATCGATTGGAATTGGACAGAACGGCGCGTTGACATGCGCCCGGACTTTTCCGAAAAGGGGCGCAGAGAGATGCTGATGTGGTTTTCGAGGGGTTTTGGGATGGGTTCCGCCGGCGGGCAGCGCATGCGCGCAGCCTTTGCCACGCCGCTCCTGATCCTGACCGTGGGCTTTTCGGCGATGGTCATGGCTTCGCCGGCGCGCGCCGATTTCCGCGTCTGCAACGCGACGCAGAATCTGGTCGGCGTCGGCATCGGCTACCGCGCCAAGGCCGGCTGGATCACCGAGGGCTGGTGGCACATCGAGGGATCGAGCTGCAAGACGCTGATCGAAGGACCGCTGTCATCAAGGTTTTACTATCTCTATGCGGAAGATGCCGAGCGTGGCGGACGCTGGGACGGCCCGATCAACATGTGCGTGGCTGAAAAAGAGTTCAAGATCGCGGGCGTGACCGACTGCGTCGCGCGGGGCTTCCAGCGCGCCGGATTCCAGGAATATGACACGGGTGAGCAGGCAAGCTGGATGGTCCAGCTGACCGACGAATCCACAACGGGAGGCGCTTCAGCCGCCCCGGGAACAAACAGTCAATGAGACGCAGCCGCAAGGTCAAGATCCTCGCCACCATCGGTCCGGCCTCTTCGTCGGAGGAGATGCTGAAGAAATTGTTCGAGGCGGGCGCCGATGTGTTCCGCATCAACATGAGCCATACCGATCATGAGCTGATGCGCACGCTGGTCGGACGCATCCGCGCTGTCGAGGAAGCGGTAGGCCGGCCGATCGGCATCCTGGCCGATCTGCAGGGGCCAAAGCTGCGCGTCGGCAAGTTCGCCAATGGCAAGGAAGTGTTGACGCCGGGCCAGACCTTCACGCTTGACGACAATCCCGAGCCCGGCACGTCGACCAGGGTGTATCTGCCGCATCCTGAGATCCTGAGCTCGGTCGAAGCCGGCCACCGGCTGCTGATCGACGACGGCAAGCTCGAGCTGCGGGCTATAAGCAGCAATGGCAAGGCGATCGTCTGCACCGTCATCGCCGGGACCACGATCTCGGACAAGAAGGGCGTCAGCCTGCCCGACACCGACCTGCCGGTCGGCGCGCTGACCGAGAAGGATCGCAGGGACCTTGATGCGGTGCTGGCCACGGGCGTCGACTGGGTTGCGCTATCGTTCGTGCAGCGTCCGGAGGATCTGGCGGAAGCGCGCAAGATCGCGCGCGGCCGCGCGCTGATCATGGCCAAGATCGAGAAGCCGCAAGCGGTTGCCCGACTGGCCGAGATCATCGAATTGTCCGACGCGCTGATGGTCGCCCGCGGCGATCTCGGTGTCGAAATGCCGCTCGAGGCCGTGCCCGGCATCCAGAAGCAGATCACGCGCGCGGCGCGGCGCGCCGGCAAACCGGTGGTGGTGGCCACGCAGATGCTGGAATCGATGATCACCGCCCCGGTGCCGACGCGCGCCGAGGTCTCGGACGTTTCGATCGCCGTCTTCGAGGGCGCCGACGCCATCATGCTGTCGGCGGAATCGGCGGCCGGCGCCTATCCGGTCGAGGCGGTGGCGATGATGAACCGCATCGCCACCAAGGTCGAAACCGATCCGACCTATGCCGGCATCATCAACGCACAGCGTT
>NZ_JBAZUD010000038.1:0-35070 GCF_041661565.1 Mesorhizobium sp.
GATCTGCCTGTCATCGTGCCGGTGGTGGTGGCGATCGGCTGCGGCCTGCTCGCCGGCCTCGTCAACGGCGCATTGATCGCCTACACGCGCATTCCGCCGTTCATCGCCACGCTCGGCATGATGGTGACCGCGCGCGGCATCGCCAAATGGTGGTCCAAGGGACAGCCCATCTCCTTTCCGACCGAAGGTTTCGCCGCGATCGGCAAGGGCCTGATGCCCGTCATCATCTTCCTGTCGCTGGCGGTGCTGTTCCAGTTGATCATGACCTACACCAAATATGGAAAGCACAGCTACGCCATCGGCTCCAATGAGGACGCCGCGCGCATGTCCGGCATCAACATCGCCAACCACAAGATCCTCGTCTACGCCATCGCCGGCATACTGGCCGCGCTCGCCGCCGTGGTGCTGAGTTCCAAGAACCTTACCGCGCAGTCCGGCATGGGCGTCATGTACGAACTCGATGCCATCGCCATGGCGGTCATCGGCGGCGTCTCGCTGTCGGGCGGTCGCGGCTCGATCATCGGCACGGTGATCGGCTCGCTGATCTTCGGCGTCATCATCTCCGGCTTCACCTTCCTGCGCCTCGACGCCTACTACCAGGAGATGGTCAAGGGCGTGATCATCGTCGGGGCGGTGGTTCTCGATCAGTGGCGGCAACGCCTGCGGGCAATGAGGGCTTGATCATGTCTGACATCGTCCTGAAGACCGAGAACATGACCAAGCGCTATGGCGGGGTGCATGCGCTCGAAGGCGCGAATTTCGAATTGCGCAAGGGCGAGCACGTCGCCATCATGGGTGACAACGGCGCCGGCAAATCGACGTTCGTGCGCCAGATCACCGGCGTCGAGCAGCGCACCAGCGGCAAGATGTGGTTCGACGGCAAGGAGGTGAATTTCACCGGTCCGATCGAGGCGCGCGAGGCGGGCATCGAGACCGTGTTCCAGAACCTGGCGTTGGCCGACGATCTCGACGTGCCATCCAACCTGTTCCTCGGCCGCGAAAAGGTGCTGTTCAACCTCGGGCCGTTCTCGATCCTCGACCGCAAGTACATGCGCAAGGCGACCGAGGCGGCGCTGATCCGCACGGCGGTGAAGATCCCCAATTTGTCGAACACCATTCGCCACATGTCTGGCGGCCAGCGCCAGTGCGTGGCGATCGCCCGGACCGCCACCTTCGCCTCCAAGCTGATCATCATGGATGAACCGACGGCGGCACTGGGCGTACAGGAGACGGCCCAGGTCGAGAACATCGTACGCACGCTGAAGGACAATGGCGAGCCGCTGATCCTGATCAGCCACAACATGCGCCAGGTGTTCGACCTTTGCGACCGCATCGTCGTTTTCCGGCGCGGCCGCATCGTTGCCAATCTGCGCAAGCAGGACACCGATGGAAACGATGTCGTCTCCTATATCACGGGCGCCAAGACCGGGGAGGCGGAACTCGCGGCTTGACGGGGGATGCGGTAAACGCCCCCCTGTCGCTCCTGTCTTTGCCGAAAATTCACCTGCGCCCATGGCCGGCGCCATCGTTTGCTTCGAACCATCCTCAGAGGAAATCCCATGACGCTCCGTTTCGCCCTCCTCGGTGCCGGCCGCATCGGCAAGGTCCATGCCCGCGCTGTCGGCTCCAATCCGCAGGCCAGGCTGGTGGCCGTCGCCGATGCCTTCGAAAAGGCGGCAACCGAACTGGCGGCCGCCTATGGCGCCGAAGTGCGCACCATCGACGCCATCGAGACATCCAATGACATCGATGCCGTCGTCATCTGCACGCCGACCGATACCCATGCAGATCTGATCGAGCGCTTCGCCAAGGCCGGCAAGGCGATCTTCTGCGAAAAGCCGATCGACCTGAGCGTCAAGCGTGTCGAGAAGTGCCTGGCCGTGGTCGACAAGACCAAGGCGACGCTGATGGTGGGCTTCAACAGGCGCTTCGACCCGCATTTCGCCGCCGTGCGCAAGGCGATCGATGACGGCGCCATCGGCACCGTCGAAATGGTCACCATCACCTCGCGCGATCCCGGCGCGCCGCCGATCGACTACATCAAGCGCTCGGGCGGCATCTTTCGCGACATGACGATCCATGATTTCGACATGGCGCGCTTCCTGCTCGGCGAGGAGCCGGTGGCGGTCAGCGCGCATGCCTCGGTGCTGGTCGACAAGAAGATCGGCGCCGCCGGCGATTTCGATTCGGTCAGCGTCATCCTCGAGACCGCGTCCGGCAAGCAGGCCGTCATCTCCAACTCGCGCCGCGCCACCTATGGTTACGACCAGCGCATCGAGGTGCATGGCTCGAAGGGCATGATTGCTGCCGAGAACCAGCGGCCGGTGTCGATCGAACTCGCCAACGAGAAAGGCTACACGCGTCCGCCGCTGCACGACTTCTTCATGACCCGCTATCTCGACGCCTATGCGCTGGAGATCGCCGCCTTTATCACCGCGGCGACGTCGGGGAAGAAAGCGTCACCGAGCGGCGCCGATGGCCTCGTCGCGTTGAAGCTGGCGGATGCGGCGCTGAAATCGGCAACGACCGGCAAGACCGTTCGTCTCGACAAGTGAGAAACCGGACCCCACCCACAGGAGCAAAGCGATGAGCGCATCCGCCGATCGTAATTCACAGACACGCGCCATCGTCACCGGCGGTGCGCAAGGCATCGGCTTCGCCGTCGCCGAGGCGCTGGCCGACGAGGGCTGCCGGGCGCTGGCGCTCATCGGCCGCTCGCAGGAGAAGGGCGACAAGGCCGTCGCCCATTTCAAGAAGGCCGGCGTCGACGTCATCTTCATCAGCGCCGATGTCTCGAAAGTGGCCGACTGCAAGCGCGCCGTCGCCACCGCGATTTCGCATTTCGGCGCCATCAACGCGCTGGTCAATGCCGCCGCGACCTCGGCGCGCGGCTCGCTGGTCGAAACATCCGAAGAGGTCTTCGACCAGATCTTCGCCACCAACGTGCGCGGTCCCTTCTTCCTGATGCAATGCGTGGTGGCGCATCTCTTGGAGACAAAGGCGCCCGGCTCGATCGTCAACGTGCTGTCGATGTCGGCGCATTGCGGCCAGTCTTTCCTGGCGCCCTATTCGTCGAGCAAGGGCGCCTTGGCGACTTTGACCAAGAATGTCGCCAATGCCTATCGCTTCAACCGCGTCCGCTGCAACGCCGTGCTGCCGGGCTGGATGGATACCGAGGGCGAGGACATCGTGCAAAAGAAATGGCACGACGCGCCGGAAGACTGGCTGGCAAAGGCGGAAGCCGGTCAGCCGATGGGGCAATTGGTCAAGCCGGACCAGTTGGCGCGCCTGATCAGCTACATGATCAGTCCGCAATCCGGCGTCATGACCGGCTCGCTGGTCGACTATGACCAGAATGTCGCGGGGACGTCACCGGAGTAAGGAGCCAGCATCGTTGCCGCTCCCGTCACTTTACGGAGAGAGGGGCACTCTCGCCAGCGATGTCGCCAACTCATTACGGCACGTGACAAACGCCCCGGCTTCGATTATATGAGCCCCATGATCAACCTGTCCGCCACATATTGGTACTTTAGGAGCTCGCTGGCGGCGGGAGGATTGCGCTCGATCTGAAGATTGCAGCAACGAGATCCGAACAGCCGCCAGACCTGGCGGCTTTTTTGTATCAGCCGGCAGGTCTCCCCAATCAGGAGCAGAAAGCCGTGTTGACCACCACAGACGATCTTCGCGTCAAGGAAATCCGAGAACTGAGCACGCCGGACCAGGTGATGCGGGAGATTCCGCGCACGCTGACGGCGACGCGCACCGTCAGCGCCTCGCGCAACGCCATCCATTCCATTCTGAACGGAACCGACGACCGGCTGCTGGTCGTCGTCGGCCCCTGTTCGATCCACGATCCGGTTGCGGCCGTTGACTATGCCAGCCGTCTGGCGGCGCTGCGCGAGGCCCTGTCCGACCGGCTCGAGATCGTCATGCGGGTCTATTTCGAGAAGCCGCGCACGACGGTCGGCTGGAAGGGCCTGATCAACGATCCCGACCTCGACGGCAGCTTCAACATCGACAAGGGGCTGCGGATGGCGCGCAACGTGCTGTCGGCCGTCAACAATCTGGGACTGCCGGCGGCGACCGAGTTCCTCGACATGACGACGCCGCAATACATTGCCGACCTCGTCGCCTGGGGCGCCATCGGCGCGCGCACCACAGAGAGCCAGATTCATCGCGAACTGGCCTCGGGCCTGTCCTGCCCGGTCGGCTTCAAGAACGGCACCGACGGCAATCTCAGGATCGCCGCCGAGGCGGTGAAATCCGCCGCCCAGCCGCATCATTTCATGGCTGTGACCAAGGGCGGGCGCAGCGGCATCGCGACCACCACGGGCAATGAGGACTGCCATGTCATCCTGCGCGGCGGCGTTCAGCCCAACTATGACGCTGCGAGCGTCGAAGCCGCGTCTGTGGAGCTCGCCCGCATCGGCGTGGCGCCCAGGTTGATGATCGATGTCAGCCACGCCAACTCGGCCAAGAAACCGGAGAACCAGCCCAAGGTGGCGGCCGACGTGGCGGGCCAGGTGGCGGCGGGCGACGAGCGCATCATCGGGCTCATGATCGAGAGCAACCTCGTCGCCGGACGCCAGGACGTGGTGCCAGGCAAGCCGCTGGTCTATGGCCAGAGCATCACCGACGGCTGCATCGACTGGGCGACCACCGAGACCGTGCTGCACGGCCTCGCCGGCGCTGTCGAATGGCGCCGCTCGGTGCGCCGCGCCATGCTTGAGAGCCGGCAGGGCGCTGCCTGATCCAGCGCGTGCCCGGACCACCTTCCCCCTTGCAAGGTCGTCCGGCGCGCGGGCCGCGCGCGGACGCAGGCTTCGGGAGCCAAATGATCTCGAAGTCCGTGTAAGCAACGAAAGATCGGCCGGCCGGCGGCCGGCTCGCGCTATTTTGCTCCGCCAAGCTGGCGGATCGCCTGGAATCCCCCGGAACCGGCTAGATCAAGTTGAGGATCGCCTTTGACCCGGCTACTCCTAAGAGATGCATGACCTACCCGCCGGCAAAGGATTAACCTTCGCCCTGGACTTGTTCAACTAGGGGCTTGTGATGCGCAAGGTTCGAGCCGCTGTCTGCGGCATGGCGTTCTGTCTGATGGCGATTTCTCCAGCTTCCGCCGTAGCGATCGACCTAGGCGTCATAAAGATCGGTGTCGGTGGCGGACGTGGCGGTGGTGTCGGTGGCGGTGCGGGAAATGGCCGGGGCGGCGGGAAAAGCTATGGCGTTCCCGGCCCGCTTGCCGGCGCTGGCCTGCCGGTACTGGCGGCCTATGGCGGTTATGTCTGGCTGAGGAAGCGCAGCCGCAAGAACAAAGAATAGCTCAGCCGAGCCGTTCTTCGAAATGGAGCATCGGCAAGACTGGGTTCGACATGGCCGCGGGTGATCGCGCTGTCTCTCCATCGGCTCGCTCAGCCGCTTTGCGGGTGTTCGCAGATGCCAGGCTGACGCGGTCTTCTCTGTTCGCCGGCCTGGTGGCTGTCGGCTTTGCAAACGGCATCAGCGAGAAGGTCTACAGGTCGGTTGCCGACAACGGGTTCGCCACCGCGATTTTCAACACGTTCGACATCAGCATCATTCTCTGGGGCGCCTGTTTCGCCGCGCTGGCGATGTTTTCTCTGGCATCCGCCGAGGACGGTTTGCGTCGGGGTGATGGGTTGGTGAGCCTTCTCGCCGGCCTCGCCTTCCTCGCGCCCGTGCCCGCCCTGAGCTGGCTCGGGCTGAGCCTGATCGCGGTTCATCTTCGACGCACCGCGTCCGACGATCCAACGCGGCGCGCCGCCGCGATCGTGTTCGCTCTGACCATCCCCCTGTTCTGGGCCCGGCTTGCGTTCGCGGCGTTCAGCGGAACGATCCTGCATATCGACGCCAGGCTTGTCGGCTGGATGATCGGAACGGTGCCGGTCGCCAACGTCGTGCCGCTTGCCGACGGTTCCGGGTCGCTGTTCATAGCGCCTGGCTGCTCATCGCTGGCAAACCTCTCGCTGGTCTGGGTCAGCGCCGCAGTGTTCGTCAATCTGCGGAGCGGCCGCTGGACGCTCCCCGCGATAGGCTGGACCGCTGCGTGCGCGGCCGCCGTGATCGCGATCAATATCTTGCGCATCGGTTTGATCGGGTTTTACCCATCGCAATACGACCTTCTGCATGGCCCTGTCGGAGCGAGCGCGGCCGGCTGGCTCACATTCGCGGTGATCGCTCTCATCAGCTACCACAGGGTCGGTTTCGATGCGGCCCGCTGACGCCAGCCTCGTCCTGGGATTGCTGCTGTGCGTCACCCTCGCGGGCAAGGCCGCTACCCTGGCGCGGACCCCAGGCGCCGCGGCCGATGACGGCATGGCAGCCGTTGCGTTCCTGAAAACGCGAGGCCTCGTCATCCAGCCCTTCGACCCGACCGGCGCGCCTGCCTGGGTCGTGGGAACACGCGACGAATGCACTGTTCGGATCGGCGAGGTCGCGCCTGAGGGCTGGTCGCGCGCCATCGTCGCCCAGCAGACTGTCGGCGAGCGCCTGCTCTATGCCTTCGACGGCCGCTTCTATAACCAGCAGCCGGTGACCCGCACCTGGACCGAGAATTATCGGCGCAGGCTCGCGCGCTATCTCGGCTTCGATATGCCCACATTGCGGGTGTTCGCGATAGCGGCAGCGCCGGCCTGTCCGGCCGACCTTGTGGCCGGCACGCCGTTCGAGCCGGCGCTCAGGCCACCCTTAGCCCCTCCCAAGCGGTGAATACGGAAACCGCGAAGAGCAGCAGCCCGGCCGCCCGGCCCGCAAGCGCGGTCGCCCGCGGATTGGCGACCAGCAGGTTGCGGCTGCGGCCGGCGGTGATCGCAAGCCCGCCATAGATCGCGGCCTGGGTCAGGACCGTCAGCAAGCCCATGACTGTCGCCTGCATCCAGATCGGGCCGTAAGCCGGTTTCAGGAATTGCGGATAGACAGCAAGCACGAACAAATAGGCCTTCGGATTGATCAGGCAGGTCACCAGCCCCTGTCGGAACGCCTTCCAGGCCGAGCGGCTGCCGGCGGGTCCGTCCAGACCGACAGTGATGGAGCTGCGCATCAGCGTGATGCCAATGAATGCCATGTAGGCGGCGCCGGCCAGCAGCAGCGGCTTGAAGAGGATCGGCACGAAGTGCATCAGCAGGCCGACGCCGATGGCGCCGTTCAGCGTGTGCACCATGCCGCCGACCATGATGCCGCCGGTCGCGGCCAGGCCCCTGTCGCGTCCGCCGGTCAGTGCATTGGCGAGCACGAACAGCATGTCCATGCCCGGAACGGCGATGATGCCGAACAGCAGGATGAAGAACAGCCAGAGATTTTCCGCGTAACCCATGTCAGTTGCCTGTCGCCTCGTCCCGCCAGTGCGTAGCGGAACCTGTTGATTTTCAATCCGATAGGCGATCCTATAGGCCGACCCAACTGACGATGGTGTGTCAGTTGTGATCGGCTTGAGGCTGGATAAATGCGCAAGGCGTCACGTCTGTTCGAGATCATCCAGATCCTGCGGCTGGCGCGGCAGCCGGTGACGGCAGCCATGATCGCCGAGCGGCTGGAAGTGACGATACGGTCGATCTATCGCGATATTGCCGCCCTGCAGGCGATGCGTGTGCCGATCGAAGGCGGACGCGGCATCGGCTATATCCTGCGGCCAGGGTTCGACCTGCCGCCGCTGATGTTCTCGGTCGAGGAGATGGAGGCGATTGTGCTGTCGCTGGCGCTGCTGGAGCGCACGGGAGACGATGAGCTCAAGCGCGCGGCCAAACGCGTCAGCGCCAAGATCGCCGGCGCGGTGCCGCCTCCGCTGCGCCAGGCATTCGAGGCCAATGCGCTGCATGCCTGGGGCTTCGCCGCGCCGTCGGCCGGCGCGATCGACCTGGCGCTGGTGCGCCGCGCCATTCGCGACGAGGAAAAGCTCGACCTCTCCTATCGCGACGAAATGGGTCGCGCCTCCGAGCGTCTCATCCGCCCGATCGCGCTGATCTATTATGCCGAGACCGCCAACGTCGTCGCCTGGTGCGAGTTGCGCCAGGCGATCCGCAATTTTCGCAGCGACCGGATCGGGGATTGCCGACCGACCGGGCTACGCTTCCAGGGCGAGGGCGATCGGCTGCGGCAGGTCTGGGTCAGAGGCTGGGAGACTCCGGCGGCCAGTGGCTGAAGCCAGAGGATGGGTGCCTGATCTGGCGCCGAGCTGTCGACCCCCCACTCCGTCGAGCTGCGCTCGACACCTCTCCCCTGATCGACGGGGGAGAGGAAAGGCGCGCGCTCGCCAACCTTGGTATCTTTCAACCAGCGTTACCGCACGTCGACCCAGCGCTTTTCCTGGAACGAGCGCGCCATGGCGTGCACGGTGCGCTCGATCTCCAATCCTTCGGCGAATTCGATGAGCAGCGCCGGTTTGCCGGCGAGGCGCGTCAGCAGTTCGTGGCACTCGATGATCTTGAGATCGTTGAAGCCGAGGCCATGGCCGGGCGCCGGCAGGAAGGCATCGTAAGGCTTGTGGTGCGGCGCCACCAGGATGCTGCGATAGCCCTGCTCGGTC
Organism: Mesorhizobium sp.; assembly: GCF_041661565.1. Classification (GTDB taxonomy): domain Bacteria; phylum Pseudomonadota; class Alphaproteobacteria; order Rhizobiales; family Rhizobiaceae; genus Mesorhizobium. The sequence goes on from NZ_JBAZUD010000038.1 coordinate 8,540, forward strand.
GGGCGGTCCGACGTGACATAGAGCTGGATTTCGTTCATGCGCTCCTGGTCGAACAGGATCGATCCCTTGGAGCCGAAGATCTGGATGGCAATGCGGCCCTTCCGGCCCCAGGCCGAGCGGTTGACCAGCAGCGTGCCGGCAATGCCGTTTTCGAGATGCATCAAGACGCTGGCGATGTCGTAGGTCTCGACCGAGCGGCGGCCACCGGTGGCCACCTCGCGATCGGCATAGGGCTTGGCCATGTCGCAGATGACGCTGGCGACGCGGCCGAACAGCGCCGAGACGAGCGACAGCGGATGCACGGCGAAATCGTCCAGCGCGCCATAGCCGGACGTGGCCTCATGCTTCCAGAAGAACAGCGCCTCGGGATCGGCCATGAAATCCTCGTCCATCTCGATGCGCAGATGGTTGACCTCGCCGATGATCTTCTCGTCGAGCAGCGCACCCATATGGCGGATGGCCGGGCTCTGGATGTAGTTATAGCCGAGCGCCGCCACCTTGCCGGATCTTTTCGCCGCGGCCGCCATGGCCTCGGCCTCGGCGAAGCTTGGCGCCATCGGCTTCTCGCACCATAGATGTTTGCCGGCTTCGAGGACGGCAATGGCCATTTCCGGATGGAACTGGTTGGGCGTGGTCAGCGAAACGACATCGACCTCCGGATCGTCGACGACGGCTCGCCAGTCGCCCGAGGCCCTGGCGAAGCCGAATTCGCCCGCCTTGCGCGTGGCAAGCTCATCATTGACCTCGCCGAGATGGACAAGCCGCGGCTTGGCGACATCCGGAAAGACCGCGCCGACGGCACTCCACGCTATGGCATGGCACTTGCCCATGAAACCCGTGCCGATGAGACCGACGCCGACCATTATCCGTTTCTCCATTGCCTGAAGCGCATGGTGGATGAATTAATCCATTTTCTCCGGGAATGGAACGTCTGCCTCATTTTTTGTGGTGTTCTTGCGCAGGCCCGCTATGATGGGGCACAGAGGTCGTTCCTAGATGAGCCTGGACAGAGTGACGATGGACGAACGGGTACCTCGCGACTTCGAGACGCTGCGCGCCACGATCCTCGACCGACGCGAAAGCCTACCGAAGCGTATCGCCCAGATCGCCGCCTACGCGCTCGACAATCCCGACGATATCGCTTTCGGCACCGCCGCCAGCATCGCCGCTTCGGCGGGGGTACAGCCGTCGACCTTGATCCGCTTTGCCCAGCAGCTCGGCTTCGACGGTTTCACCAGCCTGCAGCAGGTGTTTCGCGAGCGGCTGCGCGAGCGCAACTCGTCTTACGACGAACGGCTGCTGGCGCTGCGCGCCAAGGCAGAGGGCGGTGCGGGCCACCGGGCGATCTTCGACGGCTTCGTCGCCGCCGCCAGCACCTCGCTGAACGATATCTCACGCACGCTGGACGAAGCGAATCTCGAAGAGGCGGTCTCACTGCTGGCCAGGGCCGAGACCATTTATGTTCTGGCCAAGCGCCGCTCCTACCCGGTGGCGAGCTACATCGCCTACGCGCTGGGCAAGCTGAAAATCCGCAACCAGCTGATCGAGTCGGCCGCCGGCCTGAACGCCGAGATGATCGGTTTCGCCACGCCGGCCGACGCCGTCATCGCCATCAGTTTCTCGCCCTATGCGCCGGCCACCATCGAGGAAGCGCGGACCATTTCCGAGCAGGGCGTGCCGATCGTCGCCATCACCGACAGTTCGTTCTCCCCGCTCGCCCAGTTCGCCACGGTCTGGTTCGAGGTCGCCGAGGCGGATTTTGCCGGCTTCCGCTCGCTGTCGGCGACGATGGCGCTGGCCATGGCGCTGACCGTCGGCGTCGGCGAAAAGCGGCGCGGCACGGGACGCAAGCGCAAGGCCTGACGGCCTCCCCTGGTGCCTTGCCCGTGATCCTTTCGGAGCCCAGCCAGCCAGTCCTGGTCCCGCGTCCGATTAACACGGTCGGGCAAGTTCGGGCGAAGGAATGCTCATTCCATATTGACTATGGATTGGAATTATTATTTCATAATTGCCGACGCCACGCTGCCGCTCGCGCGTGTCGTCCAAACGACGTTGTCCATGACAACAAGCCCGACGGGAGGTTCCAATGAGCGAAGCCGTGGACGCGAAACAGGCGCCGCTCGACGTCATCACCATCGGGCGTGCTTCCGTCGACCTTTACGGCCAGCAGATCGGCTCGCGGCTGGAGGACATCACCTCCTTCGCCAAGTCGGTCGGCGGCTGCCCCGCCAACATTTCGGTCGGCACGGCGAGGCTCGGCCTGCGCTCGGCGTTGCTGACCCGCGTGGGCGACGAGCAGATGGGCCGGTTCATCCGCGAACAGCTCCGGCGCGAAGGCGTCAACACCGACGGGCTGAAAACCGACAAGGAGCGGCTGACCGCGCTGGTGCTGCTTTCGGTCGAAAGCGAAGGCGTCTCGCCGATGATCTTCTATCGCACCGACTGCGCCGACATGGCGCTGTCAGAAGAGGATATCGACGAGACCTTCATCGGCTCTGCCCGCTCGATCGTCGTCACCGGCACGCATTTTTCCCGCCCCAACAGCGACGCCGCCCAGCGCAAGGCGATCCGCGTCATGAAAGCCAGGGGCGGCAAGGTGGTTTTCGACATCGACTATCGGCCCAATCTGTGGGGCCTGGCCGGCCATGCCGAAGGGTTCGAGCGCTATGTGAAGTCCGACCGGGTTTCGGCCCAGTTGAAGACGGTGCTGCCCGACTGCGACCTCATCGTCGGCACCGAGGAAGAGATCATGATCGCCTCGGGCGCCGATGATTGCCTGAGCGCACTAAAGGCGATCCGCGAGCTGTCTTCCGCCACCATCGTCTTGAAGCGCGGCGCCATGGGCTGCATCGTCTATGACGGGCCGGTCAGCGACGATCTCGAGGACGGCGTCGTCGGCAAGGGTTTTCCGATCGAAATCTACAATGTGCTGGGTGCCGGCGACGCCTTCATGTCCGGCTTCCTGCGCGGCTGGCTCGGCGGAGAAAGCCTTGCGACGGCTGCGACCTGGGCCAACGCCTGCGGCGCCTTCGCCGTGTCGCGGCTGCTGTGCGCGCCGGAATATCCGACCTTCGAGGAATTGCAGTTCTTCCTCAAGAACGGCAGCAAGCATCTGGCCTTGCGCAAGGACGAAGCGATCAACCACATTCATTGGGCGACGACCCGCCGGCGTGACATCCCCTCGCTGATGGCGCTCGCCTGCGACCACCGGGTGCAACTGGAGGATGTCGCGGCCAAGGCCGGCGCCGATCCGGCACGCATCCGCGACTTCAAGGTGCTGGCGGTCAAGGCGGCGGCGAGCGTCGCCGACGGCCGGGACGGCTACGGCATGCTGATCGACGAGAAGCATGGACGCGAGGCGATGTTCGAATTCGCCAGGCATCCCTTTGCCTGGCTTGGCCGACCGGTTGAGTTGCCGGGCTCGCGGCCGCTGCGCTTCGAGTTCTCGCAGGACATCGGTTCGCAGCTCATCGAATGGCCTGTCGACCACTGCATCAAATGCCTGTGCTTCTACCACCCCGACGACCCCGCCGCGCTCAAGGACGAGCAGCAGCAGAAACTGCGCGCGCTGTTCGAGGCTGCGCGGAAGGTCGGCCGGGAACTTCTCATCGAGATCATCGCCGGCAAGCATGGCGAGCTCGACGACACCACCATTCCCCGCGCGCTGGAGGAGCTCTATGCGCTCGGCATCAAGCCGGACTGGTGGAAGCTCGAGCCGCAGGCGTCGAGCGGTGCCTGGGCCAGGATCGAGGCGGTGATCCTGAAACATGATCCCTGGTGCCGCGGCGTCGTGCTGCTGGGCCTGGAGGCGCCACGGGACGAGCTTGAAGCAGCCTTCGCCGCCACTGCCAAGGCGCCCATCGTGAAGGGTTTTGCCGTCGGCCGCACCATCTTCGTCCACGCAGCCGAAGAGTGGCTGGCCGGCAGGATGTCCGATGACGAGGCTGTCGCCGACATGGCCTCGCGCTTCGAACAGTTGACCAAGGCGTGGCTTGCCGCGCGTGGCCTTAAAGCAGCATAAGGGCGCGGCGGAGGACCGCGGAGGAAACCATCATGAGCAAGACAATACGCCTGACGATGGCGCAGGCGCTGACCCGCTTTCTCAGCAAGCAGATGACCGAGATCGACGGCAGGGCCGTGCCGATATTCGGCGGCGTCTGGGCGATCTTCGGCCACGGCAATGTCGCCGGTATCGGCGAGGCGCTCTACCAAGTGCGCGACGAATTGCCGACCTTCCGCGCCCACAACGAACAGGCGATGGCGCATGCGGCGATCGCCTATGCGAAGGCCAATTTCCGCCGCCGCTTCATGGCCGCGACCTCCTCGATCGGACCCGGAGCGCTCAACATGGTGACGGCGGCCGCACTCGCGCATGTCAACCGGCTGCCGGTGCTGCTCCTGCCCGGCGATGTCTTCGCCAACCGGATCCCCGATCCGGTGCTGCAGCAGGCCGAGGATTTCTCCGACGGCACGGCGACAGTCAATGACTGCTTCCGTCCGGTATCGCGCTATTTCGATCGCATCACGCGACCCGAGCAGATCATCCCGGCGCTCGCCCGTGCCATGCAGGTGCTGACCGATCCAGCCGAATGCGGGCCGGTGACGCTGTCTCTCTGCCAGGACGTGCAGGCCGAGGCCTATGATTATCCCGAAAGCTTTTTCGCCGAGCGGCCATGGCGCCAGCGCCGGCAGCGTCCGGACCGCGATGAGCTCGCGGCCGCTGTCGCGGCGCTGAAAGGCGCCAGAAAGCCGCTGGTGATCGCCGGCGGCGGAGTGCTTTATTCGCGGGCCTCGGACGAACTGGCGAAATTCGTCGAGGGCGCGGGCATTCCCGTCTGCGAGACGCAAGGCGGCAAGTCCTCGCTGCCGGACGACCATCCGCTCAACATGGCGGCGGTCGGCGTGACCGGCACATCGGCTGCCAACCGGCTGGCCGAAGAGGCCGATGTGGTCCTTGCCATCGGCACGCGCCTGCAGGATTTCACAACCGGCTCATGGGCGCTGTTCAAGAATTCCGGCAAGACCATCATCGGGCTCAACGCGCAGCCCTTCGACGCCGGCAAGCACCGCGCGCTGCCGCTGGTCGCCGATGCGGCCGAGGGACTGGCCGAACTCGGCGCGGCGCTGAAGGGCTGGAAGGCACCGTCCGCCTGGACCGAAAGTTCGGCCGCCGGCAAGAAAGCCTGGCAGGCCGACGCTGCCAAGGTGACGGCGTCGACCAATGCCGCCTTCCCGTCCGACGCTCAGGTGATCGGCGCCGTGCAGCGCGCCATGGGCTCGGGCGTGACCCTGCTGAATGCGTCGGGCGGACTGCCGGGCGAACTGCACAAGCTCTGGCAGGCGGGCGCGCCCGGTTCCTACCACGGCGAATACGGCTTCTCGACCATGGGCTACGAGATCGCCGGCGGGCTCGGCGCCAAGATGGCGAAGCCCGACCAGGAGGTCGTCGTCATGATCGGCGACGGCTCCTATCTGATGATGAATTCCGAAATCGCCACATCGGTGATGCTTGGCCTCAAGCTCACCATCGTGGTGCTCGACAACAGGGGCTATGGCTGCATCAACCGGCTGCAGATGGCGACCGGCGGCGCCAACTTCAACAATCTGCTGAAGGACGCGCGCCACGAGGTCCTGCCCGACATCGACTTCGCCGCGCACGCGGCGAGCATGGGTGCCATCGCCGAGAAAGTGCCGTCGATCGCCGGGCTGGAAACCGCGCTGCAGAAAGCCAAGACGAACGATCGCACCACGGTGCTGGTGATCGACACCGATCCGCTGGTCTCGACCGATGCCGGCGGCCATTGGTGGGACGTGGCGGTGCCAGAAGTGTCCACGCGGCCAACGGTGAATGCCGCGCGCAAGGCCTATGAAGAGAAGCGGCAGATGCAGAACGTCGGCGAGTGATGCCGGCGCTGCCCCCACCCTGCTGCTTCGCAGCGACCCTCCCCACAAGGGAGGGTGAACAAGAAACCGGAGTGACGACTTGAAAGCCAAACTGGGCATGTCCCCCATTGCGTGGTGGAACGACGATCTCGCGGAACTCAGCGATGACGTGTCGCTGGAGGAGTGCCTGCGCCAGTCGCGCTCGGCCGGCTTCACCGGCATGGAAATGGGCCGGCGCTTTCCCAACGACCCGGACATCATGCTGCCGATCCTGAAGGCCGCTGACGTCACGCTGTGCGGCGGCTGGTTCTCGGGCACGCTGGTCGATGAGGGGATGAGCGAGAACAAGGACCGCATCCAGCCGATGATCGACCTGTTCAAGGCGGTCGACGCGCCTTGCATCGTCTATGGCGAGGTCGGCCGCTCGATCCAGGGCGACCGCTCGAAGCCGCTGGCGACGAAGCCGAAGCTGGCGGACGAAGAGATGAAGGCCTATGCTAAACGGCTGACCGAATTCGGCGAATGGTGCGCGGAGCAGGGCATGCCGCTGTCCTATCATCATCATATGGCGGCGGTGGTGGAGACCGAGCCGGAACTCGATGCATTCATGCGCCATTCGGGAGCCGGCATCCCACTGCTGCTCGATGCGGGCCATCTGGCCTTTGCAGGCGGCGACGTGCTGCGCGCCATCGACAACCACCACGAGCGCATCAGCCATGTGCATGTGAAGGATGTGCGCATGGGCGTGATCGACAGGCTCGACCGCACCAGGCAATCATTCCTCGACGCCGTGGCGCTGGGCGCCTTCACCGTGCCGGGCGACGGCTCGCTGGATTTCGGCGCCATCGTGCAGCGGTTCGCCGACCATGGCTATGAGGGCTGGTTCGTGGTCGAGGCGGAGCAGGACCCCAGGAAGAACCCGCCACTCAGGATGGCCCAGGTCGGCCACAAGGAATTGATGCGCGTGATGACCGCCGCCGGCTATACGGTCGAGACGCAAGGTTTTCCCAATGTTTGACGCGATGGGTTCCCGGCGAAGCGTGTTGCTGTAGATTGGCGCGATGAAAGATTACCAGCATCCATTCTTCCGGCCGCTGTGGCGGCGGATCGCCGTCGTCGCGGTCTGCGTCATCTGGGCGATCGTCGAGTTCGCCACCGGCACGCCGTTCTGGGGCGTCATAGCGCTGGGCTTCGCGGGGTACGGCGTCTGGCAGTTCTTTTATCTGTACAAGCCGTTCGATGAGGCGAAGCCGCCTGTCGAACCGAAGGAGTAAGGCGGGCGCTGGCGCAGACGGTTTTGTGGATTAGGTTCTGTGCATCGCACACTTTGGCGACTGGCTGGAACGCCACTCACTTCGTCATCCTAGGGCGAAGCAAGGAGCGTAGCGACGCGGCGCAGACCCTAGGATGCCGAAGCTCGGCGCCTTCCGGACAATCGTCGAAGTTCACGGGAAGTGACTGCAAGCAGGGCTGAAACTGGAGAGACAAACATGTCTAAGCTGCTCGTCAAAGCCGACAAGGGCCATGGCCGCGTTGCCCATGTGACGCCGCAACGCGCCGGCTGGACCTATGTCGGTTTCGACCTGCACCGGCTGCAGCCCGGCGAAAGCGCCTCGGGAAAGACGGAAGATCGCGAGATCTGCCTGGTGTTCGTCACCGGCAAGGGCAAAGCTGCCGCCGGCGGCGAGGACCTCGGCCTGCTCGGCGAACGCATGTCGCCTTTCGAGGGCAAGCCCTGGTCGGTCTATGTCCCGCAAGGTTCGGACTGGTCGGTGACCGCGGATACGGAATTGGAACTGGCGGTCTGCTCGGCGCCGGGCCTCGGCGGCGGTTTGCCGGTTCGCGTCATCGCGCCGGACGATCTCGGCCAGGAGGTGCGCGGCAAGGGCACCAACACGCGCTATGTCACCAACATCCTGCCCGAGGGCGAGCCGGCCGATTCGCTGCTGGTGGTCGAGGTGATCACGCCCGGCGGCCACACGTCGAGCTATCCGCCGCACAAGCACGACCAGGACAATCTGCCTGATGAATCCTACCTCGAGGAGACCTATTACCACCGCCTCAACCCGCCGCAGGGCTTTGCCTTCCAACGCGTCTATACCGATGCCGATAGCAATGGCCATCGCGTGCTGGACGAGGCCATGGCGATCGAGGACGGCGATGTCGTCCTGGTTCCGAAAGGCTATCACCCCTGCGCCGCCTGCCATGGCTACGATCTTTACTATCTCAACGTGATGGCCGGGCCGAAACGGACGTGGAAATTCCACAACGCGCCCGAGCACGCGTGGTTGGTGAAGGCCTGATCAAGCCGTCCTTCATAGGGGTGGATGTTGGTCCAGCCGGGAAAAATCGCCGGCTAAGGACCTGAAGGGTCGATTTGCCTTCGAAAACCCTTCAAAGCTTCGTCAATCCGTCATGGAAATCACCTATGGCAACGAGACTGACGAGGACTCTCCATGCGTTATGCCATCTATTTCACCCCCCGGCAGGACGAACCGCTGGCGCGGATCGCCGCCAACTGGCTGGGCCGCGACCCGTTCGGCGCCGCGACGAAACCTGTCGAGGCCGTGGCCGACCTGTCGGCGGCCGAAGTCGCCTTCCACACCGCTTCGGCCCGGCGCTACGGTTTTCACGCAACGCTGAAGGCGCCCTTCCGCCTGGCTGCCAACGAGACGGAAACCTCTCTGCGCGCCACACTCGACGCGTTTGCCGAGGCGACGCCGGCGGTAACGATCCCGCGTCTTGTGGTCAGCCAGATCGACGGATTCTTCGCGCTGGTGCCACACGGGCCGGTTCCGGCGCTCAACGGCTTCGCCGATGATGTCGTGCGCGATTTCGACCGGTTTCGCGCACCGCTGACGGAAGCCGAAATCGAGCGGCGCAGCCCGGATTCCCTGAAGCCGGCCGAATTCCGCAATCTCTGCCAGTGGGGTTACCCCTATGTCTTCGACGCGTTTCGCTTTCACATGACGCTATCGGGGCGGGCGGCGTCACAGGAAAGCCCTCGTCTGCGCGCAGCAATCGAGGGCCTGTTCGCGGACGTGCTGCAACAGCCAGTGCTTGTCGATGCGCTGACGCTGTTTGTCGAGACCGAACCGGGCGCACCGTTCATGGTGCTTTCGCATCACGCGCTTGGCCGCAGCGCCGCCAGAAGAACCGCCTGAACCATTGCCCGCTACCCACAACCGGAAACCAAGGACTGCCTGAATGACCGCCGAGACCGTTTTGACCAACGCCCGCATCGTGCTTGCCGACGAGATCGTCGAGGGTTCGCTGGTGCTGCGTGACGGCCTCATCGCCGGGATCGACTCGGGTGCTGCCCGGGCCGGCGAGGACATGGGCGGCGACTATGTCATTCCCGGCCTGGTGGAACTCCATACCGACCATCTCGAGGGCCACTACGCGCCACGGCCCAAGGTGCGCTGGAATCCGATCGCCGCGGTGCTTGCCCATGATGCGCAGGTGGCGACGGCCGGCATCACCACCGTGCTCGACGCGCTGCGTGTCGGCATGGACGAGGACGCCGACCTGACGCTGGACGATATCCGCAAGCTGGCCGATGCGATCGAGGACAGTGTCCAGCAGGATCGGCTGCGCGCCGACCATTTCATCCATCTGCGCTGCGAGGTTTCGGCACCGGATTGCCTTAACGCCTTCGCCAGTTTCGACGGTGACGAGCGGGTCAGGCTGGCGTCGCTGATGGACCACGCGCCCGGCCAGCGCCAGTTCGTCAATCTCGAAACCTATGCCTATTATTATCAGCGCAAGCTCAAGCTGTCCGATCGCGACTTCAAGCTGTTCTGCGACAAGCGGATGGGCGAGTCGGCGCTCAATTCGGCCCCGAACCGTGCGGTGATCGCCGCGGCCTGCCATGAGCGCGGCATCGTGCTGGCGAGCCATGACGATGCAACGATCAGCCATGTCGGCGAAGCGATCGAGCAAGGCGTGCGTGTCGCCGAGTTCCCGACCACGGAAGAAGCCGCCAGGGCCTCGAGAGCGGCTGGGCTGGGCGTGCTGATGGGGGCGCCCAATGTCATGCGCGGCGCCTCGCATTCGGGCAATGTCTCGGCCCGCACTCTGGCAAGCGACGGCCTGCTCGACATCCTGTCGTCCGACTACATCCCGTTCAGCCTTATCCAGTCGGCGTTCTTCCTCGGCGACGTCGTCGAGGGCATCAGCTTGCCGCAGGCGGTCGCCATGGTTTCCAAGAATCCGGCCGAAGCGGTTGGCCTGACCGACCGCGGCATGATCGAGCAGGGTCGCCGCGCCGATCTTGTGCGGGTGCGTGTCGACGATCATGTTCCCGTCGTGCGGACCGTCTGGCGGCAGGGGAACCGGGTCGCGTGATGGTGTCGGCATCGATCGAGCGTGAGATGGCCGCCGCGACTTTTCCGATCCGCGACGGTGTCTTCGTCGCCGTTGTCGGGCCGAGCGGCGCCGGCAAGGACACTGTGATCGATTACGCCCGCGCCCGCTTCAGCGAGGAGCCCCGCCTGGACTTCGTGCGCCGCGTCATCACCAGGCCGAGCGATGCCGCGAGCGAGGACCACGACACGCTGGCGGACGCCGCCTTTGTCGAGGCCGAGGCCGACGGCGCCTTCGCCATCTCCTGGGAGGCGCATGGCCTGCGCTATGGCATCCCGGCCGATGTCGACTGGTCGGTCTCCAACGGCCGCGTCGCCATCGCCAACGTGTCGCGCGCGGTGATCCCGGTGCTGCGCGACCGTTATGCCAATCTGGCTGTCGTCGAGATCACGGCCTCGCCGGAGGTGCTGGCCGAGCGGCTGGCGATGCGCGGCCGTGAATCGCGCGGCGAGGTGCTGGCGCGTCTGGCGCGCAGCGCCAATGTGACCTTGTCGGGACCGGGTGTCACCTCGATCGACAATAGCGGCCCGCGCGAGGTCGCGGGCGAGCGCTTCGCCGAGATCTTGCGCAAGGCGATGGCCTTCTCCGACATTTCGGGGCTGATCTAGCTTCGCGGGCCACCCGCCCCTTCACACCGCTCGCCGATCCAAACAGAGAAACCGACTGTCAGGGTCGGCCGAGGGCTTGATGCTGTCCGGAAACTCCAATGCATGGTACCGATACCAACCAGCTGGCCTCGGCCCTCATCGTCGATCGTAGACAGGCTTTACATATTATAATAGCATACCATTATAGTCTTGGAGGAATGCCGCGTTTCCGGTTTTTGCAGGGAGCGTTGGCGAGCGGATATCGATCAGTTTTTTACGTCGTCGAGCGGCCTGCGCCCCGCTTGAGCGACGCCGAAACAAGGCGTTCAAAAATGCATGGGAGGAAAACATGCGGACTTTCCTGAGAGGGGCCGGCGGGTTGCTGGCCGGCATCGTGCTGGCAATCACGGCGCTGATACCGTCGATCGCTTCGGCACAGTCGGTCGACGAGATCATCTCGCGCGGCAAGCTTATCGTCGCCATAGACACCACGACCCCGCCCTATGGCTTTCTCGATGCCAATCTCAAGCCGACCGGCTTCGATATCGAAGTCGCCAACAAGATGGGCGAAGCGCTTGGCGTGCCCGTCGAATTCGTCACCGTCACCTCGCCTGGCCGTATTCCGGCGCTGCTGACCAAACAGGTCGACGCGGTGATCTCGATCTTCTCGATCACCCCGGCCCGCGCCATCCAGATCGACTATTCGATCCCCTATGCCGGCCAGTCGGCGGTGGTGATCGCGCCGAAGAGCACTGCCATCAAGGGCGTCGCGGATCTCGTCGGCAAGAAGGTCGGCCTGACCCGCGGCACCGGCGAGGACGGCCTGCTAACCAAGGCGGCAGAAGCCAATCCCGGCATCGAGATCCTGCGCTTCGACGACTATTCCTCGCTGTTGCAGGCGATGGTGTCGGGCCAGATCGACGCCATGGGCGGCGGCGACTATGGCGAAATCTATCTGAAGAAGGCGCAGAACGGCGACGCCTTCGAGCAGAAATACGTGCTGAAAACCTTCTATTTCGGTATCGGCGTCGCCAAGGGCAACGACAATCTGCGGCAATGGATCAACACCTGGCTGTTCAGCATGAAGACGGACGGCACGCTCGACGCATTGTCGATGAAGTACCGCAACCAGCCGCTGCCGGTGCTGCCGGTTTTCTGATCAAGTCTTCCATGAAGCAGCGGGGCCTGCGACGGCCCCGCTTTTCGTGACGGGATAGCCATGCAAACCGCCCTGCAATTCGGCCCGGTCCTGGTGCATCTCGACCTGCTGCTGCGCGGCCTGGTGAAGACCATCCAGTTGGCCGCACTGTCGATCCTGTTCGGCAACGCCATCGGTATTCTCGGCGCGGTCGGCCGCAGCTTCGGGCCGCGCTTCCTGTCGTGGCCCATCGCCGCCTATGTCGAGCTCATCCGCAACACGCCGCTGTTGATCCAGCTCTATTTCGTCTTCTTCTCGCTGCCGCTGTTCGGCTTCAAACTGTCGAGCAACACGGCTGCCGTCGTCGCGCTTTCGATCCATCTGGGCGCTTATGCGACCGAGATCCTGCGCGCCGGCATCGAGTCCATTCCGGAAGGGCAGATCGAGGCGGCCAAATCGCTCGGCCTCGGCCGCTACCGCATCATCCGCCATGTCATCCTGGTGCCGGCGGCGCGCGCCGTCTACCCGTCGCTGTCGGCGCAGTTCATCCTGCAGATCATGGGCACTTCGATCGTCGGCGCCATCGCCGCTGAGGAACTGACGGCGGTGGCCAACAATCTGGTCATGCAGACGTTCCGAAGCTTCGAGGTCTACATCATCATTGCCGTCATCTATTTCGTGCTGGTGCAGGCCGCCAGCCTGCTTTTCGCCGGTGTCGGCAAGCTCATGTTCCGGTGGAAAGTCTGACCCATGAGCCTGCGCGACTTCGGCCCCAACGAATTGATGTTCCTGCTGCTGGCGACACGCTGGACGATCCTGCTGGCGCTGGTCGCCTTCGCCGGCGGCGGCGTGATCGGCCTTGTTGTGGCGGCACTGCGCGTCGCGCCGGCGCGACCGCTGCGCTGGCTGGCGGTCTTCTATATCCAGTTCTTCATGGGCACGCCGATCCTGATCCAGCTGTTCATGGCCTATTACGGGTCTTCGTTCCTTGGCTACCGGCCGGATCCGTGGGTGGCGGCTGCCGTGACGTTCTCGCTCAATGGCGGTGCTTTCTTCGGCGAGATCTTTCGCGGCGCGATCGAGGCGATCCCGAAAGGCCAGTGGGAGGCGGCAACCGCGCTCGGCTTGCGCTTTGTCAGGACGTTGCGGCTGGTGATCATTCCGCAGGCGGTGCGGCTGATGCTGCCGCCGACCGTCGGTTTCATGGTGCAGATCGTCAAGACGACATCGATCGCCTCGCTGATCGGGCTGACCGAGCTTGCCCGCGCCGCCACGCAGGTCAACACGGTGACCTTCCAGCCGGTGATGGTGTTCGGCACGGTATCGATCATCTACTTCGCGCTGTGCTGGCCGTTATCGCTCTATGCCGGCCATCTCGAGCGGCGCTTTGCGACGGGAATGTCGCGCAAGGTCGAGAACCCGCTGGTGATGTCAGCGGTGTAGATCAGCCCTTGAAGGCCGGCAGGGTCAGGCCCTTGACGCCGACGTCGAGCGCGAAAAGTCCGCCCGGATATTCCTGGCCAACGAAGTGACTGGCGGGGCGCCTGAGTACGGCCGAAGTGACATAGAGGATGTCGATATCCCTGCCGCCGAATTCGCAGCAAGTCGGCAGGTCGGTCGGCAGCACCACCGTCTGCATCAGGCGGCCGTCGGGATCGTAGCGGCACACCTTGCCGGTGACCGGGATGGTGACCCAGTAGCAGCCCTCGGCATCGACAGTCGCGCCATCGGCGACGCCGCCGGTCACCGTCATGTCGATGAAGGTGCGGCGGTTTTCGATGTCGCCGGTGGCCGGATCGAAATCATAGGCCCAGACAGCGCCGGCATGGCTGTCGGAGAAATACATCGTCTTTGAATCCGGGCTCCAGGCCAGCCCGTTCGAACAGCCGATGCCATCGATCATCCTGTGCACCGAAAGGTCGGGATCGAGCCGGTAGAGCGCGCCGATGAACTCGATCGGTTGGCCCGGCACCTCGAACATCGAGCCCGACCAGAACCTTCCTTGCCTGTCCGGCTTGCCGTCGTTGAAACGGGTCTTCGGCATATCCGCTTCCGGATCGACGATCGCCTCGAATGTGCCGGTCGCCGGGTCGAAGAAATGGAAGCCGTTTGTCATGGTCAGCACCAGGCCGCCCTTCTCGCGCAGGCCGAGGCAGCCGAGATATTCCGGCGTCTCGAACACCTCGTCCTTGCCGGTCGCTGGGTCGTAGCGGTGGATCAGCTTCTTCCAGATGTCGATCCACCAGAGCACGCCGGCCTTGGGATCCCAGAGCGTGCCCTCGCCGAGCTCGGCCCTGGCATCGACGACACAGGTGATTTCGACCATGTTCAGCTCGCCTTTCTGCGCATCTTGCCGCCAAGCCCGGCAAAAGTCTCGCTGCCGATCGATACTGTCAGCAGGATGACGGCGCCATAGACGATGAGCAGCGCCCCGCTCGACAGGTTGAGCGCCGGCAGCAGGCCGGTGAGGATGGTCAGCACCATGGCGCCGGCGACGGTGCCGAGATAGTGGCCGCTGCCGCCGAGGATCGAGGCGCCGCCGATGGCGACCGCGGCGATCGAGGTGAACAGATAGGCGTCGCCCATGCCGAGATAGGCCTGGCCGGAATAGCCGGTCAGGAGCATGCCGGCGAAAGCGGCGGTGAGGCCGGAGATGACATAGGTCAGGATAGTGGTGCGCGCCGTCGGCACGCCGGAGAATTCGGCGACCGTGGCGCTGGTGCCGAGCGCATAAAGATGACGGCCGAATGCCGCCTTGGAGAGCAGCAGCGTCGCCACCAGCGTCAGCGCCAGCCAGATCAGCGCAATCACCGGAAAGCCGCCGATCCGCCCGACCGACAGGAACTGGATCAAGGCCGGCGCCGAGGGCGTCGGCGAGCCGCCGGTCAGCACCAGGATGAGGCCTTGCAGGATGACGTTGGTGGCCAGCGTCATGATGATCGGCGGCACGCCGAACTGGGCGACGCCAACGCCATTGACCAGGCCGATGAGGGCGCCGCCGGCGAGCAGCAGCGGCATGACCCAGACCAGCGGCAGATCCTGCCCGCCGCACAGCAGGGCCATGACGATGGCCGCGGAATTCAGCACCCAGGGGACCGACAGGTCGATGCCGCCGCCGATGATCACGACGGTCTGGCCGAGCGCCACGATGCCGACGAAGGCGGCCAGCACGACGGTCGAGCGCATGTTGGAGATGGAGAGGAAGCCCGGCGAGAATAGCGCCGTGACCAGGAGCAGCACGACCATGCCGGCATAGGCGAGCACGATGAGCCGGTTGCGGGCGAGAAAGGCGCTCATTGGACACGGTTCCTTGCGGCCTTCTCGGCGACGGAACTGGCCAGCACCGAAAGCAGCAGGATGACCCCAGATGCGACTGGCTGCCAATAACTCGACACGTGCAGGACGAAGACGAGATTGCCGATCAGGGTCAGCACGAAGGCGCCGATCAGCGTGCCGGCCAGGTGCCCGCGGCCGCCGAACAGGCTGACGCCGCCGATGACCGCCGCCGCCACCGAGGGCAGGATGTAGTCCTTGCCGATGGTCGGCGAGCCCGCCCCGGTCTGCGTCACCAGGAACAGCGCCGCGCCCGCCGCGAACAGGCCGGACAGGCCATAGGTGACGAGATTGACGCGGGTGATCGACACGCCGGACAGGAAGGCGGATTTTTCGTTGGATCCGGTCGCCTGGATGGTGAGGCCAACTCCGGTGGCGCGGAACCACCACCAGAACAGCAGCAGCGCCAGCAGCATCCAGACAGGGCTGGTCAGGCCAAGCAGCTGCGCCGAGGCGAAGCCGACCCACCAGCCTGGAATACTGCCGCCATCGGTCGGCAGGATGATCATGGCGATGCCGTTGAGGATCGACCAGGTGGCGAGCGTCACCAGGAAGGGCTGCAGCTTGAGCAGCGAAATCAACAGGCCATTGAGCGCACCGATCAGGAAGCCGAGCGCCAGGATGATCACCATCCACAGCGCCGTGGTCGACGGATCGTCGGTGAAGCGCGTCGCCGCGATGACCGTGCCAAGGCTGATCATGCCGCCGATCGACAGATCAATGCCGCCGCGCACCAGAACGATGGTCTGCCCGGTCGCGGCCAGCATCAGCGTCATCGCCGCCGCCGTGTCGAGGTTGATCTCGTCCAATGTGAAGACGCCGGACTGCAGGCTGCCGTAGATGGCGACGATCAGGGTCAGCATCAGGCAGGCGACGAGGAACGGCGCGCGGTCGAGCACGCGGCCGCGCCAATCTATGCCAAATGGCTGCATTTTCATCTCGACCGATCTTTCCGCGACGGACATCACCATGCCTCAGGCAGCCTCGCTCTCGAGCATGGCGGCGCGCAGGATATCCGCCTCCGAAATCCGGTCGCCTTCAAGGGTCGCGGCCACGCGTCCGTTGCGCATCACCAGCACGCGGTCGGCGACATGGACAAGCTCCGGCATGTCGCTGGAGTGGAACAGGATGGCGTAGCCCTTGGCGGCCAGGTCACGCATCAACTGGAAGATCTCCCCCTTGGTGCCGACATCGACGCCACGCGTCGGATCGTAGAGCAGCAGCACGCGCGCTTGCGTCAGCAGCATCTTGCCGAAGATCACCTTCTGCTGGTTGCCGCCGGACAGCGTGCCGGCCAGCTGCTCCGGCGTGCCGGCCTTGATGCGCAGGAAATCGACCATCTCCTTGACCAGCTCTGCTTCCTTTTGCCGGCTCAACAGGCCGTGCTCTGTGAATCGCCCGATGACCGACAGGGTCAGATTCTCACGCACGCTCTTGGTCAGCAGCAGGCCCTGCCCGCGCCGGTCCTCCGGCACCAAAGCGATGCCGTCCCTGCCGGTCAGCGCCTGGCGTGGATTGTTGATGGAGACCGGCTTGCCCCATAGCTCGATGGTGCCGCTGGCCCTGGTGGCGCCGAACAGCGACTGGAACAGCTCGCGCTGGCCGTGGCCCTGCAGGCCGCCGACGCCGAGCACCTCGCCCTCGCGCAGGGCAAAGTCGACGCCGGAAAGCCGGCTGCCGCTGGAAAACCCCTTGACCCTCACCGCAATGCGATCGGTCGCCGTGGCGATGCGCTCGGGATAGAGCCGATCGAGGCGGCGACCGATCATCTGGGTAACGATTTCATTGTCGGAGACGGCGTTGGCCTCGTGCACGGCGATGGTGCTGCCATTGCGGAAGATGGTCAGCCGGTCGGCGATGGCGCGGACCTCGGCCATGCGGTGCGAGATGAAGATGACCAGCCTGCCTTCGGCGGCCAGTTGCCGGGTGAGCTTGAGCAGCCATTCGGCCTCCCGCGCCGGCAGCGCCGAGGTCGCCTCGTCGAGGATCAGGATGCGCGGGTCCTTGGCCAACCCCTTGGCGATCTCGACGATCTGCCGTTCGGCCAAGGTCAACCGCCGCAACTCCTGGTCGGGACGCAGCGTCGGGAAATCGTATTTGTCGAGCAGCGCCAGCGTCCTGCGGCGCATCTCCGCGCGGTTGACGGTGCGCAGAAGCGTCCTTGGTTCATGACGGAACCAGATGTTCTGCTCGACGGTGAGGTCGGGGATCAGCGACAGTTCCTGGAAGACGGCGGCGATGCCGCGCGCCTGGGCCGCATCGGGATTGGCGGGGCGATAGTCCCGACCTTCCACCAGGATCGAGCCGCCATCGTGCTGGACCGCGCCCGACAGTATCTGGATAAAGGTGCTCTTGCCGGCGCCGTTCTCGCCCAGAAGCGCGTGCACCTCGCCGGCGCGGGCGCTGAATGTCGCTTCGCTGAGCGCGACGATGCCGCCATAGCGTTTGGACAGGCCGTTGACGGAGACGAGGTCCATGAATGCGCCTTCGAAAAGCTCTCCCGACATCTTGCGATGCCGGGAGACAAGGTCGTGGTCAAATCTTACTTGCTGCCGGCGGCTTCCGCGGCGGTGATCTCGACCCAGTCGGGCGTGATCGGCAGTGTCAGGCCAGGCGCCTGGTCGGGGAAGGCATTTTCGCCGACCGCGATCTTGATCATCTTGGTGCCGGGATAAAGCTTCGACTCGAAGGGATCGGTGGTGACGAAATCACCCTTCACGGAAATGGACCGGTCAGCCGGCTTCTTGCCGGTGTCGAGAATGTCGACCGCCAGCTTGATCGCTTCCGACGACAGATAGGCCGGGTTCGAACCCAGAATGCACTTGGCACCCTGTGTCTGCGCGCAGGTTACGGCGGCGACATTGTAGGAGAAGCCGACGACCGGGACGATCGGCCGACCGGCATCCTTCAGTGCCTGGATGGCGCCCGAACCGTAGCCTTGCGTCATGATGCCGTCGATCTTCGGGTTAGCGGCCAGCAGCGCCGCGACGCCCGACTGTTCGGGTCCAAGCGCGTAGTTGCCGTTATAGTAGCCGACCACCTTGATGTCGGGATATTTGGCCAGCACCTTCTCATAACCCCCCTGCAGCTGCGCCGAGATCGGCGCGCCTGCGAGGCCGCGGTCGAGGATGATGTTGCCCTTGCCGCCAAGTTGCACGGC
The DNA here is from genome assembly GCF_041661565.1 of Mesorhizobium sp. Classification (GTDB taxonomy): domain Bacteria; phylum Pseudomonadota; class Alphaproteobacteria; order Rhizobiales; family Rhizobiaceae; genus Mesorhizobium. The sequence continues at coordinate 27,006 of NZ_JBAZUD010000038.1, forward strand.
CATCCACTCGGCCATGACCGAGGGGATACGGTCCCAGTCGGACGCGACGGCGAACGCGCAGGGCTCGGTCACCACTTGGTCGAAGCTGATGACGACGATGCCGGCATCGCAGGCCTTCTTGATGGTCGGGTTCAGCGCCGAATCCGAACCGGCATCGACCAGGATGGCATCCGGCTTCTGGCGGATGATGTTGTTCAGCGAGTTGATCTGCGCCTGGACGGTGTTCTCGACATTCTCGATCTTGAGATCGACGCGGCCCTTCAGCGGCCCCTTGCTGACCGACACGGTGGCGACGCGTTCCATCTGCTGGCGCCAGTCATTGCCGACGAAATTGTTCGAGAGATAGATGGTGTAGGGCTTCTTGTCCTCGGCGTGGCCGGCATGCATGCCGAATGCCATCATTGTGGCGGCAAGTGCGGCCAGGCCGGACCTACGGTTCAACAGGTTCACGATTTTTTCCTCCCATTTTTCGTTTAAAAAGCATCAGCGCCAAATTCCGGCGCATTGAATCAGGCGATGCGGGATCAGGTTCCCGAGGCCTCCTTGGGCGTGATATCGACCCAGGCCGGCGACACCGGCAAGGAAAGCCTTGGCGCCGACCACAAGCTCCTCAATCTCATGGTCTCCTCCCTGTGTTTCCCACCTCGGCCAGCGATGGACTGCGCCATCTCGATCGGACGAAGATAGTAAATTGATACCGGTACCAATTGCGGTTGTCAATTTGACCGAGCTTCCCCCGAGGCTGCCTTCGCTTGCGAAACTCCGCCGGATTTCCTCCCGGGCGATTCCGTTAGCGGCCAGCATCTCAGCCTAGCTATCATGCTATTATAATTTTATAGGCGTGTCCATGCGGCGGGCGTCAGAAAATGCGCCTCCCCACGATCAGGACAGGTCGTTGGGCGCGTCGTAGGTGATGCTGAAGATGTCGGCGGGATGGCGGGCAACGGAGAATTCGATGCTGCGCTGGTCGGCCGATTGGTAGAGCATCTCCACCGTCAGCACCGGGCTGCCAAGCGTGATGCCGAGGTCGGCAGCAACCGCCTCATCGGCGATTTCGGCACGCACGGTGACATGGGCCACATCGAGCCGCAGGCCGAGATGCTTCTGCACCGAGCGGAAGATCAGCACGTCGGAAAAATCCTCGCGCTTCATCCTGGCGCCGATATCGGGCGGAAAGTAGGTGGTGATCTGCGCCTTGCGCTGTTCACCGATCGCCAGAACGCTGCGCAGGCAATAGCCGGCCTCCTCCTTGCCCATGCCGAAATGACGCTGGAGCACAGGGGAAAGCTCCTTGCGATAGGATTTCACTGTCAGCTGCGCGTCCTTGGTGAAGGCCGCCATGTCGGCGAAATTCTTGAACTTCCAGCTGAGATTGACGGAGGGGCTGCGCGCCGTGACGACCGCGGGCTTGGCCGAGCGTTTCCTGATCAGGCCATCGGCCTCGAGATCGCGCAGCGCCTGGCGCACGGTGATCAGGCTGACGCCGAAATGCTCGGCGATGGTTGCTTCCTTCGGCAATTCGCCGCCGACGGGAAAAGTGCCGTTGCCGATCGGCTCGCGCAATATGTCGGCGAGCTGGCGATAAAGCGGCCCGTTGGCGCGGCCGAGCGTGCGTCTGGGGAGACTGTCGATGGTGGAAACGGAGTGATCCATGTGCCTCGTCGCGCTGCTGTCGAAGCTTTTATAATAGCTTCCTTGGCCCGAGGCTATCGCAGGACGCTCAAAAGTCGTGCCGGATGCAAGGTGACGACACCGATCAGTCACAAGCATGGCGGACCATCGCCTCAGACGAAAAGGCGAAGCGGGTTTTCGATGGCGGACTTCAACGAGGCGAACCACGCGATCGCGGTCGCCTCATCGACGCTTGCCGCATCCGTCGTGAGCAGGCAATCGGCATGGTCGCCCGCCATGTTGACCGAGACGGCCAGGCGCATGGCGCGGCCCTGCAGCAGCGGCATCATCATCGGCCGTATGTCGCCGGCCGGCAGCACACGCAGCGACAGCACCGCTGCTTTTTCCGCGTCGTCGCGGTCGCTGGCCAATGCTGCAAGCCGCGTCGCGCGCAGCAATGTCATCGGCATCTCCGGATCCGTGGCGAGCACCATCTGGCGGCCGACCAGTTCCAGGGCCACCGGCGCGTCGAAACTTTTGTGAGGATTCTCAGCGAACGCACGATCCACCGCGCGCAGCAGGATGTCGTCGATGTCGAACGTCTTCCCCGTGCTCGCCAGCGCGGCCAGCAGGTCACCGAGCGCACCTAGGCTGAGCGACGTGGCGAAAGCGGCAATGCGGGGCGCTGCAACCGGCGGCGCGGCGATTGGAATGGCGACAGCGGCAGCGACCTCAGGTGCATTTGCCGGCGCGACAACCGGAACGAAACCGAGCACATCGGCGGCCAGGATACGGCCGTCCGGACCGCTGCCGTGGAGCGTCTCGAGCGGAAGGCCACGCTCACGCGCCAGGCGGCGCGCGTAAGGCGACACCGCCGGACGCCGGGTTTGGCCGACCGCCATGTTCATTTCAGGTACTCGGCATTGACACAGTTGGTGAGCCGGCCCTCGGCGAGGTAGGCGTGCACCACTTCGATCGATTTCAACCGGAGATCGCGCATGGACGCCGGGCTGTAGAAAGCCGCGTGCGGGGTGACGATCAGCCGGTTGGCGATCCACGGCTCGCCACGCCTCCATGCCGCCAGCAATGGATGGTCGAGGTCGCCCGGTTCGTTCGGCAGCACATCCAGACCTGCCCCGGCGACTGTGCCCTCGCGCATGGCCGCTTCGAGCGCGTCGAGATCGACGATCGGACCGCGCGCGGTGTTGACCAGCACCAGGCCGGGCTTGGCGGCGGCGAAGGCGGCTGCGCCGAGCAGCTTGCGGGTTTCGTCGCTGAGCGGCGTGTGGACGCTCACCACATCCGCCCGCCCCATGAGTTCGGCCAGCGAATGAACGCGCTCGTAGCCGGTCGAGAGGTCGACGCCCGACAGAAGATGCGGATCATAGAACACGACCTTCATGTCGAAGGCGGCGGCGCGGCGGGCGGCGGCAAGCCCGATACGGCCGAGCCCGACAATGCCGAAGGTCGCGCCCTTGTGCCGACGCACCAGCGGCCCTTTGGAGAAATGCCAGCCCTCCGCGCCGTTGCCGGAAAGCTCGGCGCCATAGGCGGAGGTGCCGCGCGTCAGCGCCAGCATCAGGGCGATGGCATGGTCGGCGACCTCCGTGGTGCCATAGTCCGGCACGTTGCAGGCCGGAATCTTGCGCGCGCCCCAGCCCGCCGTGTCGATGTTGTCGAAGCCGACGCCGGAGCGAACCGCGATCCGTGCCTTGGGAAAAGCTGTCGGCGCGGCGGCGACATTATGCGTCGGCGAATAATTGATGACGGCATCGACCTCTTCGCAGATGGCCGGATCGAGCGCGGCGGCCTTGTCGTTGGTCGACCGTGCGAGAATGAGTTCGACGTCGGGATAGTGCTCGCGCTCGAGTTCGGCCTCGTCGGCGGCTTGCCAGTTGGCGCACAGGATCTTCATGCTTGCCCTTCGCATTTCATGTTCCGATGGTGTTATTTTCTGATGCCGCCAATGCGGCCGCCCATCGGCACCACGGCGCCGACCGGTTGATCGATGGCGCTGAGCGTACCGCTGATCGGCGCCTCGATCTCGACCACGGCCTTGTCGGTTTCGATCTCGGCGATCAGTTCGCCTTCCTTCACCGCATCGCCGACGGCCCTGAGCCATTTGATGACGGTGCCTTCGCTGACGGTGAGGTCCCCGAACGGCATTGTGATTGGCTCGTCATCGCTCGCGGCGGCAGGCGGCTGGGGTGACGGCGCGGCCGGCGCGAGCTTGGCCGGAGCCGGTGCGGGACTAGCCGGCGCGGCACTCTTCAGCCCGACCGTGTACCAATGATCCGGCACCGGCGGTTTGCCGGCAATCACATCCCGCACGCCTTGAGCGATGCGGCCCGTGTCGACCAGCATGGCGCGTTCCAGGACAGGCGCGAAGGGATGCGACGTCGGCGCCGTGTGCAGTCGTCCGGGCGGAGCATCAAGTTCATCGAAGGCAAGTTCGTTGATGGCCTGGGCGATCTCGCCGCCAAGGCCGCACATCGCCCAGGCCTCGTCGACGACGAGCAGCCGATGCGTCTTGCGGACGCTGGCGACAATCGTCTCGATATCGAGCGGCATGATGGTGCGCGGATCGATCACCTCGGCCTCAATGCCTTCGGCGGCGAGGGTCTCGGCGGCCTCCAGCGCGCGCTGCACCATCTGGCCGGCGGCAACGATCGTGATGTCGGTGCCGGCCCGCGCGATGCGGGCGACGCCGAACGGCACATAATGATCGCCCACCGGCACCTCACCCTTGGAGGCAAAAAGCGCCTTGGGTTCGAGCATGATGACGGGATCGCCGGCCCTGAGCGCCGTCTTCATCAGTCCCTTGGCGTCGGCCGGGGTCGATGGCACGCAGACGATGAGGCCTGGCATGTGGGCGAAGACCGGATGATAGATGCCGCTGTGGTGCGGGCCTGAACTGCGCAGCGCGCCGGCGCCGACGCGAACCACCATCGGCGCGCTCATCCGGCCGCTGGTCATGTAGCGCAGCTTAGCCGCCTGCAGGAAGATCTGGCCCGCGGTCTCGAATGCGAAGTCGGCAAACATCAGGTCCGAGACGGTGCGCGCACCGGTGGCCGAGGCGCCGACGGCGGCAGCGGTGAAGCCCTGCTCCGAGATCGGCGTGTCGACCATGCGCTCGGCGCCGAACTCCTGCCACAGGTTCTTGGTGTGGGCGAAACTGCCGCCACGCTCGCCGGTGCCCTCGCCGAAATAGAGGATCGCCGGGTTGGTGCGCATCTCCTCGGCGATGCCGTCGCGCACCGCTTCCAGCCAGCCCTGCGTGCGGGTCTCACCGACGACGCGCGGCTGCAACGCGGCCGGTGGATTGATCGGATCGGCAAAGACGTGCAGCCGGACCGATGCCGGGTCGGGCTCGGGCGAATTGCGGGCGAAGGTCAGTGCTTCCTCGACCACCTTCTCTATCCGCGACTCGATGGCTGCCAGCGCCTCGGCATCGGCAATGCCGTACTCCTCTACCAGCTTCTTGCGGAACATGTCGATCGGATCGCGCTTGATCCAGGCGTCGAGTTCTTCCTGCGTGCGGTAGGTGCCGATGACGGGATCGCCCTCATGGTGGCCGACGGTGCGGTAGGTCTTGGCCTCGATCAGCGTCGGGCCCTTGCCGGCACGGGCGCGCTCGGTCGCCTCCTTCATGGCCAGCCAGACGGCGAACACATCATTGCCGTCGACGGCGACGCCGGGCATGCCGTAGGAGGCAGCCTTGGTCGCGATCTCAGGATTGAGCGTGATCGACTTCAGCGGTGTCGCGGTGGCGTAAAGATTGTTCTCGCAGATGAACACGGCCGGAGCACGCTGCACGGCGGCGAAATTGAGCGCCTCGTGAAAGCCGCCATGGTTGGCGGCGCCGTCGCCGAAGAAGGCGACGCCGATGTCATCGCGGCCCTGCTGGCGGGCACCCATGCCGATGCCGACGGCATGGCCTATGCCGGCGGCGACAATGCCGTTGGTGCCGAACAGGCCGACCGAGCGGTCGTAAAGATGCATGGTGCCACCGCGGCCGCCGCAGATGCCGTCGGCCTTGCCGAACAGCTCGGCCATCACCCGGCCGGGATTGGCGCCCTTGGCCAAAGCGTGGCCGTGGCCGCGATGGGTCGAGGTGAGCCAGTCGGTCGGGCGCAAATGGGCACACACGCCGACGCCTGTCGCCTCCTCGCCGATATAGAGATGCAGGAAGCCGGGTGTTTCGCCCTTGCGGCACGCGATCTGGGCGATGCTTTCGAAGCGCCGCAACAGCACCATGCGTTCGAACAGGTCGAGCAGGACCTGCTTGTCCGGCAGGTTTGGAACGCCCTTGAAATCGTCGCGCGCCCGCGCCGCTGAAATCGCCAATGAGGCCTCCCTGGTCGGTATTCGCACCGGCGTAGACAACACCGGTGGCGAGCTTGTTCGCCGCCCGCTTCGACGGATAATAGATTATAATAGCATAATGTCTACTGGCTCCGAGCGAGCCGTGTGAGGATCTAGATCTTGGTGATGCGAACGGTGGCGTCCGGCCGCTCGAACAGTTCCGGCCGCAGGCGGAGCCCGAGCCCCGGCCCTTCGAGCGGCGCCACATGGCCATCGGTGACCGGCGGAATATCGGCAACGATCTCGGTGTACCAGCCGGTGAAATAGGCGCGCACCGCCTCCTGGTAGTTGACGTTCGGCAAGGTCGCCGACAGCGCACAGCTGGCGGCATAGACGATCGGCCCGGTGCAGTCGTGCAGGGTGACAGGCAGCTCGCTGGCCTCGGCCATGTTGGCGATCTTGCGCGCTTCGGAGAGGCCACCGCACCAGGCGAGGTCGATCATGATCACGCTGGCCGCGCGCTTGTCGATCAGCTGCTTGAACATCTGTCGCGATGCCAGGCGTTCGCTGGCGGCGATCGGAATGGAGGTGTGGCGGGCAAGCTCGGCCATGGTATCGAGCTCATTGTAGCGGATCGGCTCCTCCAGCCAGGCGACGTCGTAAGGCTTCAAGGCCTCGGCGATGCGCAGCACCGGCGGCAAGGTCCATAGCCCGTGCAGTTCGACCATGATCTCCATGTCGCGGCCGACGGCATCGCGGATCTTCTGGAATGGCTCCAATGCCTTGTCGAGATCGGCAAGCGAGATGCGGGTGCCGTTCGACGCCTCCGCCGCAATATCGAAGGGCCAGATCTTCATGGCGACGATGCCTTCGGATTTCAGGCTTTTGGCAAGGTCGCCGGCTTTGTAGCGCCAGGCGAGCAGATCCTCGTACGGTCCCTCGTTCGAATCGCCTGCCTTGAGCGACCAGTCCTCGCCTCGTTCGAACAAGGCATTCCTTTTTGTGGCGCGGACATGCTTGTAGCCGGCGCAGGTGTTGTAGATCGGAACGGTTTTGTGGGTGCGGCCGCCAAGCAGCCGCCAGACCGGCTCGCCGAGCGCCTGGCCATAAATGTCCCACAGCGCGATGTTGACGGCGGAATTGCCGCGCACCTCTGCACCGGAATCGCGCGCGCCGACATAGACGCTGCCCAAGGTGCGGTCGTGCAGCTCGATGTCGCGCGGATCCTTGCCCAAGAGATAGGACGCGACATTGTCGTGGATATAGGAGGCGACAGGGCCCGGCGCCCAAAAGGTCTCGCCCGTGCCGATGATTCCGGCGTCGGTGTGGACACGCAGCCAGAACAGGAACGGGAACTCGGCGAGCTGCAATGTTTCGAGCGCCACGATTTTCATCTTTTCTCTCCCCATGTAGCAGGCCGTTTAGTCGACGGGACAATAGCACATCGGCGTTGACAGCCATTTATGGTACCGGTATCAATTCCGTCAAGATCACCACCGGGAGGGTGCCCGCTTGCCTGCGGACAATCAAAACACGACGCCGAAAAAAGCCTTGGTCACAGGTGCCGCCGGCGGTCTCGGCCGTGAGGTGGCGATCCAGCTGGCCCGGCGTGGCTGCAGCGTCGCGGTGACCGACATCAATGGTGAAGGACTGGCTGAAACGGCGCGGCAAATCACCGGTGCAGGCATGGAAGCCGAGACCATCATCGGCGATTTCACCATCGAGGGCGCCCCGGAAGCGGCTGTGGAAAAGGTGGTCGCGCGCTGGGGTGGCATCGATATCCTGGTCAACAATGCCGGCTATGGCGTGATCGAACCGTTCCTCGATGCCACCTTCAAGGCATGGACGCGCACGCTGGCGCTCAACGTCACGGCGCTTGCCATGGCCTGCAAGGCTGCCGGCCGGGTGATGCGCGACCAAAAGTCGGGCCGCATCGTCAACATCACCTCGCCCGGCTCGCGCATGGCGCTGCCCGACTACACCGCCTACACGGCGAGTAAGGCCGGCGTCGATTCCATCACCCGCGCCGCGGCCGTGGCGCTGGCGCCGTACGGCGTGCTGGTCAACAGCCTGGCGCCCGGCATGATGGACACCGAAATGCAGCGCTCGACCGAGGCCGATCTCGCCCGCGCCAGCGGCCGCAACGATC
>NZ_JBAZUD010000039.1:0-35039 GCF_041661565.1 Mesorhizobium sp.
CGGGGATCCGCCGTTTCGATCGAGCAGCCGCCTCAGCATCGGCTCGATGCGTGAAAGCTCGTCGAGATGCGCCGCCGAAAGTTCTGCCAGACAGTCGTCGGCGCGCTCGGTCAGTCGCAGCAGCACTCGGCGATGGTCGTCCTTGTCCTGATCCCTTGCCACCAGTCCCGCCTCGCAAAGACGGTTGACCAGTTCGACCGCGCTGTGGTGGCGGATGCGCAAGCGCTCGGCCAGGTCGCCGATCGTCACTGCTCCGCCTCCCGGAAATCCCTTGATGGCGAGCAGCGCCTGATGCTGGCGGGTGGTCAAGCCGGCATCTTCCGCCTGCACCTGGCTGAATTCGAGGAAGCGGCGGATCAGGTAGCGAAATTCCGACAGCCGCTGGTAGTCGGCCTGGCTGATGGCGGGGCGTGGTTTCTTCGTCTGCGTCATGTCCGACATGTGTTCATTTTCCAGCGAAAGCTCAAACGGATTTCGAGCGAAACCGGCTTGAACATATGTATCGTGTCACGATATATAGCCGGCCGACAGTCCGGCTGGCCTTTTTGACCGTGCCGCGTCTCCAAAGCCGGTCACCGCCAGAAAGCCCCCAGCATGAAGACCCATCAACCCAATCCCGGTCATCTCAGGGATTTCACCACCGATGTACGGGTGCTGCTCATCGCCGCGATTGCCGTGGTGGTCGCCACGGCGGGCCTGTTTGCCGGCATCGGGCTTTTGAAGCTGATCCGGCTGGCCACGAACATTGCCTATTTTGGCCAGTTCTCGCTCGCCGATCTCAAGCTGCAAGACACACCGCTCGGGCTTGCCGCCGTCATCGTCCCGGTGATCGGCGCGCTGATCATCGGCCTGATGGCGCGCTTCGGCAGCGAGAAGATTCGCGGCCATGGCATTCCCGAGGCCATCGAGGCGATCCTGCTGGGGCGGTCCAGGCTCGACGCCAAGGTCGCGATCCTGAAGCCGCTGTCCTCCGCGATCTCGATCGGCTCCGGCGGTCCATTCGGCGCGGAGGGCCCGATCATCATGACGGGCGGCGCGATCGGCTCGCTGATCGCGCAGATGTTGCCGGTCAGCGACAATGAGCGCAAGACGCTGCTGGTGGCGGGCGCGGCGGCCGGCATGACCACCGTGTTCGGAACGCCGATCGCCGCCATCATGCTGGCGGTCGAACTGCTGCTCTTCGAATGGACCCCGCGCAGTTTCATCCCGGTGGCGGTGGCGGCGATCATCGCGGAGGTCGAGCGCACCATGCTGCATCTGCCAGGACCGATCTTTCCGTTCCAGGGCGGCATGGCGGTTTCGTTCACCGCGCTTGGCGGCTGGGTTCTTGTCGGCATCTGCGCCGGTTTGCTTTCGGGGCTGCTCACCCAGATGGTCTACGCCTGCGAGGACGGCTTCCAGAAGCTGCCCATCCACTGGATGTGGTGGCCGATGATTGGCGGTCTGGTGGTCGGCATAGGCGGGCTAATCGAACCTCAGGCACTCGGCGTCGGCTATGACAACATCGCCGACATGTTGAATGGGCGAACACTGGCCATGGCGGCACTCATTCTCCTGGTGGTGAAAGCGATCATCTGGTCGGTGGCGCTCGGCTCGGGAACGTCCGGAGGCGTACTGGCGCCGCTGCTGATCATGGGGGGGGCGATGGGGGCGGTGCTTGCCGGCATCCTGCCCGAGGCGGATCCGGGCTTCTGGGCGCTGTTGGCGATGGCCGCGACCATGGGCGGCACCATGCGGGCGCCGTTGACCGCGACCTTCTTTGCCGTCGAACTGACCGGCGACACGCATGTGTTGGTGCCGCTGATCGCGGCCTGCGCGGCAGCGCACGCCGTCACAGCTGATGAAGCGTTCGATCCTGACCGAGAAGATCGCCAGACGGGGACATCATCTGGTTCGCGAGTACCGTGTCGATCCTTTCGCCCTGACCAGGGTGCGCGAGGTGATGACCTCCAAGGTCGAGAGCGTGCCGGCGACGATGACGCTGCATGGCGCCGCAGCGTTCCTGACCGCGCCGGAGACGCGGCATCCTAGTTTTCCGGTGGTCGATGAGCACGGCCATGTCCTCGGTGTCATCGATCCGCCGGCCATCCTGAGGTGGAGGCGCGCAGGCACGCACCGCACCAGGACGCTTGGCGAATTGCTGGCCGGCAGCAAGGTCACGCTGGCCTATCCGGATGAATATCTGGAAGGCCTCGCCGACAAGCTGCTGATGGCCAACGTGTCCCATCTGCCCGTCGTCACGCGCGACGGCCTCCAGCTGGTCGGCTATGTCGGCTGGAAGGACCTGATGCGCGTGCGATCGAGGAAACAGGCCGAGGATCGTGATCGCACGACCCTGCTTGGTTTCGGACGCGGCAGGAAGGCGGAGCTGATTGACGCTCCCTAGCTATGAACCCGCGCCGCGCTTCGCCCACTCCAGCACATGAAGCCGCAGCGCCGACGACAGGTTGGTGTCGCGCGGGCGCGTCGCGTCGATCTCGGCGACAAGGGCGGCCAGCGTCAAAGTCCTTGCCGTCGCGATCGCGACGAGATCGTCATGGAAAGATTTTTCGAGCGAATAGCTGGTGCGGTGGCCGCGAATGGTCACCGAGCGCTTTTCGACCGCGCTCACGCCGAGACGCTCATAGGTCGTCTTCGGGACCGGAGGTTTCGCGGCGATGGCCGGCGAGAAACCTCTCACTTGTCTCGGCGGTCCGGCGGTCGCGTTCCTTTTCGTCCCTGGTGCGACCATGCAACGCGCGGTTGTTGGCGGCTTCCCGTTCCTTCTCCAGCCTTGCCTTCTGCTTGCGGGCCTGGCGGAGATTGACGATTTCGGCCATGGCGCGAACCGTGGGCCTATTTCTTGCGGAAGGCGTCGAGCGACACCACGTCGGCGCCCTTGGCCGCCGCGTCGGCCGCTGCCGCGGGCTTCTTCTCAGCTTCGGCTGCGGACTTCTTCTCGGCCTTCGGCTTTTTCTCGGAGACGATGGTCAGCGGCTCCGGAGCAGGCTGTGCCGCCGGTTCGTCCGCCGCAACGGCATCGGTCTTCACGTCGAACTCCAGTTCGAAGTTGACCGACGGATCGTAGAAGCCGCGCACGGCCGAGAACGGGATTTCGAGTTTCTCCGGCACGTCGGAGAAGGACAGGCCGACCTCGAAGCCGGTGTCCGTCACCTTCAGGTCCCAATACTGGAACTGGATGACGATGGTCATCTGCTCGGGGTAACGCTCGCGCAGACGCGAAGACACCCGCACGCCGGGCGCGCCGGTCAGGAATGTGATGAAGAAATGGTGGTTGCCGGGAAGGCCGGTGCGCGCGACCTCTGCCAGGACCTTGCGCATGACGCCGCGCAACGCCTCCTGGGCCAGAATGTCGTAGCGTATGTGGTCGTCGGCCATGTGGCGGTCGGGTTCCGTTGAATCGTCCGCATAGCTGTAGTCAAGCTTGAGCGCGGCGTAAACCGCATATAGATCACCGTCGCCCGGAAGCGAGGCCTATTGCCACGATTTGATCGCTCAGGCGCTGGCGAGAGCGCTTTGCTTTTCAATCGGGGCCAAGGGCCGGCGCTTGCCAAAGGCGCGCAGGAAGGTGCGCACGCCATTTGTCGCGGATTGCAGCACTTCCTCCTCGCGCGGCGTGCCGCCGAGCATGAAAATGGTCTGCAACTCGGCATTGACGAGACCGAGGAACTGGCGCGCCGCCACGTCCGGATCCTCTATATCGAGGTACCCGCCATAGGCCAGGCGGGCGAAGCGGGCGGCGATTGCCGGCCATGTTCGACCTGGCCCCTGTTCACGCCACTCGGCAAACAGTTCGGGATAGCGTTCGCCTTCCGTCTGGATCAGCTTGCGCAGGAATTTTCCATCGCGGTTGCAGATACAGTTCTGGTTCAGACGCATGGCAAAGCCGATCAGATCGGCCTCGAGATCGCTGGGCTGGTCCGGGAAGGTGTCGATGGTGGCGAAAATGCCGGCATTGCAGCGCTCGGTGAGATCGCGCACGACCGCAACGAACAGTTTTTCCTTGTCGCCATGGTGATTGTAGATGGTCTGGCGCGAGACACCGGCTTCGGCGGCGATCAGATCGATGTTGGCGCCGGCGAAGCCTTCGCGACAGAACACTCCGGCGGCGGTATCGACGATCGACAGACGCTTGGCCTCGTGGCCGCGTGGCCGGAATGTGTCAGGAGAAACGCTCGGTCTCATGAAAACGATATAGAGGTGATTGACGATTTAGACAAGACTGTCTAAATTTGTGGACACGACACAAAGAGATTTCGGCCCGGAGTGACGAATAGAATCCACTCCCGGAGAGTCGGAATCTCACGGGATGGAACGTCCTAGGGTTAGACGTCGCCTGGCGGCGGCAGCCAGATTCGAAAGAAGCCTTTATCATGAGTCCCAAATTCCTCCGCATTGCGGTCGTGCTCGGCCTGTTGTCCGCGATCGGCCCATTCGCAATCGACATGTATCTCCCCGCCTTGCCGTCGATCGGCGCGGATCTGCACGCCGGCACCGCTGCCGTGCAGATGAGCCTGTTGATCTTTTTCCTGTCGATGGGCTTCGGCCAGATCGTCGTCGGGCCGATCTCCGACATGGTCGGCCGCAAGCTGCCGCTCTATGGCGGGCTTGCGCTGTTCATGGCCGGCGGCATCGGTTCGGCAATGGCGCCGACCATCGAATGGCTGATCGCTTTCCGCTTCCTGCAGGGCCTGGGCGCCAGCGCCGGCATGGCGGTGCCGCGCGCCATCGTGCGTGACCTGCACACCGGCACCGAGGCCGCCAAGCTGATGTCGCTCTTGATGCTGGTGTTTTCGGTGTCGCCGATCCTGGCGCCGCTGACCGGCAGCCAGATCATCGAGAATTTCGGCTGGCGCGCCGTGTTCTGGACAGTGACGGGTGCGGCGGCGCTGGCCACCATCCTTCTGGCGACCTCGCTCAAGGAGACGCGGCCGGTCGAGGACCGTGTCGGTTCCTCCTTCGGCACGGCGCTTTCCGGCTACCGCTTGCTGATGGGCGACCGCAACTTCCTTGGCCTGGTGGCGATCGCAGGTTTCGGCATTGCCAGCTTCTTCGTCTACCTGTCGAGCTCGTCCTTCATCCTGATCGACCATTACGGGCTGTCGCCTTCGGTCTACAGCGTGTTCTTCTCGATCAACGCGGTGGCTTTCATCGGCATGTCGCAGCTGACGGGAGTGCTGTCCGAGCGGTTCGGGCTGCGCCGCGTGGTGCGCATCGCGGTGACCGGCTACGCGACCACGATGGTGGTGCTGCTCGCGGTCATGGCGACCGGCATCGACCGGCTCGATGTGATGGCGGCACTGCTGTTCATCGGCTACGGATTCCTCGGCCTGGTCATTCCGACGACATCGGTGCTGGCGATGGAGGAGCATGGCGAGATCGCCGGTACGGCTTCGGCACTGATGGGCACGCTGCACTTTGCCATCGGCGCGGTCGCCATGGGCGTCGCCGGTGTGTTCTTCGACGGCACGCCGTTGCCGATGGTGGCAGGTATAACGCTGTGCGCTGTGATCTCGTTCACGCTGGCCAGGGTCACGCTCGGCCGTTCGCGCGAAGCCATCGAAGCGCCGGCGGAGTAGAGCGATCACCACATGGGTATCGAAAGGCCGGGGCATCCCCGGCCTTTTTCATGTCTGGGCCAGTCCTGCCTCCGCCAGGACGAAGCGCAGCCGTGCCTCTACGGGCGCCAATGGTAGCGGGACCAGTTCATATCCAAGCTCGGTATAGATGCTGGCCAGCGCGTGGTAGGTGCGGTCGGCCTCGTCGAGTGTCTGCCTGCGCTCTTCATCCTGAGCGAAGATGTCTGGCCAGGGTGGGGCGATGAAGACGCGAGCGTTGTAGCGGAAACGGTTAGCTGCGGAGCTGACATGCCGGGGCACCGGCAGGCCGCACAGCCTGAGATAGCCGAGCGTGTCCGGTATCCCGCGGTCGAAAAAGACTGGCCCCGGCTGGTCGAGCGCGACCTGGTAAGAACGCATCTCCCACGACAGCATCAGCTCGGCGAACAGCGCGCGATCAAGCCAGGGCAGGGCGCTCCCGCCTATGGCGGACTGGCCGCGGATGATACCGCGCCCCGCTTCGAGAGAGGTGGCGAAGCCCGCCTGGCGCAAGGCTTCGATCAATGTGGTCTTGCCGGACCCGGGCCCGCCGGTCAGCACGAAGAGGCGATCCCAATTCATCTTTTTGTCCGTGAAGAAGGGCGCGTAGCGCGGCGCCTTCGGCCACAGGCCGAACGAAAGCCTGGCCAGCGGGACCTAGCCTTGCGCGTGACGCATCTTGGAGAGCAGGAATTGGAGATAGGAGAAGTGGAGGTTTCTGTTGCCAGGTACCTCCGAACCCCGCCTAGAAGTGCGAACCCCTAGGACTTGATTTGAAGCTATCGCACTGCATTAAGCAGCGAGACGTGCTTCCGCATAGTTGTCATTTGCAACTACAGGTTTAGCCCGATGACGGTGGTACCATGCCGGGCAAAAGTACGATCTTTACACCTTCGTCGATCCTATTTCGCCCCCATCAAAACGCGCTCTGACCACGAGCGGGTTTTGGTGGAGGCGCCGGGTACCGCCCCCGGGTCCGAACGGCTTATTTCATCGCCCATTTATCGCCATAGTCGGTCAAGCCGACAAAACGAATATAGGTCCCGCCGGCGGAAAATGAAAGGCCGCGATCGCACTTTGTCTCGCGCCCGAAACCGCCTTTTCCAAGGGTTGACTTGGGCGCGGTCTCAACCGAAGCTCCGCAGGCGGTGAGGAGCCAACGACAGAGCGCGACAGCGCTGAGCGCCACAGCCCTCATCGATCGGATCCGTGGCGCCGATGAGGGGATTTTGATGGCCGACTATCTTGCAGACGTGAAGAAATACGACGCCGCGGCAAGCGCCGACGTGGTCGAAAAGATCGTCAAGCATCTGGGCATCGCGCTCAGGAACCGCGATTCCGCCCTGGTTTCCTGCACGGATGCCAAGGAACTGGAGCGGGTCAAGGAGAACTGGATTTCGAAGAAGCTCGGCGTTAGCGACGGGGCAAAGGCCGACGCCGCGATCGAGAAGACCTGCAAGGCGTTGGCCGCCGACAGCAGCAAGAGCCGGGTGACCTTCTACTACCTCGTGGCCAAGGACTTGGGCAAGCTGGGTTCGCTCTGAGGCTCGCGGATCAGCTGGCGGAGGCTGGCGCGGCAGGACAGTCGCTCCGGCTTTAGTTCTTTTCATCGAGCGTCGGCGCTGCGATGTAATTATCTGGCTGCCTCATCTTCTGCCCGTGATCGGGGAGAAGGGAGCTGTCCTGATCGTCTCGCCAACATCCACCTTTGCAGACATGGCGATCAGGCAGCTATAATAGCTACACCCTAGAATCGAGCCGGAACCGATGCGCCAGTATCTCGACCTCTTGCAGCACGTGCTGGACAACGGTGCCGATCGTGGTGACCGGACCGGCACGGGCACGCGCTCGGTTTTCGGCTACCAGATGCGCTTCGACTTGGCGCGAGGCTTTCCGGTCACCACCACCAAGAAGCTGCACCTGAAGTCGATCATCCATGAATTGCTGTGGTTCCTGGCCGGCGACACCAACATCAAGTACCTGACCGACCATGGCGTTTCGATCTGGGACGAATGGGCCGACGAGAATGGCGACCTCGGCCCGGTCTATGGCAAGCAATGGCGTTCCTGGCCGGATGGCCATGGCGGCTCGATCGACCAGATCGCTAATCTTCTCAAGGAGATACGGCGCAATCCTCAATCGCGGCGGCTGATCGTCTCGGCCTGGAATCCCGCCGAGGTAGAAGCGATGGCACTGCCGCCCTGCCATTGCCTGTTCCAGTTCTACGTGTCCGAGGGCCGGCTTTCCTGCCAGCTCTACCAGCGGTCCGCCGACATTTTCCTGGGCGTGCCGTTCAACATCGCGTCCTATGCGCTGCTGACGCTGATGGTGGCGCAGGTGACCGGGTTGAAACCCGGCGATTTCGTCCACACGCTGGGCGACGCGCATCTCTACTCGAACCATTTCGAGCAGGTGCGCGAGCAGTTGAAGCGTACGCCCAGGGCGCTGCCGACGATGTGGATCAATCCCGAGGTCAAGGACCTCTTTGCCTTCCGCTTCGACGATTTCCGGCTGGAAAATTATGTCGCCGATGCCAGCATCAAGGCACCGATCGCGGTATGACACTGGAAAGGACCGCGCTTCAAGCCATAGCCAATGCTAAGCTGCAAGACGCAGAACTTCTGTTTCAAAACGAACGCTACTCGAATGCTTACTATCTCTTCGGCTATGCAGCAGAAATTGCCATCAAGTCGCGAATTTCGAGGCTTTTTCAATCGGATACCATTCCTGACAAGAAATTCGTTCAAGACATTTACAGCCATGACCTCAACAGGCTTATAGCGTTGGCTGGCTTGTCTACGGACCTTACCGAACGCCGGACGGCGTCGCCCGTGTTCGATGGCCATTGGTCGGCGGTCTCAGATTGGAATGAAGCTTCGCGTTACGATATGATAGATGTGTTTGAAGCGACCGCTATGCGAAACGCCATGGTCGACGAAGCGCAAGGAATATTCAGATGGCTTCAGGATCGTTGGTAAGGACCGACATCGATGCCGGCATCAACCTAATTCGTGCTCTTGATGAAAAGGGATTCGGAGTCGCGGCCGCACTCTGGTTGTACAACGGTGATGTCGACAATTGGCGCATGATCATTGCCTATCGAGGTCCACGAAAGGATCTTGAGAAAAAATACCTAGATGCGGCAACCATTGCCGCTGACTGGCGTAAGGAGCGTCCAAAGGAACCTATTTTGGACCTTAGCAAGGTGAAGATCACATCGGCGGACGACCGGCTTATCACCGGCTTAGGCATCGCCATGCGCGTTGATGGTCTGGGCGAGGTGCGATTTTCTCATAACACCATCAATGGCATCTATGTCGAAGATGCCTTGATCCATAGGCTTGCGGCCTAAACCCTAGTCGATGCCGACCATCACGTCCAAGGCCTTGACGACGGCATAGGCCTGCTTGCCCTTTTCCAGCCCGAGATCGGCGACGGCCTCGTTGGTGATCGAGGCGGTGACGACCGAGCCGCCAATGTCGATCCGGACATGCGAGGTGGTGGCTCCCTTGACGATCTCGACAATGTGGCCTTTCAGGATGTTGCGGACGCGGATCTTCGCCGGACATCTCCTTCGCTGTATCCAGCCTGGCTCATCGTAGGCTCCGATGGCATCCCGTCACAATACGGGCGTCCCGCAAAAAGTCTTCCCTTGTTATATTCAAGCGGATATATCGATCGGCAGGCTTCGCGCCGCACCGATTTCAAACGAGGGAGAGTTTCCGATGATTCGCAAAGGGTTCGGGTTCAGGGCGATCGCCATTGGCGGCCTTGCGGCGACGTTGATGGCAGCAGTGCCGGCCGCCCATGCGGAAGGCAAAGTCGTGGTGTTCGCCGCGGCCAGCCTCAAGGACGCGCTCGATGCGGTGAACAAGGCCTGCGAGGCCGATGTCGGCGAGGCTGCGACCGTGTCCTATGCCGCGAGCTCTGCACTGGCCAAGCAGATCGAGGGTGGGGCGCCGGCCGACGTCTTCATCTCGGCCGACCTCGACTGGATGAAGTATCTCTCCGACAAGAAGCTGACCAAGCCCGACACCGAGGTGAAGCTGCTCGGCAACGAGATCGTGCTGGTGGCTCCGAAGGACTCGACGATTGAAACCAAGATCGAGAAGGGTTTTGACCTCGCCAGGCTGGTCGGCGACGGCAAGCTTGCCATGGGTGATGTCAAGGCGGTGCCGGCCGGCAAGTACGGCAAGGCGGCCCTGGAATCGCTCGGCGTCTGGTCGTCCGTCGAGGACAAGGTGGCGCAGGCCGAAAACGTTCGCGCCGCCTTGAAGCTGGTGTCTACCGGCGAAGCCCCGCTCGGCATCGTCTACGCCACCGACGCAAAGGCCGACAAGGCCGTCAAGGTGGTCGGCACCTTCCCGGAGGATTCGCATCCGCCGATCATCTATCCGGTTGCCCAGACCGCCGATTCGAAGGACAAGGATACGACCGCTTTCCTGAAATGCCTGCAGTCCGCCAAGGCCGGCGCTTTGTTCAGGGAACAGGGTTTTACCGTGCTCGCGCCGAGCAACTGAAAAGGCCTGACATCACGATATGACCTGGCTGCTGGACCTCACTCCCGACGAATGGAATGCGGTCCGGCTGTCGATCAAGGTGGCGACGGTGGCGATGCTGTTCAGCCTGCCGCCGGGCATCGTGATCGCGCTGCTGCTTGCCCGCGGACAATTCTGGGGCAAGACGCTGCTCAACGGCGTGGTTCATCTGCCGCTGATCCTGCCGCCGGTGGTGACCGGCTACCTGCTGTTGCTCACCTTCGGCAAGCGCGGTCCGGCGGGCGCCTTCCTGGCCGAGCATTTCGGCATCGTCTTCTCGTTTCGATGGACAGGTGCCGCACTGGCCTGCGGCGTCATGGGTTTTCCCCTGATGGTGCGGGCGATCCGGTTGTCGATAGAGACGGTCGACCGCAAGATGGAGGCGGCGGCGGGAACGCTCGGCGCCAATCCACCATGGGTATTCGCCACCATCACGCTGCCGCTGATCCTGCCCGGGCTGATCGCCGGCGCCATCCTGTCCTTCGCCAAGGCGATGGGTGAATTCGGCGCGACGATCACCTTCGTGTCCAACATCCCCAATGAAACGCAGACCTTGCCGTCGGCGATCTACACCTTCACGCAGGTGCCGGGCGGCGACGAAGGCGCGCTGCGGCTGACGCTGATTTCCATCGTCATCTCGATGGCAGCGCTGGTCGCCTCGGAAGTGCTGGCGCGGCGCGTCGGCCGGCGGATGGACATCGAATGAGCGTCCTCGTCGACACCAGCCATCGGCTAGGCGATTTCGCCATCGACGCCCGCTTCGAGAGCGCCGGTCGGCTGACGGCGCTGTTCGGGCCATCGGGATCGGGCAAGACCACGCTGATCAACATGATCGCTGGCCTGATCCGGCCCGGCAAGGGCCGCATCGAGGTCGACGGCCGCGTGCTTGTGGATACGGACGCGGGCACTTTCGTGCCGAAGCACAAGCGCCGCATCGGCATGGTGTTCCAGGATGCGCGGCTGTTCCCCCATATGAGCGTCGCCGGCAATCTGCGCTACGGCCGCTGGTTCACGCCGGCGGGCGAGCGCTATGCGGACATGGATGCCGTCGTCGATTTGCTCGGCATCGGTTCGTTGCTGGACAGGCGGCCGGCAAGGCTGTCGGGCGGGGAAAAGCAGCGCGTGGCCATCGGCCGGGCGCTGCTGGCCAGTCCGAAGCTGCTGCTCATGGACGAGCCGCTGGCCTCGCTCGACGAGGCGCGCAAGGCTGAAATCCTGCCCTATATCGAACGGCTGCGCGACGAGACGAAAATCCCGATCGTCTATGTCAGCCACTCGGTCGCCGAGGTGGCGCGGCTCGCCAGCGACGTGGTGATGCTGGCGCAGGGCAAGGTCATCGCCAGCGGCCCGACGGAAGCGGTGATGCAAAGGCTCGACCTCCTGCCGGCGGAGGAGCGCGGCGAGGGCGGCGCGGTGCTCGACACCAGGGTGCTGCGCCATGACGACACTTTCGGCATGACCGTGCTCGCCTCGGCGGCCGGCGAGATCCGCGTGCCGCGTCTGGCCATGAAGACAGGCGCTCTGGTGCGCATCCGTATCCGGGCACGCGATGTGATGATCGCCACCGAACAGCCCGCTGGCCTGAGCGCGCTCAACATTCTGCCCGGCACCATCGTCGCCCTCAGTCCGGGAGAGGGGCCGACGGTGGAGGTCGCCATCGATTGCAACGGCGCAACCGTGCTGGCGCGCATCACCGAGCAGTCGCGGCAGATGTTGAAGCTTAGGCTTGGCGGCACGGTTTTCGCCGTGGTCAAGACGGTGAGCTTCGACCGCGCCAACACCGGCGCCGGATTGCCCGTCGAGGCTCACGGGTGATCACGATCGCTATGTCTTTTGGGAATAGCGGTGTCGTGGAAGAGCTTCTAGGATGGCCTCTCGCGTGACCATGGAGAACGACACATGCCGTCACTGAGCTTGCGGATAAATCTCGATCCCGACGGGCGCATCGGACCGGGCAAGATAGAACTGCTGGAGCAGATCGCCGCCTTCGGCTCGATCTCGGCGGCGGCGCGCGGCATGGAGATGTCCTACAAGCACGCCTGGGACCTGGTCGAGGACATGAACAGGGTGTTCGGCAAGCCGCTGGTCGCCGCGCAGACCGGGGGTCGCAAGGGCGGCGGCGCGCAGCTGACTTCGGTCGGCCTTGCGGTGGTCAGCCGTTTCCGCGCCATCGAGCGCGCCGCTGCGGCGGCAGCGGCAACGCATATGCAGGCACTGCAAGCGGAGATCGAGGCGGGATAGGGAAGGCAGTAGGGCAGTAGGAGCTCATCCGTGTCTGTTTCCAGGCAAAATATCCGTTCACCTACTGCCCTACTCCCTTACTGCCCCATTCCCCTCTTATTCCGGTTTGCGCAGCAGATATGTGTCCATGATCCAGCCTTTACGCAGGCGGGATTCCTCGCGGGTTTTTTCGATCTCGGCACCGACATCACCGAGGCGGCCGGAGATGATGATTTCGTCCGCCGTGCCGAGATAGGCGCCCCAGTGGATGATCAGATTCTTGTCGGCAAGAGTGTTGAAAGCGCACTTGCCGTCCAGCATGACGACGGTGCTGCCGGCATTGTCGGCCAGGCCTTCCTGGGTGAGGCGGCGGCCGGTGGTGACCAGGATCGAATCGCCGATGCGGTTCAGCGCCATTTTGTGGCTGGCGGCCAGCGCCTGGATCGCGGTGATGCCCGGGATGACTTCAAGTTCGAATGTGACATTATCCCTCAGGCGGACCCGTTCGAGGATGCGTAGCGCGCTGTCGTAGAGCGAGGGATCGCCCCAGATCAGGAACGCGCCGCAGCCATCCCCGGCAATCTCGTCGCGGATCAGGCCTTCGTAGATCGCCGCGATGGCCTCGTGCCAGTCATCGACGGTCGGGCGATAGGAGGGTGCCGGTTCGGCGCGCACCGGCACATCGAACTCGACACGGCGCGAATGCCGATTGGTGACGAAGCGGTCGCAAATCTGTCGGCGCAGGTCGGCAAGGTCGTTTTTCACGGCGCCCTTGTCGGGGATGAACAGAACGTCGGCGCGATTGAGGGCGTCGATGGCCTGAACGGTCATGTGGTCGGGATTGCCGGCGCCAATGCCGATGACGAGAAGCTTTCGCATGGAGTGACCTCCTGCCCGATCGAGGGCGGTTAGTCCAGACCGCGTTGTCCATACCGCCGCTGTGCTTGGGAGAGCGGAAGGGCTTTGAAACGCCACATTGAAATCGCTAGGGTCGCATGGCAATCATCGCCGAGGGGGCTTCCATGTTGCGATACGTTCTGACCGCCGCGCTGACGCTGTGCGTCGCGCCCGCATTGGCCAATGATTCGATCGCCGAACTCGGGACCGGCGGCCTGATCCTGTCGCGCAGCGACGCGGTGGCCATGCAAAGCGAGGATCTCTTCATCTCGCCGCAGAAGGTCACGGTCGACTACGTGTTCCACAACAACACCGACAAGGACGTCGACGCGATCGTCGCCTTCCCGATGCCTGATATCTCGGGCGATCCCGAGGAGATGCCGGCGATCCCCGAGAACCAGAGCGACAACTTCCTCGGCTTCGAGGTGACGATCGACGGTGTCGCGGTAACGCCGCAACTGGAGCAGAAGGCGTTCGCGCTCGGCATCGACATCAGCGCCGACCTGAAGGCGCAGAACGTGCCGTTCAACCCGTTCGGCGATGCGGCCAAGGCGGCATTGGCAAAGCTGCCGCCAGCGGTAGCCGAGGACTGGGTCAATCGCGGCATCATCATCGAGGACAGCGCCGACACTGGCGACGGCATGAAATCGGCCTATGCGCCGTTCTGGCAGCTGCGCTCGACCTACTGGTGGCGCTCGACCTTTCCCGCCAACCAGGACGTTCACGTTTCCCATCGCTACAAGCCGAGCGTTGGCGGCACGTCTTCGGTCAGTTTCTTCTATGACGGTCAGTTCCAGGGCCCATACGCCAGCTACAAGGCCCGCTACTGCATGGACGGCGCATTCGAGGACGCCGTGCGCAAGGCGGCGAAGGGCAATCCGGACGGCTATCCAGCGTATTACGAAAGCCGGATCGCCTATATACTGACGACCGGCGGCAACTGGGCGTCAGGCAACATCGGCAAGTTCAAGCTTACCGTGGACAAGGGCAATCCCAAGTCGCTGGTCTCGTTCTGCGGCGACAATGTCAGGAAAATCGGCCCGACAACCTTCGAGATGACCGCGGACGATTTCTATCCGGAACACGACGTCGACATCCTGATCCTCGATCCATCGGACAGCAATGGCGGGGGCGCCAACTGATGGACGTCGCCATCTATGTTGCCATCGCCGAGAACGGCGTGATTGGACGGGATGGAGGGCTGCCCTGGCGGCTGTCCACCGATCTCAAGCGCTTCAAGGCCGACACGATGGGCAAGCCCATCATCATGGGCCGCAAGACCTACGAGGGCATCGGCCGCCCGTTGCCCGGCAGGCTCAACATCGTCGTGACCCGCGACAAGGCCTGGCGCGCCGAGGGCGTCGAGGTGGCGCACACGCTGGAGACCGCGATCCAGCTGGCGAGGGTGCGCGGGCGCTGCATGGCTGGCGTGGACGAAGTCTGCATCATCGGCGGCGGCGAGATCTACGCCCAGGCGTTGCCATTGGCCGACCGTCTGCATGTCACCCATGTCCTGGCTGCGGTCGACGGCGACGCGCATTTCCCGGCGATCGATCCGGGTTCCTGGCGCGTCGTCAGTTCACAGGAGGTACCTGCCGGGGAGAAGGACAGCCACGCGACGCGCTATTCGGTTTACGAGCGACGCCGCGAGACACAGCAGTGAAAAAAGGGCATTGAAGACGACAAAGGGTCGCGACCGGCTTAAATCGGACCAAGTCGGCGACGCATCGCGTTGAAAGCGCTGCATGGCGTCCCTATAGAAGAACAACACTGGATTTCGCGCCGTGACACCGGCGCTTGAGGGAATTCCAAGCGAAAGGACATTCATGCCCTGGAACGACAAGAGCGGCGGTGGCGGCGGCCCATGGGGTGGCGGCGGCAACAATCAGGGGCCCTGGGGGCAGGGTCCCAAAGGACCGAGCGGTCCGCAGGGCTCGCCTCCCGATCTCGAGGACATCATCCGCCGCGGCCAGGACCGCCTGCGCCGCGCACTGCCAGGTGGTGGCGGCGCGAGCCCGGCCATCTTCGCGCTGATCGCGGCCGCACTCGTGGTGCTGTGGGCCTTCAAGGCGGTTTACACCGTGCAGCCTGACGAGGTCGCGGTTGAACTGCGCTTCGGCAAACCGAAGGCGGAGCTGTCGCAGCCAGGCCTGCATTTCCATTGGTGGCCGCTCGAAACCGTCGAGACCGCCAAGATTTCCGAGCAGCTTGTCGACATTGGCGGCGGCAACACCAGCGGCAATGGCCTGATGCTCTCGGGCGACCAGAACATCGTCAACGTGCAGTTCTCGGTGGCCTATCAGGTCTCCGACCCACGCGCCTACCTGTTCGACGTCTCCGATCCCGACGGCATGCTGCGGCAGGTCGCCGAAAGCGCCATGCGCGAAGCTGTCGGCCGCCGGCCGGCGCAGGACATCTTCCGCGACGACCGCCAGGGTATCGCGGCTTCCGTGCGTGAGATCATCCAGACGACGCTGGACGGCTACAAGGCCGGGCTCAACGTCAACGCCGTCTCGATCGAGGACGCAGCACCGCCGCGCGAAGTGGCCGATGCCTTCGACGAGGTGCAGCGTGCCGAGCAGGACGAAGACAAGTTCGTCGAGCAGGCCAACCAGTATTCAAACCAGAAGCTCGGCCAGGCACGCGGCGAGGCCGCACAGGTCCGCGAAGACGCGGCCGCCTACAAGAACCGGGTCGTCCAGGAAGCCGAAGGCGAGGCGCAGCGCTTCATCTCCGTCTACGACGAATATGCCAAGGCGCCGGACGTTACCCGCAAGCGCCTCTATCTCGAAACCATGGAGAGGGTGCTGAAAGATTCCAACAAGGTGATCGTCGAGCAGGGCAACGGGCAAGGGGTCGTCCCCTATCTGCCGCTGCCGGCATTGCAGCCGAAGCCGCCGGTGCCGGCCGCTAGTGGCGTTACGGGAGGTGCCCAGTAATGGCCAATCGTCTCCCCATTTTCGTCGTCGTCGCGGCGGTCATCCTGTTCCTGATCTATTCGTCTGTCTTCGTGGTCAATGCGCGCCAGCAGGCGCTGGTTCTCAGGTTCGGCGAGATCGTCGACGTCAAGAGCGAGCCGGGCATCTACTTCAAGGCGCCGTTCTCGTTCTTCGACGCCGACACGGTTCAGCTCATCGAGAACCGGGTGCTGCGCTTCGACCTCGACAACATCCGCGTGCAGGTGTCGGGCGGCAAGTTCTATGAGGTCGATGCCTTCATCGCCTATCGCATCTCGGATCCGCGCGTTTTCCGTTCCGCGGTTTCCGGCCAGATCGAATTGGCCGAAGCGCGGCTCAGGACGCGTCTCGACGCCGCCTTGCGCCGGGTCTACGGTCTGCGCGATTTCGAGGCCGCTCTTTCCGAAGAGCGCGCCGTGATGATGCGCGAGGTCCGCGACCAACTGAGGCCCGACGCAACGTCGCTTGGCCTGCAGATCGAGGATGTCCGCATCCGCCGCACCGATCTCACGGCCGAGGTTTCGCAGCAGACCTTCGACCGCATGAAGGCCGAACGCCTTGCGGAGGCCGCGCGGCTGCGGGCTCGCGGCAACGAGGCGGCGCAGCGCATCACGGCGCGCGCCGATCGCGAAGTGGTCGAGATCGTTGCCGAAGCGCGAAAGGAATCCGAGATCCTGCGCGGCGAGGGCGAAGCCCAGCGCAGCGCCACCTTCGCGGCGGCCTATCAACGCGATCCGGCTTTCTTCGACTTCTACCGGTCGATGAACGCCTATGGCACGGCGCTGGACAACACCGGAACGACGATGGTGCTGTCGCCGAACTCGGAGTTCTTCCGCTTTTTCCGGAATCCCGACGGCAAGGAGACGTCGTCGGTGCCGGCTTCTCCGGCTCCGGGGCCTGTCGCTCCGCCGCCGGCGCCCGCCGCGCCGGCGGCACAATCGGGCACCGGCCAGTAGCGGCCGGTGCAGGATTTTCTAGCCGCCATCGGCCTCGTCCTCGTGATAGAAGGTCTGGTCTATGGCGGCTTTCCCGGCCTGGCCAGGAAACTTGCCACAGAAGTGCTGTCGTTGCCCGAGACGATCTTGCGGATCGCCGGGCTGGCATCGATCGCAATCGGGGTCGGCATCGTCTGGCTCGTGCGGGGTGGATGAGGGCGGCGCGCTTCGGCTCAGGGTAAGGGGGATTTATCCCCGGCGGATGGTCACAGCCGCAAACGTGCCGTATTTTTTGCCAACATGGCGCTACGCGGCGTTTTCGTCGAAGCGCTTTTTCTTTCAGGAATCCCGGGAGGCTTCTCGATGACATCCAGTTCTCTTTTGCGCGCGGCGCAGCGGACGCTGATCGCTGGCGCGGCCGCACTGCTCGTTGGCACTGTGGCCGTCCCGTCCTTCACGGCGCCGACATTCGCCGCCGACGGCCCGGCCTCGGTCGCTGATCTGGCGGAGGGCCTGCTCGGCGCGGTCGTCAACATCTCGACCTCGCAGACGATCAAGGGCACGGAGGGCCCGGGTGCGGTGCCGATGCCGCAGCTTCCCGAGGGGTCGCCCTTCCAGGATTTCTTCGACGACTTCTTCAAGAATCGGGGCGGCGACAAGGATGGCGGATCGCAGAAAGTCCAATCGCTGGGCTCGGGCTTCGTCATCGATGCGGAGCAAGGCATCGTCGTCACCAACAACCACGTGATCGCCGACGCCGACGACATCGAGGTCAATTTCTCCGACGGCAGCACGCTGAAGGCGACGCTGGTCGGGACCGACACCAAGACCGATGTCGCGGTGCTGAAGGTCGACCCCAAGGGCCACAAGCTCACCGCGGTCAAATTCGGCGATTCGACCCGGATGCGTGTCGGCGACTGGGTGATGGCGATCGGCAATCCGTTCGGCCTTGGCGGCACGGTGACGGTCGGCATCGTCTCGGCCCGCAACCGCGACATCAATTCCGGTCCCTATGACGACTTCATCCAGACGGATGCCGCGATCAACCGCGGCAATTCCGGCGGGCCGCTGTTCAACAGCTCCGGCGAGGTGATCGGCATCAACACCGCGATCATTTCGCCCTCGGGAGGCTCGATCGGCATCGGCTTCTCGATTCCCTCGCAGCTCGCCTCGGGCGTCGTCGACCAGTTGCGCCAGTTTGGCGAGACGCGGCGCGGCTGGCTCGGCGTGCGCATCCAGCCGGTGACGGACGACATCGCCGAGAGCCTCGGCATGGCGACCGCCAAGGGCGCGCTGGTGGCCGGGGTCATCAAGGGCGGCCCGGTCGACAATGGCAGCATCCAGGCGGGTGACGTCATCATCAAGTTCGACGGCAAGGACATCCATGAAATGCGCGACCTGCCGCGCGTGGTCGCCGAAAGCCCGGTCGGCAAGGCGGTCGACGTGCTGGTCGTGCGCAAGGGCGTGGAGCAGACGGTGAAGGTGACGCTCGGCCGGCTCGAGGACGGCGAGAAACTCGCTAGCGGCGAGGACGACAAGAACACCGACCAGGACAAGGCTGACAAGGCACCGCCGGTTTCGACCGCCTCGGTGCTCGGCATGACTGTCGGAGAACTGAACGACGAGACGCGCAAGAAGTTCGGCATCGCCGCCGATGTTTCCGGCGTCGTCATCACCGACGTAGCCAAGGATTCAGCCGCCGCCGAACGCGGCATCCAGCCCGGCGAGGTCATCACCGAGATCGCCCAGGAATCGGTTGCCACGCCAAAAGACGTCATGGACCGGATCGGCGCGCTGAAGGAGCAGGGCCGCAAGAATGCGCTGCTGATGCTGGCGTCGAAGACCGGCGAGTTGCGTTTCGTGACGATCCGGATGGATTGAGAATTCAATCCGATCCGGGTGGGCTGAGGTTCAATCCGGGTAGTTCAAAAAGGGCAGGTAGAGCATTTCACCGTTTCACGGAAACGGCGAAATGCTCTACCTCTTTGTTTTGAAGCAATTCCGGACGGAAAACCGCTTCACACTTTTCCAGGAATTGCTTTATCCAGCCGCCTTTTTTCTTGTCTGCCAGTCCCGGCGCGAAAGCCGGTAGAGCACATGCCGCTTGAGCGCCGGATGGCTGTCGGGAATGGCGGGATGATCGAAATCGGCTGATGGATCGGCTGTCATGCCGAGGCGTTTCATCACGGCGGTCGAGCGGTGGTTTTCCGCGACGGCAAAGGAGACGATCTCGTTGACGGCCAATGTCTCGAAACCGTAGGCCAGCCAAGCGTCCGCGGCCTCGGTGACATAGCCCTTGCCCCAGAATTCGGGTGCCAGCCGCCAGCCGATCTCGATCGTGCCCGCCGGCAGGATGTCGATATCCTCTGTCCCCGAGAGGCCGACAAAGCCGATGCATTCGCCGGTGGCGGCGATCTCGGCCGCCGCGAAGCCATGGCCTTCCTCATCGATCCATGCGCGGACCTCGTCCATCTTGGCGTCGGCGGCGGCACGGTCACGCCGGAACGGGAAGAATTCCATGACGCGCTCATCAGAGTTGATGCGATGGAAGAGTTCGCGGTCGCGCTCTTCCCAGTTGCGCAGGATGAGGCGCTCGGTGCGCAAGGGTTTCATTCTGCGAATTCGGCCTGGCGGTAGCCCTGCAGATAGAGCAGTGCGGTCAGGTCGCCATGGTCGATGCGGACCTTGGCCTGTGCCGCCACGGCGGGCTTGGCGTGAAGCGCGACCCCGGTGCCGGCCAGGTGGATCATGTCGAGATCGTTAGCCCCATCGCCGACGGCGATGACATCAGCTGGTGTCAGGCCGAGGCGCGCTGAAATCTCGATCAGAGCATCGGCCTTGGCGGCGCGTCCCAGGATCGGCTCTCCAACCAATCCGGTGAACCGTCCATCCTGTTCCAGCAGCTGGTTGGCGCGGTGTTCCTGAAAGCCAAGCATGGCGCCGATGCGGGTGGTGAACACCTCGAACCCGCCTGACACGAGAGCCGTCCAGGCGCCGTTCGCGCGCATGGTCCTCACCAGCGTGCCGCCGCCCGAGGCCAGCGTCAGCCGGTTGGCGACGATGCGGTCGACCACGGCGGCTTCCAAGCCTTCCAGCAAAGCCACGCGCTCGCGCAAGGCGGGCTCGAAGGCGATCTCGCCGTTCATCGATCGCGCGGTGATGGCGGCGACGCGATCCTTGACGCCGATCTCGTCGGCCAGTTCGTCGATGCATTCCTGGTCGATCATGGTCGAATCCATGTCGGCGACGAGGATTTTCTTTCGCCGCGTTTCAGCCTGCTGAACGATCACGTCAACCGGCCGCGTCGCAAGGGCGTCGCCCAGCGCGAGGAGCGCCTCGGCGGCGTCAGTGCCGGGCGGCAAGGGAAGATCGCAGGCGATCCCTTCGGCAAGCCACACGACAGCGCTTGCGCCGACCGCCGCCGACGCCATATTCGCAAGCGACGGCGACAAAGCGCGTTCGGCGGGACGGGAAACAAGCGTGGCGACAAGCGGCATGGAACATTCCGGCGGACAGGCGGGCGAGGGCCGCGTGAAGAACGCGATCCTGATAGCCGGGCCGACCGCGAGCGGCAAGTCGGCGCTGGCGCTCGAACTGGCGGAGCGCAAGGGTGGCGTCATCGTCAACACCGATTCCATGCAGGGCTATTCGGTTCTCGACGTGCTGACCGCACGGCCGGGGGCTGACGATCTCGTGCGCGCGCCGCATTTTCTCTACGGTCATGTCCACCCGTCCACCGCCTATTCCACCGGCGCCTGGCTGCGTGACGTGATGAAGCTGATTGACGATGGCGCACTGGCCGAACGGCCTGTGATTTTCGTCGGCGGCACCGGGCTCTATTTCCGGGCGCTGGCCGAGGGCATTTCCGAAATGCCCGAAATCCCGACACGGATCCGCGACCGCTGGCGCTATGAGCTCAAGGAGCAGGGCGCCGTCAAACTGTACGATCTGCTGCTGCGCCAGGATTCAGCCGTCGCCATGACGCTGAAGCCAACCGACAGCCAGCGCGTGGTGCGGGCGCTGGAGGTGCTCGATGCGTCGGGCCGATCGATCCTCGAATGGCAGTCGCGGCGCGGTCGCCCGCTGATCGACGGGGAGACCGCCCATCTGTTCGTGATCGAGCCGGATCGGGACGCCCTGGTCACCCGCATCGAGGCGCGCTTCGACCGGATGCTGGACAAGGGCGCGCTGGAGGAGGTCGGGCGGTTGACGGCGCTCGACCTCGATCCGGATTTGCCGGCGATGAAAGCGATCGGCGTTCGCGAATTGCGGGCCGCGATGGTTGGCGAGATGGGTTTTGCCGAGGCGATCGAGCGCGCCAAGATCGCGACCCGGCAATATGCCAAGCGGCAGGCGACCTGGTTCAGGCACCAAATGGGCCCGGAATGGCAGAGAATCCACTCTCGTGACGATCTGGAAACCATGTTGCGACCGAGCACCTCCGCTGCAACCTGAAAAGTTGACGTGCAAGGGACGATTCCCGTTACGGTTGTCCGAATTAACCCTCCGTAAGGTCGCCCATGCCATAAGGTCGGCGGGTGTTTTTCTACTGGGGAGCAGATGCGTTTCCACAAGGCGGAATCAGCGTTTTTCGTCTTTATCTTCGTGATCCTGGCCGCCGGCCTGGTGACCCTCTACAGCTATGGGCAGATGCAGACCTTCACCTCCGAACTGCATTCGGCTTCAAGCCTCGACAAGGTCGTCTATATCAACAAGCTGTTGGTCGCGAGCGGCGTGCTCCTGGCAACCGCGCTGTTCTTCGGCATCTTCTTCATTTATCCGCTGATCCGCAAACAGGCCACGGAAGAGGGAAAGCTGCGCGCCATGACGGTCTCGCTCAGTGCCCGTTCCGAAACGCTGGAGCATGCCGCGCTGACCGACAGCCTGACAGGCATGCAGAACCGGCGCTATTTCGATGATGCGCTGAAGGAATATCTCGAGGAGTTCCGGCGCATCGAAAAGCCTGTCGGTCTGATGATCCTCGATCTCGATCATTTCAAGCTGGTCAACGATACGCACGGCCATGATGTCGGCGATGACGTGCTGAGAGCCGTCGCCAATTGTCTGAAAGACATGACGCGCTATCACGACGTGGTGGCGCGGCTAGGCGGCGAGGAGTTCGCCGTGGTCACGCCCAACATGGACTCCGAACTTCTGAGCAAGTTCGCCGAGCGCATCCGCAGGGCGATCGCCAACATGTCGGTATTGTCCGGCAATGTCCGCCTCAAGGTCACCACCAGCGTCGGGCTTGCCGTCTGGGACGGCAAGGAAACGGCGGAGGGTTTCTATCGCCGCGCCGATCGCCAGCTCTATGAGGCGAAGAGGCAAGGCCGCAACCGCGTCTGCGCCTAAAACCCCAACATTGAATTCGTGAGGCTGGCCGGTTGCCGCTGCTTTCTGCGCTTCCGGTGCTCACGGACTGAATGTCCGCTCCGCTCCGGTTCTCGAAAACAGCACCACCCGGACTCAGCCTGACGAATTCCCTGACGGGATTTACTCAAGGTGGCCTACGAAGCCGGAGCTGTTGGATGCTTGGCGCCGTTCCAGTCGATCGCCGGGGGATTCCGGCTCAATCGTTCTGGGGGCGCAGGCCAAAGGTCGCGGGCTTGAGGCCGTAACGCATGTCGAAGTCTTCGTCCGGCTGGATGCGGGGAGCCGGCGGTTTGCGGTAGTCGGGATCGCCGGCCTGCCGGCTTGAGTCGATCACCTCGGCGAAGGGCATCGCCTGCTGCGTCTGTTTGGGCACGTTGCGCAGCCGATCGACGATCGCCACCAGATCGACATCGCCGGACTTCGTTATGCCCTCTTCGCGCCTGGATGCACCGGGGATCAGCTCCGCCGACAGTTTCTCGAACTTCAGCCGCATGGTTGTCGCCACGCCTTCGCCAAAGGCGATGGCCTCGCGCTGGCCCATGGACGACAGGAAGGCAAGCGTCGACGCCGAAGAGTCGGCGATTGCCGAGCGGATGATCGCCTGGTCCTGCTCGTTGGCAAGCCGCATGGCGAAGAAGGTCGAGCATTGCGACAGGATGGTCGGGTCGAGCTCCCCCGGACGCTGGGTCACGACGCCGAGATAGCAGCCATATTTGCGGCCTTCCTTGGCGATGCGCGACAGAGCGTGCCTGGTCGGTGCGAAGCCGAGCCGCGGATCGGCAGGCATGTAGCGGTGCGCTTCCTCGCACAGCAGGAGCAGCTGCAGCTTGCCTTCGCTCCACAGAGCGAGGTCGAAGGCCAGCCGCGCCAGCACCGAACAGACGGAATTCACCACCTCCGATGGCATGCCGGCCATTTCGAAGCACGTGACCGGGCGGCCGTGGTGCGGCACGCGGAAGATGTTGCCGATTGTTTCGTGGATGGTGTCTTCGATCAGGCGCGAATTGAACATGAAACGATAGCGCGGATCGGTAGCCGCCGATTCGATGCGGGTTTTGAGCGATTTGAGCGTCGGGCGGTCATTCTTGCTTTCCAGCATCCCCATGCGCTCGTCGATCTGCTTGATGAGATCGACGATGCGGTAGGGCACCGGCGTATCGGCGGTCAGCCCATCGCCGCCGCCGCGCCGCACGAAGGCAGCCGAATTCGGATTGCGGTAAAGGTTCTTGGCGATCGGAATGAGGTCGCGCAGCGCGTCGATTTCCTCCGGCACGGTCTCGCGTCCGCGAAACAGCACCTCGGCGAACTCCTCCAGCTTGAACATCCAGAACGGCAGATCGAGCGTCTTGGAATCGACCCGGACGCAATATTCGGGCAGCGACGCCGCAAACTCATTGTGCGGATCGAGAATCAGGATGCGCAGGTCGGGCCGCGCGACGATCGATTTGCGCAAGAGCAGCGAAACGGCGGTGGACTTGCCGACGCCGGTGGTGCCGACGATGGCGAAGTGCCGGGCCAGCGTGTCGTCGATGGCGATGTTGGCGTCGATCGCCTCGTCCTGCGAAAGCGTGCCGATGGTGATCGAGTGGCGCCCGGCCAGGTCATAGACGGCCTGCAGGTCGTGGCTGCGGATGCGATGCGCAATGGCGCCGATATGGGGGTAGGTGGTGATGCCACGGTCGAAGACCGGCTTGGCGCCGGGCTCGGCTGCGTCGCGCACCTCTCCGATCAGCTCGATGCTGACCTCGATCGGGTTCTGACCCTCATTGCTCCAGGCACGATCCGACTTGCCGATCGCATAGACCAGGCCGACGGTTCGCGTGGTGCCCAGATTAATGGAAATCATCTTGCCGACCGTCCACAGGCCGGTGACTGCGCCGTCGATGTCATCCGCATAGGCGCTGATGGTGGCGCGGGCGCCGTCGCATTGCACGACATTGCCGAGTATGCGCCGGTCGCTCTGTACGGCATCGCGGCGTTCCTGCGATGTCATTTCGCCAATGGAGGCTTCGTGTTCGACAAACATAGACAGACCGATCCCCGTTCCCAGGGCTGCGATCCTACGGAATTCGGGTTAAGGTCGGATGAGGCGGGACGGTTTAAGACAACTTAAGAATACCGGTAAAATTGTCGACAAGCGGTGTGCCTCATCCGCTCAAGGTCCTGCATAGGCCATTCATCGGGGGAACAGGATAGCAAGCATGAATTCCGTCGAGATTACAGCTCTGACCGGTACTGCGGAAACAAGGCAGAAGCTGGCCGATCTGTTGATCGAGACGGTCGCGGCGGGCGGATCGGTGAGCTTCATGCACCCGCTGGCGCCGGAGGCGGCAATCGCGTTCTGGGAGAAGTCGCTGGCGTCGGCGGAAAAAGGGGAGAGGGTTATACTGGGCGCCTGGGACGGACAAATCCTGGCCGGCACGGTCACCCTGCTGCTCGATTGCCCACCCAACCAGCCGCACCGGGCCGAGATCGCCAAGATGATGACGCGTGTCGGCCATCGGGGCATGGGCATAGGCAGGCGCCTCATGCAGGCTGCCGAGAGCCTCGCGGTCGAGAAGGGCCGCACGTTGCTGGTCCTCGACACGGCGACGGAGGAGGGCGCCTCGGGCCTCTACGAGAAACTCGGGTTCACGCTGGCCGGTGAAATACCGGACTATGCCCTGAAACCGCATGGCGGACTGACCGGCACGATGATCTACTGGAAGCGTATAGGCCCATCGCGGTAGGCGGCGGCTGGTTAGGCCAATGCGGGCGCCCCGAGCCGGGGCGCCGGCTTCTATCCCTTGTGGTACACCTGCTGCAGTCCGTAGACGGGCGTGGGCAAACCGACCTGCCTGGCCTTCAGTTGCAGCGCCAGGAACTGCGAATAGTGACGCGACTGGTGGAGGTTGCCGCCGTGGAACCACAGGGCTTCCTGTTGGGTCGGTTTCCACATGTTGCGTTGCTCGCCTTCCCAGGGGCCCGGATCCTTGGTGGTGTTCGAGCCGAGGCCCCAGCATTTGCCGACCTTGTCGGCGACCTCTTTCGAGATCAGGTCCGCGGCCCAGCCATTCATCGAGCCGTAACCGGTGGCGTAGACGATGACATCGGCGGGCAGTTCGGTGCCGTCGCTGAGCAGCACCGAGTGCTCCCTGATCTCCGTGACATCCACGCCGCTCTTCAGCTTGATGGCGCCATCGATGATCAACTGCGAGGCGCCGATATCGATGTAGTAGCCGGAACCGCGCCTGAGATATTTCATGAACAGGCCGGAGCCGTCATCGCCCCAGTCGAGCATGAAGCCGGCCTTCTCCAACCCCTCGTAGAAAGCCGCGTCGCGCTCCTTCATCTTCGCATACAGCGGGATCTGGAACTCGGGCAGGATCTTGTAGGGCAGGGAGGCGAAGATCAGGTCGGCCTTGGCCGTCGTCATGCCGTTTTGCACCGCTTGTTCCGAATAGAGCGAGCCGAGGCCGATATCCATAAGCGTGTCGGACTTGACGATGTGGGTCGTCGAGCGCTGCACCATGGTGACGTCGACACCGGCTTCCCAAAGTGCGGCGCAGATGTCGTGGGCCGAATTGTTGGACCCGATGACGACCACCTTCTTGCCGACATAGGCGTCGGGACCGGGATGTTTCGAGGAATGGTGTTGCTCGCCCTTGAAGCTCTCCATGCCCTTGAATTTGGGAATGTTGGGCTTGCCTGACTGTCCCGTCGCCAGCACCAATTGCTTTGGCTTGAGCGTGATATCCTTGCCGTCGCGGCGGACGACGACCGTCCATTCCTTCTTCGCCTCGTCATAGGAAGCGCTTTTGGCTTCCGTTGAGGACCAGTAGTTCAGCTCCATCACCTTGGCGTACATTTCGAGCCAATCGCCGATCTTGTCCTTCGGCGAGAAGACCGGCCAGTTCTTCGGGAAATCGATGTAAGGCATATGGTCGTACCAGACCGGATCGTGCAGGCAGAGCGACTTGTAGCGGTTGCGCCAGCTGTCGCCGGCCCGCTCGTTCTTCTCGATGATGATGGTGGGCACGCCGAGCTGCCGCAACCGCGCGCCAAGCGCGATGCCGCCCTGGCCGCCGCCGATGATGACGGTGTAGGGCTGGGTGACGAAGCCGAGTTCGGCTGCCTCCTTCTCGCGCTCCTCCTTCCATGTCGGACGGTTCTTGCCCGCGCCGTGCTTGGCGCCCATCGGCCGCGCGAAGCCAGCCGGCTCTTCATGTCCCTTCAACTCGACCATGGTGGTGAGCAAGGTCCAGATCCTGCCGTCCTTCAGCCTTATGTGGCCAAAACCGCGCGCCACCTCGGTCTCGAATCTGATCCAGCCTTCGATCAATCCACCGCTTTCGGTCGCGTCCTCGCCCTCGGCGATCGCGAAGTGCGAGGGTTTCGTCTTCGGCAACTGGCTTTTCAACATGTCGCGGATCTGCTCGCGGCCTTCCATCGTCTTGATGTTCCAGGTAAACGCGACGAGGTCGCGCCAGTAGCAGTCCTCCTGAAAACAATCGACGGCTTGGTCGATGTCGCCGGCGGCGAGGGCGCCGCCGAATTTGTCGAGCAGGTCGGAGAGTTTCTTGTTTGGGGCCTTGTCGAGCATGCGTTTCCTCCGGGATCGGACCGCTTCTTGATCGAGCGGATTTGAGCCGGACAGTGGCGTCCGGAATAGGCGAAGTATTTCGCGAAAACCGGCCTGCCGTCACGCCCTCCAATAGTTTGTAGTGTTTTCAATGGCTTATAGCCTAGTGCGGCATCCAATGGCCATCGAGTCGTCCGGCTCGGGAGCAGGCGAGGCCATATGCCTTTGTCGCGAATTGCCAGCACATTCGCCGTTGACAGCGCCGCAAAACCAATTCTATTGTCCGCCACAATGAAAAAGGCACTCATTCTCGTAGGAAGGCGCGTGGGCAAGGCGGTGTAACCGCCGGGCGAAAACCCCCCATGCGCAAGACACAGGCTCCCTCGGGGGCCTTTTTTATTGCCCGAGACACGACTAAACGACCAGCAATCGCCAGACGGCGGACAGTACGGGACCAGACCGATGAGCAACGGACAAAGTGAGCGGCGCGAAATGACGGGCGCCGAAATGGTGGTGCAGGCGCTGAAGGACAATGGCGTCAAGCATGTGTTCGGCTATCCGGGCGGCGCCGTCCTTCCGATCTATGACGAGATCTTCCAGCAGGACGAGGTCGAGCACATCCTGGTCCGCCACGAGCAGGGCGCCGGCCATGCGGCGGAGGGCTATGCGCGTTCGACGGGCAAGGCCGGCGTCATGCTGGTGACCTCGGGACCGGGCGCCACCAACGCCGTGACGCCATTGCAGGACGCGCTGATGGACTCCATCCCGCTGGTCTGCCTGACCGGCCAGGTGCCGACCTCGCTGATCGGCTCCGACGCGTTCCAGGAGTGCGACACGGTCGGCATCACACGCCCCTGCACCAAGCACAACTGGCTGGTGAAGGACGTCAACGAACTCGCCGCCACCATTCACGAGGCTTTCCATGTCGCGACGACGGGCCGTCCCGGACCGGTCGTGGTCGACATCCCGAAGGACGTGCAGTTCGCCAAGGGGTTCTACGTGCCGCCGCGGATCGCGCCGCGCACGAGCTACCAGCCCAAGGTCCAGGGCGACCTGGACAAGATCAAGACGGCCGTCGACCTGATGGCCGGGGCCCGCAAACCGATCATCTATTCGGGCGGCGGCGTCATCAATTCCGGCCCGGAAGCGAGCCATCTGCTGCGCGAACTGGTCGATCTCACCGGTTTCCCGATCACCTCGACGCTGATGGGTCTTGGCGCCTACCCGGCATCGGGCAAGAACTGGATGGGCATGCTCGGCATGCATGGCACCTACGAAGCCAACATGGCCATGCATGATTGCGACGTGATGGTCTGCATCGGCGCGCGCTTCGACGATCGCATCACCGGGCGGCTCAATGCCTTTTCGCCCAACTCGAAGAAGATCCACATCGACATCGATCCGTCGTCGATCAACAAGAACGTCCACACCGACGTGCCGATCATCGGCGATGTCGGCCGTGTGCTGGAAGATATGGTTCGGTTGTGGCGGGCTAGCGCCAGGGCCGACAAGAAGGCGCTTTATCCCTGGTGGGAGCAGATCGCCAAATGGCGCGGCCGCGATTCACTCGCCTACAAGATGAATCACGACGTCATCATGCCGCAATATGCCATCGAGCGGCTGTACGAGCTGACCAAGGGCATGGACACCTACATCACCACCGAGGTCGGGCAGCACCAGATGTGGGCGGCGCAGCACTATCATTTCGAGAAACCGAACCGCTGGATGACGTCGGGCGGCCTGGGCACGATGGGCTATGGCCTGCCGGCGGCACTCGGCGTGCAGATCGCGCATCCCGATGCGCTGGTCATCGATATCGCCGGCGACGCGTCGGTGCAGATGACGATGCAGGAGATGAGCGCGGCGGTGCAGCACAACGCGCCGATCAAGATCTTCATCCTCAACAACCAGTATATGGGCATGGTGCGGCAGTGGCAGCAGCTGCTGCACGGCAACCGGCTGTCTCATTCCTACACCGAGGCGATGCCAGATTTCGTCAAGCTGGCCGAGGCCTATGGCGGCCATGGCATCCGCTGCGAAAAGCCGGACGAGCTCGACGATGCGATCAAGGAGATGATCTCGGTCAAGAAGCCGGTGCTGTTCGACTGCCGCGTGGCGAACCTTGCCAATTGCTTCCCGATGATTCCGTCGGGCAAGGCACATAACGAGATGCTGCTGCCGGACGAGGCGACCGACGAAGCCGTCGCCAACGCCATCGATGCCAAGGGCAGGGAGCTGGTGTAGCGGAAGCCGTGCCAGAACACAGAGTTAGAACAAGAGTTTGAAATCGAGATTCATGTCATGAACGCACAGCTTCAACCGACCGGTTCCGCCTATTTCATCGCCAAGGAAACCGAGAAGCCCGAGAACCATACGCTCTCCGTGCTGGTCGACAACGAGCCGGGCGTGCTTGCCCGGGTCATCGGCCTGTTCTCCGGGCGCGGCTACAACATCGAGAGCCTGACCGTCTCCGAGACCGAGCATGAAAAGCACCTGTCTCGCATCACCATCGTGACGCGCGGCACGCCGCATGTGCTGGAGCAGATCAAGCACCAGCTCGAACGCATCGTGCCGGTTCACCGCGTGGTCGATCTCACCGTGCGCTCACACGAATCCGGCCAGGAGCGGCCTCTCGAGCGGGAACTGGCGCTGGTCAAGGTCGCCGGCACCGGCGAGGCCCGCGTCGAGGCGCTGCGGCTGGCTGATGCGTTCCGCGCCAGCGTCATCGATGCCAACACCGAGCATTTCATCTTCGAGATCACCGGCAAGGGCACCAAGATCGATCAGTTCATTGCCATCATGAAGCCGCTCGGCCTGGTCGAGATCTGCCGCACCGGCGTGGCGGCGTTGAACCGCGGCCCGCAGGCGATGTAGTCGTCGACGCTTCGCGGCGTTGGCGCGCGCCCGCCGGCGGCCTAATTTTATCTGGGAGGACATCGTGTCACTCGACTCGTTCCTCGCTCTGCTCGTCTACGCCTTCGTGACGTCCGTCACACCGGGGCCGAACAACCTCATGCTGCTGGCCTCCGGCGTCAATTTCGGCATTGCCCGGACGGTGCCGCACATGCTGGGCATCAGCATCGGCTTTCTGGTCCTGTTGCTCGCCGTCGGCTTCGGGCTCGGCGCGGTGCTGACGGCGTTCCCGGCGCTGCACAACGCGCTCAAGGTCGCCGGCGCCGCCTATCTGCTCTATCTCGCCTGGAAGATCGCCATGTCGCGCTCGTTGAGCGGCAAGGGGGAGGCGGAAGCGCGGCCGATGCGCTTCATCGAGGCGGCGGCGTTTCAGTGGGTCAATCCCAAGGCCTGGGTGATGGCGATCACCGCCATGGCTGTCTACACCAACCCCGATCGCCCATTCGTCTCGGTGGCGCTGATCTCGATCGCCTTCGCCGTCGTCAACCTGCCGAGCGTTTCGATCTGGGCGGGATTCGGTACGGCGCTGCGTGGATTCCTGTCGGACCCGGTGCGGCTGAAATGGTTCAACATCGTCATGGGCGTGCTGCTGGCGGCGACGCTGTGGCCGATGCTGCGCTAGGCGCAAATCTCATTGACCAGAGGCCGTTGCGGCGGTGCGGCTCAAAATCTGCGGTGCAGCCCTTGGAAATCCGTCCGCTTCAAGACAAGGTCATCTGGCTCAGCCACTTGGGAGGACTCCGATGGAAAGCCACGAGCCGTTCTTACGCGAGGCGATTGCGCTCTCGAAATCCGCAGTGGAACGCGGCGACGAGCCGTTTGGCTCGGTGCTGGTGAAGGACGGCGAAGTCATCCTGCGCGCCGAAAACAGTGTCTTCACCGGCCACGACATGACGAACCACGCCGAGATGAACCTGGTGAAACTGGCGGCACAACATTACGACCCTGCTTTTCTGGCTGACTGCACGCTCTACACCAGCACGGAGCCGTGCGCGATGTGCTCCGGGGCGATCTATTGGTCGGGCGTCGGGCGCATGGTGTTTGCGTGCTCCGAAGCGCGGCTTGGCGAGATCGCTGGGATCGGGTTGAACGTGCCGAGCCGGGCAGTGCTGCAAACCGGCGCGCGCATCGTCACCGTGGTTGGCCCGATCCTCGAAGACGAAGCCGCCGAAGTCCATCAGGAGTTCTGGCCGAGGCATCTGGGCAAGGCTTAGGGCCTGGCTGGCGAAGCCTGGGACGGGCCTGAGCCCGTGCCCGTGGCGGGCTGCACACCTATTGTGCAGTGCACATTAAATCTTCGTAATGCCGTGTTTTGGCCCTTTTCGGACAAAGCAGCGTCCTATCTATTCGGCGAAATCGCGGCAACCGGCCGTGTGAGTTTCGTTGCAATACGACCACCCTGCCACGGCGTGTCGGACGGAGAGGCCTTTCTCGATGCTTGGAAGAATTATCGGTTCACTGCTGGCGGTGGCCTGTCTCGTCGCGGCGGCGCTCTATCTGTCACCAACATTGCTTGGCGAGGTTCAACAACTCATCGGCAGGAAGCAGGCTGTCGCATACGACAAGCCGGCCTCGAGCCAACAGGGCGCCAACGCGGCGCGGTCCACGTCGATCCTCTCCGCCGTTGCCTCGACCGCCGATTTCCCGGTCCGGCGCTATGCCATCGGTTTCATTTCCTCGCCCGCGGTCGTCAACATCAATGCGCGCGTGTCCAGCCAGATCGTCTCGATCGACGTCAAGGACGGGCAAATGGTCAAGGCCGGCGACGTTCTGTTTTCGCTGGATGATCGCGCCTTGAAGGCGCAATTGGCCAAGGACCAGGCGACGCTGGCCAAGGACCAGGCGATGCTGATCAGCTCCCAGTCCGATCTTCAGCGTGCCAAGGACCTGGTCGCCAAGCAGGCCGGCACGCAGCAGACATACGACCAGGCGGCGGCGGCGCAGAAGGCTGCCGCGGCGACCGTCGATGCCGACAAGGCGACGATCGACGCCGACAACGTCCAGCTTGGCTTCGCCACCATCACGGCGCCGATTTCCGGCAGGTTGGGCGCGGCCAGCGTGGCGGTGGGCGACCTCGTTACCACCAGCAGCGGCAACAGCAGTACGGCGACCCCGCTGGTGACCATCACCCAGATGGATCCGCTGCAGGTCAACTTCAATCTCCCCGAGAGCAATCTTGCGCTGGTGCACAAGGCGCTGGCGACGCCGGTGCAGGGTGCGGTGACGCTGACCACGGATGGCAACCCGACACCGATCGGCAAGGGGACGCTCGACTTCGTCGATTCAAGCGTCGACACCGCTTCGGGCACGATCGCGACGCGGGCAAGCGTGCCTAATGCCGATCTTTCGCTGTGGCCGGGCCAATACGTGAATGTCCTGCTGGAGGCCGGCACCATGCCGCACATGACATCGGTTCCGACAGTGGCCGTCCAGCCCAGCCAGAAGGGACCGTTCGTCTATGTGGTCAAGCCGGACAACACGGTGGAGATGCGGCCCGTGAGCGTGGCGATGTCCGCAGGCGCAAACAGCGCCATCAGCCAGGGGCTAAAGAGCGGTGAGCGCATCGTCGTCGAGGGCCAGACAAGGCTGAAGAACGGTGCGGCGGTGCATGAAGGAAAAGCCACTGCGGGCGGCGACGGCCAGGCTGCTCCCAAGGTGGCTGCGGCGACCAGCACCGGCGGGGCGGCGCAATGATCTCCGAATTCTGCATTCGAAGGCCGGTCGCCACGCTGCTGATGTCGTTCGCCCTCGTGCTGGGCGGACTGTTTGCCTACAAGTTCCTGCCGGTGGCGGCACTGCCGAGCGCGGAGTTCCCGGTGGTCAATGTGTCGGCCTCGCTGCCTGGCGCATCGCCTGAGACCATGGCCACATCGGTGGCGACGCCGCTGATCAAGCAGTTCGCCACGATTGCCGGCATCGATTCCATCTCCACCACCAATTCGCTTGGCTCGACCTCGATCGCCATCCAGTTCGTGCTCAACCGTGACATCGACGCAGCGGCGGCCGACGTGCAGGCAGCGATCGCGCGCACGCAGCGGCAATTGCCGCCGGAAATGACCGCGCCGCCAAGCTACCGCAAGGTCAATCCTGCCGATGCGCCGATCCTGCTGATGTCGCTTGTCAGCGACACGGTGCCGCTGACCGATCTCGATGCCTTCGCCGAGAATGTCATCTCGCCATCGCTGTCGACGATCGACGGGGTGGCGCAGGTGTCGATCTTCGGCCAGCAAAAATACGCCGTGCGTGTCCAGATCGATCCGACGGCGCTCGCGGCGCGCGGCATCTCGATCGACCAGCTGCAAACGGCGATTGCATCCGCCAACAGCAATACGCCGCTCGGCGTGCTTCAGAACAACCAGCAACAGTTGACCATCACCGCGAACACACAACTGAACAACGCGGCGGGCTTTTCCGATCTCATCATCGCGACCAAGAACGGGCACCCGGTGCGTCTGGGCGAGGTCACCCGCGTCATCGATTCGGTCGAAACCACGACGACGGCAAGCTGGTATGACGGCACGCGCGCGGTCATCCTGGCGGTTCAGCGCCAGCCCGACGCGAACACGGTCGACGTGGTGGACCGCGTCAAGGCGATGCTGCCATCCTTCCAGGACCAGATGCCGGCGGCGGCCAGCATCAAGCTGCTCAACGACCGCTCGACATCGATCCGGGCCGCCGTCGACGACGTCCAGTTCACGCTCCTGCTCACCATCGCCCTGGTGATCATGGTGATCTTCCTGTTCCTGCGGCGGGTCACGGCGACGATCATCCCGGCCGTGGCGGTGCCGATCTCGCTCATCGCCACGCTCGGCGTGATGTTCCTGTTCGGCTTCTCCATCGACAACATCTCGCTGATGGGCCTGACCCTGGCGGTCGGGCTTGTCGTCGACGACGCCATCGTCATGCTGGAGAACATTTTCCGCCACATGGAGGAGGATGGGCTCTCGGCCTTCGAGGCCTCGCTGAAAGGCGCGCGCGAGATCGGCTTCACCATCATCTCGATCTCGATATCGCTGGTCGCGGTCTTCATCCCCGTGCTGCTGATGGGCGGCGTCATCGGACGCATCTTCAACGAGTTCGCGGTGGTGGTGACGGTCGCCATCCTGGCGTCGATGTTCGTCTCGCTGACGCTGACGCCGATGCTGTGCTCGAGGCTGCTGTCGGTATCGAAGGCCGATCGTGAAGCCGCCCATGATGAAAACAAGAAGCAAAATTTCTTCTTGCGCGGCTATGACTGGATGCTGACCTTCTGTCTGCGCCACACCTTCCTGGTGTTCCTGGTTTTCGTCGCTACGGCCGCGGCCTCGGTCTGGCTGATCCAGATTTCGCCGAAGGGCTTCTTTCCGCAGGAAGACATCGGCCAAGTGTCGGTGACCTCCATCGCCCGCCAAGACATTTCCTTCGACGCCATGGTCAAGTTGCAAGGGCAGGTGGCCGACGTCTTTTCCCACTCGCCCTATGTCTCGCATGTCGCCTATTCGGCCGGCGGCGGCGGCAGGGCGCTCAACCAGGGTCAGCTCTACGTGCAGCTGAAAGACAAGGACCAGCGCCCCGACATCGACAAGGTGCTGTCGGACCTGCGCAAGCAGCTGGCCAATGTGCCCGGCATCGAAACCTACATGCAGCCGGTGCAGAACCTGCGCCTGGGCTCACGCTCGTCGGCCAGTGCCTACCAACTGGTGGTGCAGGGTCTGGACACGCAGGCGACCGACAGCTGGGCGCAGAAGCTGTCCGACGCGATGGCGGCGGACCACGCGGCTTTCACCGACGTCACCAACGACCTGCAAAACAACGCCTTGCAGGCAACGCTCGTGGTCGACCGGGACAAGGCCGCGACGCTCGGGATCGACACCGACACATTGCGTTCAAGCCTCTATGGCGGTTTCGGCACGCAACAGGTCTCGACCATCTTCGGCTCGGCCGACAGCTATGAGGTGATCATGGAGCTCGATCCGAAGATCGCCTGGTCGCCGGAGCGGATGCTGGCCATACAGGTTCGGACAGCGAGCGGCAGCCTGGTGCCGCTCGGCGCCTTCGCGCGCGTCGAT
>NZ_JBAZUD010000040.1:0-34652 GCF_041661565.1 Mesorhizobium sp.
GCCTTGCTATTGGACCGTTGATCCGCCGGCATTGTCCCTAGTCGGATTGGCGTCTTGCCTGCAAGATGAACAGCACCATCGTGAGGACATTCATGCGTAAACTGATCTCCACCGGCTCGCCCTTCGAAAAG
The DNA here is from genome assembly GCF_041661565.1 of Mesorhizobium sp. Lineage (GTDB taxonomy): Bacteria > Pseudomonadota > Alphaproteobacteria > Rhizobiales > Rhizobiaceae > Mesorhizobium. The sequence goes on from NZ_JBAZUD010000040.1 coordinate 132, forward strand.
ACCGCCGGCTATTCGCGCGCCGTCGTGCAGGGCGACTGGTGCTTCGTCTCCGGGACAACAGGCTACGACTACGCGACCATGACGATGCCGGAGACGGTCGAGGCGCAGACGCGCAATTGCCTGGCGACGATCGGCAAGGCGCTGAGCGATGGCGGCTTCGAAATGGCCGATGTGGTGCGGGCGCATTACTACATCACCGACCGGGCCTTTGTGGACGTCGTCTTCCCGATCCTGGGCGAGACGTTCGGCGACATCAGGCCGGCGGCGACAATGATCATTTGCCAGCTCAACACACCGGAAATGAAGATCGAGATTGAAGTCACCGCGTTGCGGCAACGGACCTGACGGATGAAGGTCAAGCGCATCGTCGCCAATATCGGCACGCCCGACGTCGCGGCCGCGAAGCGCTTCTACAAGGATGTGCTCGGCCTTGACCTGCTGATGGATCATGGCTGGATCGCCACCTACGGCTCGCAGGAAGAAATGGACGTTCAGGTCAGCTTCGCCGAGCAGGGAGGCTCGGGAACGCCGGTTCCGGATCTGTCGATCGAGGTCGACGATATCGAGGCGGCGCTGCAAGGCATGAGGGCGGCCGGCTTCGCCGTCGAATACGGGCCGGCGGACGAACCCTGGGGCGTGCGGCGCTTTTATGTCCGCGATCCGTTCGGCCGGCTGGTCAACATTCTCTCGCATCGGTGACGGCGCTTGGCACAGCGCAGGCTTGCACTGCGGCCGCTGGGCGTTTAGCAAAGCGCCGGTCGCACAGCGCCGCGCGCCTCCCTGGCGCGCAAAGGATGCTGTGCAAAATTGTAACAGATCTTTCGGGACGTTCTCCATGGCAACCAAGCATCTCTTCCTGCTCGCCGGCGACGGCATCGGCCCCGAGGCCATGGCCGAGGTCAAGAAGCTGATCGCCGCCATGAATGAAAAGCTCTCCAGCGACTTCGTCACCGACGAGGGGCTGGTCGGCGGCTGCGCCTACGACGCACATGGTGCCGCGATCTCGGATGCCGACATGGCAAAGGCGATGGCGGCGGACGCGGTGCTGTTCGGCGCCGTCGGCGGGCCGAAATGGGATGCCGTGCCTTATGAGGTGCGCCCGGAGGCCGGCCTGTTGCGGCTGCGCAAGGACATGGAGCTGTTCGCCAATCTGCGCCCCGCCATCTGCTATCCGGCGCTGGCGGCCTCTTCCTCGCTCAAGCAGGAGGTGGTCGAGGGTCTCGACATCCTGATCGTGCGCGAGCTAACCGGCGGCGTCTATTTCGGCGAGCCCAAGCAGATCATCGATCTCGGCAACGGCCAGAAGCGCGGCATCGACACGCAGGTCTACGACACGTTCGAGATCGAACGCATTTCGGGCGTCGCCTTCGAGCTGGCGCGGACGCGCAAGAACCACGTCACCTCGATGGAAAAGCGCAACGTCATGAAGTCGGGCGTGCTGTGGAACGAGGTCGTGACCCAGACCCACAAGGCGCGCTATTCCGACGTCAAGCTCGACCACATGCTGGCCGATGCTGGCGGCATGCAGCTGGTGCGCTGGCCAAAGCAGTTCGACGTCATCGTCACCGACAATCTGTTCGGCGACATGCTGTCCGACATCGCCGCCATGCTGACCGGCTCGATCGGCATGCTGCCGTCGGCCTCGCTCGGCGCGCCGGATGTGAAGACCAAGAAGCGCAAGGCGCTCTACGAGCCGGTACACGGCTCGGCGCCCGACATCGCCGGCAAAGGCATCGCCAATCCGATTGCCATGATCGCCTCCTTCGCCATGTGCATGCGCTATTCCTTCGGCATGGTCGACGAAGCCGACAAGCTGGAAGGCGCGATCGCCGCCGTGCTCGACCAGGGGCTGCGCACCAAGGACATCCTGTCCGACGGCATGACCGAGGTCGGAACGGTCGAGATGGGCGACGCGATCATCGCCAAGTTTCTGGGGTGATATCGGGCTCCGTTCGACCGGATCGCTGCGCTGCCAATCTCCAAAGCCAGCGCCGCCCCTCATTGCCCTGCCGGGCATTTCTCCCCGTAAACGGGGCGAAAGAGGCTGTCTCAACGCCGGCGATCCTGCAACCATTGGCGAAATCGCCATGCCATCGTCCCTCGCCCCGTATACGGGGAGAGGATGCCGGCAGGCAGGTGAGGGGTAGCGCCAAGGCCGACAGCAAGCTGGAGCCCGGCCTGTCCTCTTCGAAGCCTATATCCTGACGCCCGCCGGCACCGGCCCCCATTTGTTTTCGCGGGCCTGGGTCGGGATCAGCGCGAACACCAGGATGATCAGGCTGCCGATGCTGGGGATGAGGATCAGCAGACAGAGCCAGCCCGACAGGCCGATGTCGTGCAGCCGGCGCACGGTCATGCCGAGGCCGGGCAGGAGGGTCGCCAGCAGGAAGGTGCCGCAGAGGCCAACGGTCACCGCCGCCGAGACGTCGCTGTCGAGATTGCCCATTTCGCCATCGGTGAAAATGCCGATGCCGAAGATGATCAGCAGGCTGACCAGCCAGAACAGGCAATAGCCCCAATACTCCTTGCGGCGGGCGCGGCCGGCGAAATTGAAATAGTTCCGGGTCAGGCCCCGCCAGAAATAGCTCCAGAGATCGGTGGGTTCGGAGGGCTCGGACGACCGGCCAAAATGCCGTGCCTGCGCTGTGCCTGTCGCTGGTGGAGTGGTGTGCGGTGTAGAGCCCCCGCCGGCGTCGGCGGCCTGGCTCGCGGGCTGGGCGGCGATCGAAAAGACATCGCTCGCCCGGCCGCCGCCGCCTTGGAACTCGACACCCGTGCCCCTGGGCATCGCGGTTTGCCGGCGCAGATCCTCGCGCCTGAAGGTGTAGCGGTTGCCATCGGCTCCGGTGATGAAGCCGAAGCCCTGATCCTCGTCGTAGTGAAGCACTTCGCCGCGCATTCGCCACCCCCAAACGCCACGTCCCGACCATGATGTCGCACAAGGTCGAAGCCGTCGGCAAGGCCGCGCGGCATGCTACCGCCCCGACCGCAAATCAAGCATAAGGCTGGACGTGCACCTGTCTTCGCAAACGAACAGTCCATGCCAGTCGAGCATTCGCAATCCGATCTCCCAGCCGCGGCCGTGAAAGCCTCGGGGCTCCCGATGCTGGCCATCGACGCCACCGGGCTGATGTTGTGGCCGCCGGGCAAGGGCCTGGCGGGCATCCCCAGGGTCGAGAGCTTTCTCGTCAAGGCGGCCCTGGCGGATCCGGATCCCAGCGTGGAGGTGGTGGCCTACCGATCGGGGGAAGGGCGGTTTCGACCGCTTGCGCCGTTCGAACAGGAGCATGTCGCGACAACCGGGATCGCACCGCACCGTGTCGCGCGATGGCCGGGAACACGCGCCGCGCTGGCCCGGGCTTTCGAGGCCGTGCGGCTCAGGCCATGGGACAAGCGCGAGACGGACCGTCACCTTGCCAGGACGGTGACGAATGGCAGGACCGGAATCGCCTACCACGCGGCAAGGCTGCTGATGCGCGCCTATCGTCTCTACCAGCGGGCGAGGATCCGGTTCTGCCTGCGCCAGGATGTTCCCGGCCGGCCCGGCGTGGTCGAACCCGGCATCGTGCTGATCAGCCATCACATCCTGACGCAGGAGGACCGGGCCGCGGTCTCCGGCGGGGCCGGGGACATCGCGTTTCTTTGCCACGACCTTATCCCGGCCTTGCGCCCGGATCTGATCGGCGTCAACACCAGCGAGGGCCGCTTTGGGTCTTACCTCGAACGCCTGGTGGCGTCCGGGGCGCCAGCGTTCTGCGCCTCCGACGAGGTCAGCGCCACGCTGAGCGAACACATGCGCGAGGCGGGTATCGGCCCGCCGGTCGTGTATCGCTTTCCGATGCCCTCGGTCCTGCACGAGACCGCGTCGCGCATGGGTTCCACCTCGCGCATCGAGGCAGGCGAACCGTTCGTGCTCTACTGTTCGACCATCGAAGTGCGCAAGAACCACATCCTGCTGGCGCGGATCTGGCAGCAGGCGCTCGAGGAAGGCGTCAAGCTGCCGAGGCTTGTCTGCGCCGGGCGCTGGGGTTGGATGATCGAGCCGCTGCGCGCCTATCTGAAGGCCCATCCCGAATTGCTCCGGTCGGTTACATTCACCGGACCGGTCAGCGACGAAGAGCTCATCCAGTACTATCGCAGCGCGTCCTTCGGCGTCTTTCCCTCGCATATAGAAGGCTGGGGCTATGGCGCGTCGGAGTGTCTCGATTTCGGCCTTCCGGTCATCGTGTCGACAGCACCGTCCCTGATCGAGGCGACCGGCGGCCTGATGCCGTCGATCGATTCAAACGACCAAGGCGGGCTGGTACGCGGCGATCCGCAAAATGGCTGAAGACTCGGCTTGGCGTTCGTCATTGGCGGAGCGCATCGCAAAGCAGCATCGACCGACGCCGGCATCGGCCAGCTGGGCCGCCATCAAGGCCGGGCTGAAGGACAGCGCGTCTCGCCGTTTGTAGAGTTTATGAAGGCCGCTTCTTCGGCTTCTTGTGCTTCGGCGGGCCGCCATCCTCGAATTTCGGCTTGCCTGGCTTCTTCGCCCACGGCGTTGCCTCATGCGCGGCTGCCGGGCGCTGCTCGGCCGAGGCCGGCGCTCGCTTCTCGAACTTGCGCTTCGGCGCGTTGGGGTCGAACGGCGCCTTGCCGCGATGCGGTTTCTTGTCGGGGCTCGGCGCCTGATAGCCGGCGCGCGACAGATCGGGCGTGCCGTCAAGCCGCTTGACCACTATGCTGCCCTGCAGCTTGCGGTCGGGGCCGATCGCGGCGAGAAAACGTTCGGCCCAGTCGGCTGATATCTGCACATAGGTTTCTTCCGGCTGCATCTTGATGGCGCCGATCTCGCGCTTCGAGATGCTGCCGGCGCGGCACAGCATCGGGATCAGCCAGCGCGGCTCGGCATTCTGCCGGCGCCCCACCGACAGCGAGAACCAGACGCTGGCGCCGAAATCCTCGCGGCGGCTGGGCGCCTCGTCGCGGTGCGCGAAGTTTTCGCCCGCCGGTCTTTCACGCGAAGGCGTGAACGGCGCGACATCCATCAGGTCCTCAGGCGCCGAGCGGCTGGCGCGGCACTGGCGCACGAATGCGGCCGCAACCCGTTCGGCGCCATGGCGAGCCAGAAGCGCGTCGATAAACTCGCGCTCGTCCTCCTTCACCGCCTCTTCGAAGGCAGGGTCGGCGAGGATGCGCTCGTCGTCGCGCCGGATCACGTCGTCGGCGGAGGGCGGGCTCGCCCAGGTCGCCTTCAGCCCGGCGTTCTGCAGCAGCCGCTCGGTGCGCTTGCGGGCGCTGCCCGGCACGATCAGCGCGCTGACGCCCTTGCGCCCGGCGCGCCCGGTGCGGCCGCTGCGGTGCAGCAGCGTTTCCGGGTTGGTCGGCAAATCGGCATGGATGACCAGTTCGAGATTGGGCAGGTCGATGCCGCGCGCCGCGACATCGGTGGCGATGCAGACTTTCGCACGACCATCGCGCATCGCCTGCAGCGCGTGGCTGCGCTCGTTCTGGCTGAGTTCGCCCGACAGCGCGACGACGGAAAAATTGCGGTTGTTGAAGCGGGCGGTGAGATGATTGACGGCGGCACGGGTGTTGCAGAACACCAGCGCGTTCTTGGCCTCGTAGAAGCGCAGCACGTTGATGATGGCGTTCTCGCGGTCGGCCTGGGCGACGCTGAGCGCACGGTACTCGATGTCGAGATGCTGCTTCTCCTCGCCGGCGGCCGAGATGCGCACGGCATCGCGCTGATAGCCCTGGGCAAGCGTGGCGATGGACCGCGGCACGGTGGCCGAGAACATCAGCGTGCGGCGCTCGGCCGGTGCGGCGTCGAGGATAAATTCAAGATCCTCGCGAAAGCCGAGATCGAGCATCTCGTCGGCCTCGTCCAGGACCACGGCCTTGAGTGCCGACATGTCGAGCGAATGCCGTGTGATGTGGTCGCGCAGGCGGCCGGGCGTGCCGACGACGATATGGGCGCCGCGTTCCAGCACCCGCCGCTCGGTGCGCATGTCCATGCCACCGACACAGGACGCCACAGTGGCGCCGGTCAACTCGTAGAGCCATTCGAGTTCGCGCGTCACCTGTAGCGCCAGTTCGCGCGTCGGCGCCACGGCCAGTGCCAGCGGGGCCGCGGCATGGCCAAAGCGCTCCGCATTCCCCATAAGGGTGGGCGCCAGCGCCAGGCCGAAAGCAACAGTCTTGCCGGAGCCGGTCTGCGCCGACACCAGCGCATCGGCCTGGCCGAGTTCCAGAACCGCCTTCTGTACCGGCGTCAGTTCGGAATAACCGCGTTTTTCCAGCGCCTGTGCAAGCGCTGGAACAATAGCTTCGAAGTTGGACATCTCGCTCTTTCGGAATTCAGGGTTCTGCGCTCATCATGGAGCACGAGCCGGGGCCGGCGCCACGCCAGCCAAACAATCTTGGCCGTTCGTACTTCCTGGAGCCGCTCTTGTACAGGGCGCGCCTTGAAAGCCGGGCGCAGCGTCGCCAATTGACTCCTGCCGCAAACCGCGTAAAAGCCCGCCTCGAACGGGATTGTTTTCGATGCGCGGCCTGTTGATGGCTCTTCTTGCATTCGACGCCCCCAGCCTCGATGCACATCATTGGGCCGGGCGTTTTGGCGCGTCTCCTCGTTCCAGCAAAACCACGGCCAAAAAAACCACCACCAAAACGGTGTGATTCCCTTGGCCTAACCACCCTCTCCCGGGTCCGGCCCGGGGGACGGAACCCGCATCGGCCAGCGGGTTTTCTCCAAAAACCGAGCGGAGAGGGACAGGAGATCTTTATGAGTTTCAAGGTTGCAGTCGTCGGTGCCACGGGCAATGTGGGCCGGGAAATGCTCAACATACTGGAAGAGCGCGGCTTTCCGGTAAGCGAAGTCGTGGCGCTGGCGTCGCGGCGCAGCCAGGGCACCGAAGTGTCGTTCGGCGACCGCACGCTGAAGGTGAGGACGCTCGACCAATATGATTTCTCCGACACCGACCTCTGCATCATGTCGGCCGGCGGCAACGTCTCCAAGGAATGGTCGCCGAAGATCGGCAAGCAGGGCTGCGTCGTCATCGATAATTCGTCGGCCTTCCGCTACGACCAGGACGTGCCGCTGATCGTGCCGGAAGTGAACCCGGATGCGATCTCGCTGTTCACGCGCAAGAACATCATCGCCAACCCGAACTGCTCGACAGCGCAGCTCGTCGTGGCGCTGAAGCCGCTGCATGATTTCGCCACCATCAAGCGCGTTGTCGTCGCCACCTACCAGTCGGTGTCGGGCGCCGGCAAGGAAGGCATGGACGAGCTGTTCACGCAGACGCGCGCGGTGTTCGTCGCCGACGGCGTCGAGGTCAAGAAGTTCACCAAGCGCATCGCCTTCAACGTCATTCCGCATATCGACGTCTTCCTCGACGACGGCTCGACCAAGGAAGAGTGGAAGATGGTGGCTGAGACCAAGAAGATGCTCGACCCGAAGATCAAGCTGACGGCCACCTGCGTGCGCGTACCGGTGTTCATCGGCCATTCGGAAGCGGTCAACATCGAGTTCGAAAAGCCGATCACCGCCGACGAGGCGCGCGACATCCTGCGCGAGGCGCCGGGCTGCCAGGTCTTGGACAAGCGCGAGGACGGCGGCTACATCACGCCGCTGGAATCGGCCGGCGAGGATGCCACCTTCATCTCGCGCATCCGCGAGGATTCGACCATCGACAACGGCCTGTCGATGTGGATCGTTTCCGACAATCTGCGCAAGGGCGCAGCGCTCAACGCGGTGCAGATCGCCGAGCTGCTGGTCGAGCGCGGCCTGATCCAGCCGAAGAAGAAGGCGGCTTAATACCGCTCACGGGCCGCACCGCCGCTAACGCGGCTGGCCCTCCGCGAGGGCGCCGGACGACCGGCGGCCCGCGGTCGCGGGCTCGGCCTTCGGCCGGGATCGCTTCTTCCGTCTCCCCCTCTGGGACGTGGATCGGCGCGCAGCGCCGAGACGGATCAGGGTTGCTGGACGGAAGGCAGCGGTGTTGTCTCCCTATATCAGCCGACGCTGATCCTAGCCGGCCCTGTCCTTGGCAAGCTGGCGCAGCAGGACCATCGCCTCCTCGGCGCGATCGGCGGGCACGAACAGGTGGTCGTGATAGAAGGCCGAGACCGGATTGACGCCCATGCCCGCACTTGCCAGCCGCGCGGTGATGGCGGCGAGGAAGCCGACCGCTTCCAGCGAGGAGTGGATGTTCAGCGTGATCATCCGGCAGCGGAACGAAGCGGTCAGTCGCGAGGCGCTGGCCGCATCCTCGGTCACGATCAATGTCACGCCTTCGCGTTCGCGAAAGATCATCATCGGCTCGAGGCCTTCCGGCTGGGAAACGTCGGGTGCCAGCGAGACGAAGACATAGGTGCCGGCGCGCAATTCCGGCGTCATCGATGACAAGAGCGTCTTCAGATCGGTTTCACCGGCCATTTGTCTTCTCTCGATGGAGCCAGGGCGGTCAGCCCCACACCTTCAATATCCGCGCGCGGTGAATGCGCATAGGCCACGCCGGCGCAACCCGCATCCACGACATGACGATGTCGCTGACGGCCGGCCTTGCGCTTCTCCTGCATCGCACAATAGAGAGGCCGAGGGCCGACACCGGCCCGTCAAAGGACCTTCGATGATCGTTCGCCCGCGCCCAACCTTCCTGCAGCTGTTCTTCGTCATGCGCGGCTCGGTCGTGCCGCGCATCCTGCCGCAGATCCTGGGCTTCGCGCTGTATTCGGCGCTCATCGTCGCCGCGGCGCGCTGGTTCGATCTCGATTTCAGCGTCTTCAACATCACGCCGTTCGGCCTCGTCGGCGTGACGCTGTCGATCTACCTCTCCTTCCGCAACAGCGCCGCCTACGACCGCTGGTGGGAGGCGCGCAAGCTTTGGGGCACGCTGGTGTTCGAGATCCGCAATTTGGCGCGCGCCACGACCAGCCTGATCGCCGACCAAGCCGAGCAGCGCGCGCTGCTCATGGAGGCGCTTGCCTTCTGCCACTTCCTGCGCGGCCAGCTGCGCAAGATCGACAGCGTGAAGGAGGCCCGGACCTTCATCGATGCCGAGGCCGATACGGCCGCGAAGTTCGCCAATCCGGCCGACGAAATGGTCAGGCGCATGGGCCGGCGCGCCAATGCGCGGCGCCAGGCCGGTGAGGTCGATTCGATCGGTTTCCGTATCCTGGACGAGAGGCTGGCCTCGATCACGGCCATCCAGGCCGGATGCGAACGGACCGCCGGCACGCCATTGCCCTTTGCCTAAACGCTGCTGGTGCACCGCACGGCCTATATCGTCTGCCTGCTTCTGCCCGTCGGGCTGATCTCCAGCACCGGCTGGGCGACGCCGCTGTTCACGGCGCTGATCGCCTACACCTTCTTCGGCCTCGACGCGCTTTCGGAAGAGCTCGAAGATCCGTTCGGTACCGAGGCCAATGATCTCGCGCTCGACGGCCTGTGCCGCGTCTGCGAGATTTCGGTGTTCGAGGCGATGGGCGAGACGCCGCCGAAAATGATCCCGGCCGAAGACTTCTACTTTTCTTGATTGGCTCGTTTCGACCGCGCACATCGCCAGCATTTGCGTCTTCAAGCGGCGCCTTCGCTCTCCTTGTGCCGAAATGCAAACGGCGGGCCGAGGCCCGCCGTTGTCGCGAATCGTGCAACGAAGCTTATTCGGCGGTCGCGGCTTCCGCCTCGGCCGGGGCCGCGGAGGCTGCCGCAGCAGCGGCGGCGGCATCGTCCTGCGCCTTCTTCAGAAGGGCGGCGCGTTCCTGCGCCTTCTTGCCGGGCTCGGCCTTCTTGGGGTTGGAGCGGGCGTCGCGCTTGGCGATGCCGGCCTCGTCGAGGAAGCGCAGCACGCGATCGGTCGGCTGGGCGCCATGCGACAGCCAATGCTTGACGCGGTCGGCGTCAACCTTGACGCGCTCGCCGTCCTTGGGCAGCAGCGGATTCCACGAGCCGAGCGACTCGATGAAACGACCGTCGCGGGGCGAACGGGCATCGGCGACGACGACGTGGTAGTAAGGACGCTTCTTCGAGCCCGCGCGGGCCAGTCGGATCTTCAAGGGCATTTCGTTTTCTCCTGAAATTTCTGATTACAGTGTTGAGGGTGGCTGTTTTTGTCAGCCGGCTTTGCTTGCGCCGTTGGACGCGGCGATCTGCTCATGATGGCGGATCACTTCGCGGACGACGAAGTTGAGGAATTTTTCCGCGAAATCGGGGTCGAGATGGGCGTCCTTCGCCAATTGGCGAAGGCGCGCGATCTGCTGCTGTTCACGCGCCGGGTCGGCCGGTGGCAGCCCATGCGTGGCCTTCAGCACGCCGACCGCCTTGGTGCAGCGGAAACGCTCGGCCAGCATGTGGATGAGCGCGGCATCGATATTGTCGATCGAGGCGCGATAGTCGGCCAGAAGGGTGCGTGCGTCGGCCATGTCCTTCTCTTCGTTCATCGCGTGCTCACTTGTTCTTGCCCATCACTTCTTCTTCCCAAGACCGGGCAGTCCGCCACCGCCCAGGCCGGGAAGGCCGGGGAGGCCGGGGAGCTTCATGCCGCCGGGCAGGCCGGGCAGCCCACCGCCACCGGGGGTGGGCAGGCCCTTCATGCCGCCGAGGCCAGCCGCCTGCGCCTGCTTCTGCAGGGCCTCCAGCTGCTTGGGGTCCATCTTCGACAGGTCCGGCATGCCGCCGCCCATCATGCCACCCATGCCAGGCATCATGCCGCCAAGGCCCATCTTGGAGGCGAGGCCGCCCATCATGCCGCGCATCATGCCGCCGCCCTTGCCCTTGCCGCCCATCGCTTTCATCATGTCGGCCATGCCGCGATGCATCTTGAGCAGCTTGTTGATCTCGGCCGCGTCGGTGCCGGAACCGGCGGCGATGCGCTTCTTGCGCGAGTGCTTGAGCATATCGGGATTGGCGCGCTCGGCCTTGGTCATCGACGAGATGATGGCGAGCTGGCGGCCGAACATCTTGTCGTCGAGGCCGGCGGAGGCCATCTGGTCCTTTATCTTGCCCATGCCGGGCATCATGCCCATGATGCCGCCCATGCCACCCATCTTCGACATCTGCTGAAGCTGCTGTGCGAGGTCGTTGAGGTCGAACTTGCCCGACTGCATCTTCTTGGCCATCGCCGCCGCCTGCTCGGCGTCGATGTTCTCGGCGGCCTTCTCGACCAGGCTGACAATGTCGCCCATGCCGAGGATGCGGTCGGCGATGCGCTTGGGGTGGAATTCCTCCAGCCCGTCCATTTTTTCGCCGGTGCCGATCAGCTTGATCGGCTTGCCGGTGACGGCGCGCATGGAAAGGGCGGCGCCACCGCGGCCGTCGCCGTCCATGCGGGTCAGCACCAGGCCGGTGATGCCGACGCGTTCGTCGAAGCTCTTGGCCAGGTTGACGGCGTCCTGACCGGTCAGTGAATCCGCGACCAGCAGGATCTCGTGCGGGTTCGACACCTTCTTGATGTCGGCCATCTCGAGCATCAGCGGCTCGTCGATATGGGTGCGGCCGGCGGTGTCGAGGATGACGATGTCGTGGCCGCCGAGCTTGGCCGCCTGGACGGCGCGCCGTGCGATATCGACCGGGTTCTGCCCGGCGATGATCGGCAGCGTCGCGACCTTGACCTGCTCGCCGAGCTGGCGGAGCTGTTCCTGCGCGGCGGGGCGCCGCGTGTCGAGCGAGGCCAGCAGCACCTTCTTGTTCTGACGTTCGGACAGGCGCTTGGCGATCTTGGCCGATGTCGTCGTCTTGCCCGAGCCCTGCAGGCCGACCATCATGATGACGACCGGAGCCGGCGCATTGAGGTCGATGGCGACGCCCTCGGCGCCCAGCATCTCGACCAGTTCGTCATGGACGATCTTGACGACCATCTGGCCGGGCTTGATCGACTTGACGACGGCGGCGCCGACGGCCTTCTCGCGCACCTTGTCGGTGAACGAGCGCACCACTTCGAGCGCCACGTCGGCTTCGAGCAGCGCACGGCGCACCTCGCGCAGCGCCGCCGAGACGTCAGCCTCCGACAGCGCGCCGCGGCCGGTGAGGCCGTTCAGGATGGAGCCAAGGCGCTCTTGCAGGGACTCAAACATTGGTCAAACCGTCGCGCGAAGGCGCCTTGGATTCAGAATGATCCCTGTCGGGCCGATGGCCCTCCACGCCTCTTGTGCACTCCTGCAGCGATTCAAACATCTTGCGTCCTTCGATCCCGGTTCATTCGACCCGAGAGGTAATGCGTTCGCGCCGATCATCCAAGCAAAGCCCAAAACCAAAAAGCACCCGGGGGCGCTCAGCGCTGCCGGGTGTTGGCCTCCAGGATCGATTTACAGCACCGGCCTCAAAGAGGCTTCGGCGTCCTGGTGGGCTTGCTCGGAGGGATACTCGTCGCGGAATTCGGGGCGTGTAGACAGGAAATCGGTCGCGGAGTCAAGACAAGGCCGGTGGGCCGGCCCCAGTCAGGCCCCACCCGGCCGGTCCGCAAGCTCGGCCGTGACCTTCAGCGGCGAGCGCGGATGCAGCAGCAATATAATCGTCAGCAGGCTGCAGGCGATGCCGATGCAAGCGATCAGCACAGCGTCCGACGTCGTCCAGCCCGGTCCTTCGAGCGGCTTGGCGTTGAGTAGGGCGAAGGAATTGTAGCTCTCCTGGTGCGAGATGATCAGGAAGCCTGTCAGATTGTTGCCGAGATGGGCGCCAAGCGCCGCGCCGAGATTGCCGGTGGCGTAGACGATGAGCGTCAGCACCAACGCGAAGGCCGCGATGGACGCCAGCACGCAGGCATTTATGGCCGCCGACGAACCGGTGCTCCAGTGCAGCGAGGTGAACAGCAGGCCGGGCAGCAGGGCCCAGATCACCGGGCTCCTGAACCGCCTGGCCAGGCCGCGCAAGAGGTAGCCGCGGAACAGCATCTCCTCCGACGACGTCTGCAGCAGCGTGAGCAAGACGATCGGAACCAGGAACAGCAGCCAGGACGACAGGCTGATCGGGCCGCGCGCGATCTCCGGCTGCAGCAGATAGAGCAGGATCTCGGAGACCAGCGAGGTGATCAGGACGGCGACAAGCCCCTTGAGGAAGCCCGACCCCGACACATGACGGCCGGCGCCGAACAGCGCCGACAGCGGTTCGCCATGGAGCCAGCGCATGGCGATCCACAGGCCGATCCAGATGCCGCTGAAGGACGCAAGCGCGGTGAGGATGCCGATGGGCGAGCTGAGGAAGCCCTGCATCACGCCGCCGGATGGCAGGAGCGCGCCCGGGGATGCCTGCAAAAGCGCGAAGGCATAGGCGCCGCCGAGCAGCACGGCCACGGTCGTCGCGCCCCACAAGACGATGACGATCAGCGTTCCCAGGAGAAGGCGAGGCAGGGTCGTCTTGTGGTTGGGTGAATTCCGGTAGCGTTCGAAGGCGGCGGGGTCGATCGTCACGCGGGTTCCCTTTGTCGAATCCATCACCCGCTGATAGCTCATGGCCTTGAAAATCGGAATCGATTTCGCTGGCGGCTGATCAGGCCGCCGCGTGATGCTGTTCCCGCTCCGCTTGCGCGCCCTTCGGCAAACCGGTCAGCAGTTCGTGAACGAAGGCCAGCTTCCGCGCCGTAATTTCGGAAATGACGAAGGGGTAAAGGTCGGGCAGGCCCATGCAGCGGTTTATCGAGTTGGAGGCCTCGGACAGGACGAGCCAACGCTCGAGGATCATTTCGAACGGCTCGGGCGGGGACGCCGGTTCGCAGGGCGCGGCTTGCGGCTCGCCGCCGGTGTCGCCGCGCGGCAAATCATTCGTCTCCACTGTCTCAAGCCGGCCGAGCGGAAAGTTCAGCGCGTGGACCATTTCGAGCGTGTCGGTGATATGCAGATGGTGAGCCCAGGTTTCCGCCCAGTCCTCCCACGGATGCGAGGTGGCATAAGCGGAAATATGGGTCTGCTGCCAGTCGGCCGGCGCGCCCTTGGCGTAGTGGTCCTTCAACGCCTGTTCGTAATCGGCCCGGTCGTCACCGAACAGGGCGCGGAAGGCCGACAGCCTCTCCGGATCGTCGCGGATCAGGCGGTCCCAGTAATAATGGCCCAGCTCATGGCGGAAATGGCCGAGCAGGGTCCGATAATTCTCGCCCATCTCGACGCGCCGTTTCTCGCGTTCGGCGGAATCGGCTTCGGCGACGTTGAGCGTGATGAGGCCGTTGTCGTGGCCAGTCAGGATGCGTTCGCCGCCGGGGCCGCCGCCGATCGGATCGGCAAGGAAGTCGAAGGCAAGTCCAATCTCGTCGGTCGGGTTCAACTTCGGCGTCACCGGCAGGCCGAAGGACAGCAGCGAATAGATGGCGCGCTTCTTCGCTGCCTCGACGCGGATCCAGCGCTGGCGATTGCCGTCGACCGAAAGGTCCGGAATGAGCTGGTTCAGCACGCAGGCCCGGCAGAAGACCTGACCGGGCTCGGCCATCCAGTTGCAGGCGCATTCATCGGCATTGGTGCATTTGAACACGCCGTCGGCATCCGACAAGACGAAGCGGGCCTGCTCGGGATCGTAAAGGACGAGGCTCGAGCAGTTCAGGCACTGGGCGTTCTCGAAATAGAGCCGGTTGCCGCAACGCGGACAGTCGAAGAGTTTCATGTCGGTCCCTCAGGGCAAGCATGGAGTGCATGGCGACCCCCTCCAACGCTGACCGCCCGCCCGCGTTCCGCCTGGCGACAAGCTAATTTGCTGCGAACCGCCCGCCGCCAGTCCCCCCGCCGCTTCGCTCGGAAGCTGATCGGGTCCACCGCTTCAACAGTCTCGAAGCACAGGCCGTTCTGGCGGCGGAGTGGCGCCGAGGACAGGAAATCAACGTCACTGGCGCTGCCCCCGCCTTAATAATCACTTGATCGTGCGCGAATTCCACGGCATTCGCCATCATTGCAGCTCGGACAGTGACAAGGGCTTGTTTCGCTGGCAAATTCGCAGCTGGGACGTGAATCAGGCAATCAGGAGAAAAAAATGGCATTTCTTGCCAAGGGTAAGATGTTCGCAGCCGCGGCGGTGGCCGTGCTTGCGCTGGCGACAGGGGCGCAAGCGGCGGCCAGCTGTGGCAAGACCGGCGCCGGCTTCGATGCATGGAAGCCCGAATTCGCCGCGGAGGCCAAGGCCGAGGGCGTGGGCTCGAGAGGCCTGGCAGCCCTGGCCGGTGCCAACTACGCGACAAAGACGATCTCCGTCGATCGCGGTATCCACAAGGCTTTCAGCGGCTCGGTCGAGGACTTCATGAAGCGGCGCGGCGGCGCGGCGATCATTTCCAAGGGCCGTGCGCTGAAGAAGTCGAACGCGGCGCTGTTCAACCAGATCGAAAGCACTTACGGCGTGTCGCCGGGTGTGTTGCTGGCCATCTGGGGCATGGAGACCGGCTTCGGCTCCTCGATGGGCAACCAGAACACGGTTTCGGCCATCTTGACGCTTGCCTATGATTGCCGCCGTCCGGGGTTCTTCTATCCGCACGCCATCGCCGCCCTGAAGCTTGTCGATCGCGGTGCGTTGACCGCGTCGTCGGTCGGCGCCGCGCATGGCGAGATCGGCCATACCCAGTTCCTCCCCGGCAATGTCCTGAAATATGGCGTCGGCAGCGGAAACCTGCGCGATAAGGGCACCGCGCTGGCTTCGACCGCCAATTTCCTCAAGGCGCATGGCTGGCGGGCAGGTGCCAGCGCGAGTTCGAACATGGGCGCAATTGCCGGCTGGAATTCCGCGAGCGTCTACCAGCAGGCCATCGCCCGCATTGCTGACGCGATCGACGGCGGTTGATCGAAACCTTTGTCCGACAAGAGCCCGGCCACGTGCCGGGCTTTTTTGTTGATGGTGCGGGGTTGAAACCCTCGCTCGAACGATCAGGTTCGATCCCGTCACATACCCCTCAATAGTGCGCGTAGCCGCTCAACGGGCATTTCCGGGCAACGGGCACCTGGAAGCTTCCGTCGATCCCGGTGCAGGTCCGGAAGTTGGACTTGCGCGGCGCGGGTGCTTTCAGCGCCATCTTCGACTTGCCCTTGAGGACCAGCCAGATTTCGGTCGGTTGATCGAGCTGCAGCCTGTTTATGTCTGAATAGCTGATGCGACCGCTCTTGACGCCCGCGTATAGACGTTGACAAACCAACGTCGGCAAGCGCTCCAGCGACACGCCCATGAAAGACGCGATATCGTGCTTGGCAGTGATGTTCCAAGCACGGACAGAGGCGGTGCATGCGGTCATGTCCTCCGGGCCGGACTTGGCACGTGCGTGTGAAAACTGGCAGACTGCCAAGATGGTGGCCGCGGCAAGCAGAACAGAAACGTTATTTTTCACTATCGCAACCCCTACCCGCAAATGAATTTAAATAAAGGGGTCGGAAGGTCAATCGGAAATTGGGCAATAGCGGCTTTATTCTGTTTACATTAGAATTCGCAAATAAAACCCGGCGTGGCTGCCGGGTTCTTATTCACAGTTGAGCGCAATGGACGCTGTCTGGAGATCAACCCTTGCGATTGCGCGCGGCGAGCGTACGCAGCCTGAGCGCGTTGAGGCGGATGAAGCCGGCGGCATCCTTCTGGTCGTAGGCGCCGCGGTCGTCCTCGAAGGTGACAAGCGCATCGGAGTAGAGCGTCTTTTTCGACTTGCGGCCGTTGACCATGACGTTGCCCTTGTAGAGCTTGAGGCGCACCGTGCCCTCGACGTCTTCCTGGCTCTTGTCGATCATCGCCTGCAGCATCAGGCGCTCGGGCGAGAACCAGAAGCCGTTATAGATCAGCTCGGCATAGCGCGGCATGAACTCGTCCTTGAGGTGGGCGGCGCCCCGGTCGAGCGTGATCGATTCGATGGCGCGGTGCGCGGCGAGCAGGATGGTGCCGCCGGGCGTCTCGTAGACGCCGCGCGACTTCATGCCGACGAAGCGGTTCTCCACCAGGTCGAGCCGGCCAATGCCGTTGTCGCGGCCGAGATCGTTGAGCGCCGCCAGCATGGTCGCCGGCGACAGCTTCTTGCCATCGAGCGCGATCGGATCGCCCTTGAGGAATTCGATCTCGATCTCGGTGACCTTGTCCGGCGCGTCCATGGGCGAAACGGTGCGCTGGTGGACGAATTCCGGCGGCTCGCTCCACGGATCTTCCAGAACCTTGCCCTCGGAAGAGGAGTGCAGCAGGTTGGCGTCGACGGAGAACGGCGCATCGCCTTTCTTGTCCTTCGGCACCGGGATCTGGTGCTGCTCGGCGAAGTTGATCAGATCGGTGCGCGACTTGAACGACCAGTCGCGCCATGGCGCGATGACCTTGATATCGGGGTTCAGCGCATAGGCCGAAAGCTCGAAACGGACCTGGTCGTTGCCCTTGCCGGTTGCGCCATGCGCGATCGCGTCGGCGCCGGTTTCCCTGGCGATCTCGACCAGGTGCTTGGAGATCAGCGGCCGCGCGATCGAGGTGCCGAGCAGATAGGTGCCTTCATAGACGGCATTGGCGCGGAACATCGGGAAGACGAAGTCGGAGACGAACTCCTCGCGCACATCGACGACGCGGATGTCCTTGATGCCCATCATCTCGGCCTTGCGGCGCGCCGGCTCCAATTCGCCCCCCTGGCCGAGATCGGCGGTGAAGGTGACGACTTCGGCGCCGAGTTCGGTCTGCAGCCATTTCAGGATGATGGAGGTGTCGAGGCCGCCGGAATAGGCAAGCACGACCTTCTTGACGTCTTTTGACATATTGGCGGTTCCGCGACAGGGGTTCTTCGCGGGCGAGGTATCACGGCGTTTCCGGAAAGCGCAAGAGACCAAGCCGTCGCCGTGCGAAGGCAGGCCGTCGCGACAGACGATTGAGAGGGGCTGGATCAGCCGTTGCGCCCCCCAGTCGCTGGCGAGAACGGACCGCATGCTCTATAGGCTGCCTGTTCCCGAGCCACAGGGCGAGCCATGTCCTTCATTCCCGACACCGCCACGCTGATCCAGTTCGCCATCGCCACCGTGATCCTGGCGATCACGCCCGGGCCGGACATGACCCTGTTCGTTTCGCGCACGCTGAGCCAGGGCCGCGCCACCGGGTTTGCCTCGATGGCCGGCGCGCTGTGCGGCACGCTGGTGCACACGACGCTGGTCGTGGGCGGCGTTTCGGCGCTGATCGTCGCCTCGCCGATGGCCTTCCTTGTCCTCAAGGTATTCGGCGCCGGCTATCTCGTCTTCCTGGCCTGGCAGGCGATCGCCAAGGGCTCGGCCTTTTCGCCGGAGAAGAAGACAGGCCCCCGCATTTCGCTGCTGCGCAGCTGGGCGGCGGGGCTCGGCGTCAACCTGCTCAACCCGAAGATCATCCTGTTCTTCATGACCTTCCTGCCGCAGTTCGTCGACGTGCATGATCCGCACGCGCCGGGAAAGCTGTTTTTCCTCGGCCTCATGTTCATCGTCCTGTCGATCCCGGTGACCGCGCCGATGGTGCTGGCGGCAGAACGGTTTTCCGCGGCGATGAAGGCCAGCCCGCGCGTGACGCGCGTGGTCGATTATCTGTTCGCCGGCGTGTTCTCGGCCTTCGCGCTCAGGATCCTGACGGCGCAGGCGAAATAGGCATCGTCATCCTGTTCGACCGTCATTGTCGAAACCCGGTTCACCTTGCCACCAGCTTCCGGCAAGGCGCCCGGCGGCGAGCCAATAGAAGATGCCGCCCACCATGCCGCCGCCGATCACCGCCATGATGGCGCTGGTCTCCCTGACCGCGAAGGTGGTGTCGCCGGCATGGTCGACCATGCCGAGGAAAACGCCCGCCACCACCGCGCCCGCCAGCGCGTAGAACAGCCAGTCGCGCCGGCCGAGGATTTCGGCGATCAGGATGACGATGCAAGCCGGCAGCAGGGCGAAATAGGCGACGAACAGCGCAACGAAGGGAATCGAGACATACAGGGAAGCTGCCGCCATCGGCTCGCCGTGCTGCGGCATGGTGCCGAGCGAGGCCAGGAACAGGATGTTGAGGAAGGCGCTGGCGGCAAGCGACGCGACGACATAGCCGAACAGGATGACGGCGAAGCGGACGAGATAGGCGACGACGCGGCTCACGCCTCGCCGTGCCCCGCGATCATCATGGCTTCCAGCGCGAGTCGGTCGACCCTGCGCATGCGCTCCGAGTCTGATTTCAGCTGGCCGCAGGCGGCGAGGATGTCGCGGCCGCGCGGCGTGCGGATCGGCGAGGCATAGCCGGCATTGTTGATGTAGTCGGCAAACTTCTCGATCGTCTCCCAGTCCGAGCACTGGTAGTTGGTGCCCGGCCAAGGGTTGAACGGGATCAGGTTGATCTTGGCCGGAATGCCCTTCAGAAGCTTGATCAGCCCTTTGGCGTCCTCGATGGAATCGTTGACGTCCTTCAGCATCACATATTCGAAGGTGATGCGCTTGGCGTTCGACAGGCCGGGATAGGCACGGCAGGCGGCGATCAGCTCCTTGAGCGGATACTTCTTGTTGATCGGCACCAGCAGGTCGCGCAAATCGTCATTGGTGGCATGCAGCGAGATGGCCAGCATGACGCCGATCTCCTCGCCGGTGCGGAAGATTTCCGGCACGACGCCGGAGGTGGACAGCGTGATGCGGCGCTTGGAGAGCGACAGGCCATCGCCGTCGGAGGCGATCAGCAGCGCCTTCTTCACCGCCTCGAAATTGTAGAGCGGCTCGCCCATGCCCATCATGACGATGTTGGACACTTTGCGGCCTTCGGCCGGCACGATGGCGCCGTCCGGCGTGTCGCGGTCGGGGAAATCGCCGAGCCGGTCGCGCGCGGTGAGCAATTGCGCCAGGATCTCCTCGGCGGTCAGATTGCGCACCAGCTTCTGCGTGCCGGTATGGCAGAACGAACAGGTCAGCGTGCAGCCGACCTGCGAGGAGATGCAGAGCGTGCCGCGGCCTTCCTCGGGAATGTAGACCGTTTCGATCTCGACCGGCCGGCCGGCGCCGCGCGGCGGGAAGCGGAACAGCCACTTGCGCGTACCATCGGAGGATATCTGTTCCTCGACGATCTCGGGCCTGGCGACGGTGAAATGCTTGTCGAGCTCGGCGCGCAGGTCCTTGGAGATGTTGAACATGCCGGCGAAATCGGAAACGCCGCGCACATACATCCAGTGCCAGAGCTGCTGGGTGCGCATTTTCGCCTGGCGCTCCGGCACGACGCCCGATGCGACCAGCGCCTCGCCGAGCTCGGCGCGCGTCAGGCCGATCAGCGACGGCTTCTCGGGCGCGGGGCGGGCGCGCAATGAATCGCGGGCACCCTCAATGGTAAGGTCGAAGGAAAGGGTCATGGTTGCACTGATATAAGCGGTTTGCGGCCGATTTCATCCATCGTGCCTGATATGAAGCGCGGCGCATAGCACAGGTTGAGCGCGGAGTCATGCGGGGGTAGGGAATAGGGCAGTAGGCAGTGGGCAGTAGAGGCAGGTCCACCTTCCTCGCTAGTCCCCTATTGCCTACTGCCCTATTCCCTACCACGAGGACCGACATGGCCGGCACATCGCGAAAATTCCCCATGCTGCGGCGTTCGCGCGCCATGCTGGGCTCACGGCGTGTGTGGCAGCCGCGGCTGGTGTTCTGGGCCGGCGCGGTCTCTATCGGTATCATCAGCGTGCTGTTTGCGGTGTTGGCCGACAAGGCGCAGGCGCTGTTCCATATCATGACCGACGACGGCGGCGGTTGGCGCTTCTATCTGCCGCTCGTGGTCACGCCGCTGGGTTTCGTGCTGTGCGCCTGGCTTGCTCATGCCTTCTTCCCGGGCTCGCAGGGCAGCGGCATCCCGCAGGCAATCGCCGCGCGCCATTTGCGGGACGATGAAGACCGCGGCCACCTCCTGTCGTTGCGGCTGGCGGCGGGCAAGATCGCACTCACCATCATCGGCCTGTTCTGTGGCGCTTCCATCGGCCGCGAGGGCCCGACCGTGCAGGTCGGCGCCTCGCTGATGCTGCAGGCGGCGCGCTGGGGCGGCATGGCGCAGGCGCGCGGCCTGATCCTGGCCGGTTCGGCGGCGGGCATCGCGGCCGCTTTCAACACGCCGCTGGCCGGCATCGTGTTCGCCATCGAGGAGATGGGCCGCACCTATGAGGCGCGCACCAACGGCTTGGTGCTGACGGCGGTGATCCTGGCCGGCCTCGCCTCGCTTGGGCTGCTCGGCAACTACACCTATTTCGGCGTCTCGAAGGAGACGATCTCGTTCGCCGTCGAGTGGCCGCTGGTGATTGCCTGCGGCGTCATCGGCGGCGGCTTTGGCGCCGTGTTCTCGCTGCTGGCGCTGAAGGCAACGCGGCGGATCCGTCGCTGGCGCACGCAGCAGCCGCTGGCGCGCGCGCTGCTGGTGGCCGCTGGCTGCGGGCTTGCCGTGGCGGGGATCGGAATCGCATCGGGCGGGCTGACCTTCGGCACCGGCTACGCGCAGGCGCGCGGCGCGGTCGAAGGCACGCCGCTGCCCTGGTTCTTCTTCGCCGAGAAATTCCTGGCCGGGTTGCTGTCTATGGTCTCGGGCATTCCCGGCGGCATCTTCGCACCCTCCCTGGCGGTGGGCGCCGGCGTCGGCAGTTCACTCGGCCTCGTCTTCGGCGCCAGCACAGGCGCGGCGGCACTGCTCGGCATGGCCGGCTATTTCGCCGGCGTGGTGCAGGCGCCGATGACGGCGTTCGTCATCATCCTGGAAATGACCGGCAATCATGACAATGTCATCGCGCTGATGCTGGCCTCGATGCTGGGCTACGGCACGGCGCGCCTGATCTCGCACGAGCCGCTCTACCACGCGCTGTCGCGCGTCTTCATCGCCGAGGCAATCCGGAGGCGCCGGGCGGAAGCCGTGCCGGAATCAGGCTGAAGGCAAGGCCTTGCAGCCCGGCCTTTGGTCAAAATGAGGCCTTGCCTATTTGCACTTGGCGATCGACGACAGCGCCGCCGAAATGCCCTTCAGCGAGAAAACGTAAGAGGTCGGGTTGCCGCGGCCGGACTTGGCCGTCACCTTCATGTCGGTGCCGGTCTTCATGGCGGCGATCAGCACGGGTTCCTCGGCGGCGTTCTCGACCCAGGCCGACTTGCCGCGCGTGAACATCGAGAAGCTCTTCTTGTCGATGGTGACGGTGGCCTTGGAGCCTTCCTGGAACGTGTAGCCGGCGATGAATTGCGGCTCATAGGACACTTGCTGCCCCGGCCGCTGGCTGACGAAGAAGAACATGTCGCCATGGTCGAGCGTCGGCGGCTGCTTGTCGGTCGGCACCGTCAGGACATAGCAGACCTTGCCGCCCGATGCTTGGTAGCTGTAGGTGCCCCAGGCATTGTGCTGGCCGATCTTGGTCGCCGACTGCGCCATGACAGGCGCTGTCGCGGCCACCAGGACCAGGCTCGAAACTAGTGCAATCAATCCGCGCATCGCTTTTCCCGTATTCCAAATGGTGCGGAGGCAGGCCGGCTCGGCGTCCTGCCCGTCGCTTCATTTTGATTTAATCTGGGTTACCAAAGGGTGAATTTCCCAAGAGAAAAGGATCTTCGCCCAAGGAAACCGCCGCCATTCCCGCGCCGCCGCCTTGCGAGCGGGTGGCGCGACGTCCCTTCGGCGACTTGGAGGCCACGAAAGCGGCAAGAGTTTGACTTTTTACCGGGCCGCTGAACGACGATGTCCAGCGGTCGAGCGCCGGTCCGGAAGCGCTCAGCCCTTGTCGGCTATCGCCTGTTTGGCGGCTTTGCGATGCGCCGGCGTGATGTGGGCGCTGACAGCGGTGATCGCGGCGGTGAGGACGGCAATGTCGTCGGTGAAGCCAAGCCCGACGACGAAATCGGGGATGACATCTACCGGAAGCACGAAATAGCCGAGCGCGGCCAGCAGGGTGCCCTTGGCGCGCAGCGGCGTTTTCTTGTCCATGGCGCAGTAATAGGCGGCGACGACCTCTTCCATGTACGGAATCTGCCGCGCGGCCTTCTTCGCCGTGCGCCAGAATTTCTCGCGCACATCCTTCTCGTCGCCAAGCTTGCCGCCAAAGCCGAAGAAATCAGAACCGGACTGCCGCGCCATCAACCTCTCCTTGCAGAGCCTGTGCGCACCAGCGCATGCCCGCGAAGGAAAATGTGGGGAAACCCGAACCGCGGTGCAAGATGCCGATGCCGATTTGGCAGCTGTATCCTGTCCCCATTTCCAGACGAGGCATCAGCCGCCGGCAAAGCGGTTCATCTTGCTTGCCAGTTCGATGTCCAGCGCGGTGACGCCGCCGGCATCATGGGTGTTCAGCGTGACGTCGACGGTCTTGTAGACATTCGACCATTCGGGATGGTGGTCCATCTTTTCCGCGGCCAGGGCGACACGCGTCATGAAGGCAAAGGCCTCGGAGAAATTCTTGAACGTGAAGGTGCGGCTGATGGAGGCGGCGTCTTCCGCCAATGCCCAGCCGTCGAGCCCGACCAGCGCTGCTTCAGCGGCCTGCCTGTCCAGTTTCTCTCTCGCCATCTCGATTTCCCGTGCTATCCGACAAAATGAGCCCCACCATAATGCATTTAGCGCAGGAGTGCGTCGCGGTTTTGGATAATGACATGCGCAAGACCAATTCCGGCTCGATGAGCGCGAAGCCGATCAATTCCATTCTTTTCGTCTGCCTCGGCAACATCTGCCGGTCGCCACTGGCCGAAGGTGTTTTTCGCGACGTCTGGGGGCAGTGCGGCCGGGCCATGCTGCTCGATTCGGCCGCGACCAGCAGCTGGGAGGTTGGCTCCGCTCCCGATCCACGCTCGATCGCCGTCGCGGTGCGTCACGGCGTGGACATCGCCGCGCAACGGGCACGAAAGGTCGCGCCGGAGGACTTTTCCCGTTTCGACCTGATTCTCGGCATGGACAGGTCGAATGTCGCCGATCTGAAGGCGCTTGCGCCGTCGACGACGCGTGACCGGATCCATCTGTTCCTGGAGTTCGCCGAGGGGCGGCCGCGCGACGTGCCCGATCCCTATTATGACGGGCCGGAAGCCTTCGCCTCCGTCTACCGCATGATCCGGGACGCGTCGGAGGCGCTGGCGAGGCGGCTGGAGGCGCGGCTGTCGGAGCCGGAGAGCGGCCAGGCTTCCTCGACGATATAAGGGCCGCCGCCGACCGAGTCACGCGACGACATCAAGACGAACCGGCCGACGCGGAACGGCAGCGTCGAGAAATTTCCGCGCCCGGAGAGATATTGCGCGACGTCCAGCGGGCTTGAGTTGCGCAGGCGTGCCAGCGTCACATGCGGCATGAATTTGCGCGGATCGGCGGGAATGCCGAGCCGCTGGCAGATGCGATCGATTTCGCCCTGCAGCGCGGCAAGATCGGGCGAGGGGGACGCGCCGGCCCACACCGCATGCGGCTTCTTCTGGCCAAAGGCGCCGACACCCGACAGCGAGAGCGAAAAGGAGGGGCGATGCACGCGGTCGAGCGCATTGGCGATCTCGTCGGCGACGTGACCGGGAACATCGCCGATGAAGCGCAGAGTGAGGTGATAGTTCTCGACGTCGATCCAGCGGGCGCCTGGCAGGCCGCCGCGCAGCAGGGACAGCGAAAGGGCGGCGTCACGCGGAATTTCGAGGGCGGTGAAAAGACGCGGCATGATGAGCCTCCCTTCCTCGAATCGAACTATGCCCCTAGCGAATCATCGAACGTCAAACGGAGCAAGAGGTTTGTTGGCCGTAGGTTTCTTTTGGGGGATCGGCGGCGGACTTCCATGATCCGAACCAATGGAAGAGGCGATTGCCACTATCGCAGCGCCGCTTCGATGTCGGTTTGGGAAAAGTCGTTGCCTTTGAACAGCAGGGGCTCGGCACTCTTCTTCGCCAAGGCATAAGAGAGGCAGTCGGCGAAATTCAGCCCAGCAGGATGCCGGCCCTTGCCGTAGGCAAGCCATGCTGCCGTGGCGAGATCCACCAGATCGGCGTCTATCGCGACGATATCGACATGGGCCTTAAGCAGCCAGAGATCGAGATCATTGGCCGAGCGTTCATCCCTTCGGGTCATCAGCACCATTCTGGCCTCGAGCAGGCAAGTCGCAGGCAGGAGCCGGACATTCGACAGTGCGATGGCCTCATCGAAACGATCAGCCTCGGGTTCGCCCAGAAAGATCGCGACGAGTGCCGACGTGTCGATGACCATCAGCTCGGCAGACCGTTCTCGTCGTAGCCGACGATATCGTCGGCCGAACGCGGATCCCGCTCGGGAAGCCGGGCTATGCGGCGGCTAATCGACCGCATCTCAGCGAGCTGCCGGGCTCTGTCGGCGCCGGCATTGCCTAGATGTTTCATATGTTCTTCGAGCGCTGCGTGGATGACGCGGGTCATCGGCATGCCGGTTTTTTGTTTCAACGTTCGCGCGAGCCGAACGGTCTCTTCTCTTTTGATGATAATAGGCATCCGACCCTCCTTTTAGAGGTTGTATATCCTTTTTGATGCTACAGGTCAAAAGGTCCGCCACTTGGGTGGTCAACCTGGGTTCAGGCTCCTCCCCGCACTGCAGCGATTGCCTTTTCTACCGCCGGCAGGGCGCGTTCGACCATCTGGTCGACGCCCTTGGCGTTCGGATGCAGGCCATCCTCGAGCCGCAGGCCGGGCTGGCCGGCGACGCCATCGAGGAAGAACGGGTAAAGCGGAACGCCGTATTTCGCCGCCAGGTCCGGAAAGATGGCGTCGAAGGCGGTCTTGTACTGAGCGCCGAGATTTGGCGCGGCGAGCATGCCGGCCAGTAGCACGGGAATCTTTCGCTGCTTCAGCTTGCCCAGCATTTCGTCCAGATTCTTGCGGGCGATATCTGGCGAGACGCCACGCAGCATGTCGTTGGCGCCGAGTTCGAGAATGACCAATTGGGTTCCGTCCGGCACCGACCAGTCAAGCCGCGCCAGGCCGCCGCTGGTAGTGTCCCCGGAAACGCCGGCGTTGGCGATAGTCACGTCATGCCCCCGGGCCCGAAGGGCTGCCTGCAATTTGTCGGTGAAGCCCTCGCCGGGCCCAAGCCCATAACCCGCCATCAGGCTGTCACCGAAGCCGACGATCTTGAACGGCTCGGCACGGGCCGCCGACATGGCGCCGCAAATGGCGGAGAGAAGGACAAGCCCCGCGGCAACGCTGCGTTTGAAAGACATGCGACAGGCCCCATATGACAAGAGGAATTCTTCCGACGATAGCCTGCCGCGGCAGGGCCCTCACCCTCCCATATAGGACGATTTGATTTTGACAGAAGCCGTCATCGCGCTGAAAGACGTATCGCTGACGCTCGGCCAAGGCGCCTCGTCCGTTCACGTGCTGAAAGGCGTCAGCCTCGATGTGGCGCGCGGCGAGGCCACCGGCATCGTTGGCCCTTCGGGTTCCGGCAAGTCGACATTGCTGATGGTCCTGGCCGGGTTGGAAAGGGTCGATTCGGGGACGGTACGGATCGCCGGCGAGCTGCTCAATGGCAAGAGCGAGGACCAGATGGCCTCGTTTCGGGGCCGAAACATCGGCATCGTGTTCCAGTCCTTCCATCTCATTCCGAACATGACGGCGCTCGAGAATGTCGCCGTCCCGCTTGAACTGGCCGGCCACGTGGATCCGTTTTCGGTGGCCGCCCGCGAGCTGGCGGCCGTCGGCCTGAGCGAACGCGTCACGCATTATCCCGGCGAGCTGTCGGGCGGCGAGCAGCAGCGCGTGGCGATCGCCCGGGCGCTGGCGCCGTCGCCGCGCATCCTCATCGCCGACGAGCCGACTGGCAATCTCGACCAGGCGACCGGGCGGCAGGTCGCCGACCTGCTGTTCGCCAAGGCCGCCGAACGCGGCATGACGCTGGTTCTTGTCACCCACGATCCGGCGCTGGCGGCGCGCTGTCCTCGCCAGGTGGCGATGCGCTCCGGCCGGATCGAGGCGCCCGTGGCCGTCAGGGCGACAGCCTGATGGGGTTGGCGCGCACATTGAGGCTCGCGGTTCGCTTTTCGTTGCGCGAGATGCGGGGCGGGCTGTCCGGCTTCCTGATCTTTCTCGCTTGCATCGCGCTCGGCGTCGCGGCGATCGGCGGTGTCAACTCGGTGGCGCGGTCGATCACCGCCGGCGTCGCCGACCAGGGCCAGACCCTGCTTGGCGGCGATCTTCGTTTCCAGATCAACCAGCGCGACGCCAACCCGGCCGAGCTCGGCTTCCTTGGCGGGCTGGGCGTGCTTTCGCACACCACCAGCATGCGCTCGATGGCGCGTCTTGCCGATGGAACGGACCAGGCGCTGGTCGAGGCCAAGGCTGTGGACGACGCCTATCCGCTTTACGGGGCCCTGGAGACCGAGCCGGCGCTGTCGACACAGGAACTGTTCGGCGAGCAGTTCGGCGTCTTTGGCGCCGCCGCACCGGATCTCCTGTTCGAACGGCTGCATCTCAAGCTCGGCGACAGGCTGAAACTTGGTACCGCCACCTTCGAACTGCGCGCCAGGCTGGTCACGGAACCCGATGCCGTGTCCGACGGATTCGGTTTCGCGCCAAGGCTGATGATCTCGAACCAGGCGCTGGCGGCGGCCGGGCTGATCCAGCCGGGCAGCCTGGTCGAGAATGCCTACAAGATCCGCCTGCCTGCCGATGCCGACGAGGCGCGGCTGAAGGCGATCCAGGACCAGGCGGCCAGGGATTTTCCCGAGGCCGGCTGGTCGATCCGCACCCGGAGCAACGCGGCGCCGGCACTGTCGTCCAACATCGAACGCTTCTCGCAATTCCTGACGCTGGTCGGGCTGACGGCCTTGGTGGTCGGCGGCGTCGGCGTCGCCAATGCGGTGCGCGCCTATCTCGACGGCAAGCGCGGCGTCATCGCCACCTTCAAGAGTCTCGGCGCCTCAGGCGGCTTTGTCTTCACGGTCTACCTGGTGCAGATCCTGATCATTGCGGCTCTCGGCATCGTGCTGGGTGTCGTGCTCGGAGCGCTGATGCCGTTCGCGGCGAGCGCGGCGCTGCAGTCCGTCATTCCGGTGCCGGCACAAGGCGGTTTCTATCCCGGCGCCCTCGGCATGGCGGCGCTGTTCGGCCTGCTGGTGACGCTGGCCTTCGCCCTGCTGCCGCTCGGCCGCGCCCGCGACGTGCCGGCGACCGCGCTGTTTCGCGAGATGGGACTGGAAGGCCGCGGCTTCCCACGCCTTGTCTATGTCGCCGCGGCCGTCGGCATCGCGCTGATCCTGGCGGCGCTGGCGATCCTGTTTTCCGGCGACCAGCGCATCGCCTCGATCTTTGTCGGAGCCACCATCCTTGCCTTCCTGGTGCTGCGCCTCGTCGGCGCGCTGGTGCAATGGGCGGCCAGGAGGAGCCCGCGCGTGCGCTTCGTGGCGCTCAGGCTGGCCATCGGCAACATCCACCGGCCGGGCGCACTGACGCCGTCGGTCGTGCTCTCGCTGGGGCTCGGGCTGACACTGCTGGTGACGCTGGCGCTCATCGACGGCAATCTGCGGCAACAGATTTCCGGCAATCTGCCGGAACGCGCACCGAACTTCTTCTTCGTCGATATCCAGGGCAGCGATGTCGACGCGTTCTCGGCGCTGATCGGCAGGGAGGCGCCGCAGGGGACATTGGCCAAGGTGCCGATGCTGCGCGGCCGGGTGATGGCGTTGAACGGTGTCGATGTCGACAAGGTGAAGGTGCCGGCGGAGGGCGCCTGGGTGCTGAAAGGCGATCGCGGCCTGACCTATGACGCCAGGCAGCCCGAAAACGCGACGCTGACCGAGGGTTCATGGTGGCCGGACACCTATGCCGGCGAGCCGCTGGTTTCATTTTCGGACCAGGAAGGCAAGCAGATCGGCCTGAAGCTCGGCGACACCATCACCGTCAATGTGCTCGGCCGCAACGTGACGGCCAGGATCGCCAATTTCCGCAAGGTCGAATGGGAGACGATGGGCATCAATTTCGTCATGGTGTTCTCGCCCAACACATTCGCGGGCGCCCCGCATGGCTGGATGGCGACGCTGACCGAGAAGAATGCCTCGACGGCGGACGATGCGCGCCTGCTCAATGCCGTCACCCTTACCTTCCCGGCGGTGACGACGGTGCGCGTCAAGGATGCGCTCGATGTGGTGAACCGTCTGGTCGGGCAGCTCGGCACGGCGATCCGGGCGGCTGCCGGCGTGGCTCTGATCGCCTCGGTGCTGGTGCTGTCCGGCGCGCTGGCGGCCGGCAACCGGGCGCGCATCCATGACGCGGTGGTACTGAAGACGCTGGGGGCGACGCGCGGCACGCTGATCGCCGCCTTCTCTCTGGAATACGCGCTGATCGGGCTTGCCACGGCGATTTTCGCGCTCGCCGCTGGCGGAGCCGCTGCCTGGTTCGTCGTCGCGCGCATCATGACGCTGCCATCGCACTTCATGCCCGAGGTGGCGGTGGTAACCGTCATCTTCGCGCTGGGGATCACGGTCGGCATTGGCCTTGCCGGCACCTGGCGCGTGCTCGGCCAGAAGGCGGCGCCGGTGCTGCGCAACCTCTGAGAGGCTCGGGCGAAAGGCCGTATCAGGTTAATTCGGCGTAATGTGGCGCGCCGGCCGGCCGGAAACCCGGACATTTGGCTGTCTCACGAAGCATTACACCCGGTCATGGTCTTGTTCTTGACGCGAATAACCATCATATTTCGCGACAGGCATGCTGGAGCCCCTCCAGCGGCGCCTGGGTCCGGAGGATGCAAGTCCGGAAGGACCTGACACCGGACGGGGCAGAAGCAATAGAGGACTTCCATGGCTGAACCCATTCGCAACTTCCAGACGCGCGCCGTGCCCGGCGCCGCCGTCGACATCGACCAGGGCCTGCGCGCCTACATGGTCAAGGTTTACAATCTGATGGGGCTTGGCCTCCTCATCACCGGCCTCGCGGCTGTCGGCACGATCATGCTGGCCACTACGACGGATCCGGCTTCGGCTGTCGCGACGCTGCCGAGCGGCGAGATGCTGACCTCGTTCGGCTACGCGATCTTCGGTTCGCCGCTTCGCTGGGTGGTGATGCTGGCGCCGCTGGCCGCCGTCATGTTCCTGTCGTTCCGCGTCCAGTCGATGAGCGTCTCGGCGGCGCAGACCACGTTCTGGGTCTATGCCGGCCTCGTCGGGCTGTCGCTGTCGTCGATCTTCCTGATCTACACGACCGCCAGCATCTCGCAGACCTTCTTCGCCACCGCGGCCGGCTTCGGCGCGCTGTCGCTTTACGGCTACACGACAAAGCGCGATCTGACCGCGATGGGCTCGTTCCTGATCATGGGCCTGTTCGGGCTGATTATCGCGATGGTGATCAACATCTTCCTGCAGTCGTCGGCTCTGTCCTTCGCCGTCTCGGCGATCGGCGTGCTGATCTTCGCCGGCCTGACCGCCTACGACACGCAGAAGATCAAGGAGATGTATTTCGAAGGAGACGCTTCCGATGTCGCCGGCCGCAAGGCCATCATGGGCGCGCTGCGGCTTTATCTCGACTTCATCAACCTGTTCATGTTCCTGCTGCAGTTCATGGGCGATCGCCGCTAAGCGGTCACCGGCTGGATCATCGACTTCGCAAGGGCGGCCTAACGGCCGCCCTTTTCTTTTCGGGCGCATTTGATGTTATCTCAGGCCTCACAAGGGCGTGCGCGGACCATGAGCAACATCACCATAAGGCTGGCAACCGAGGCCGATCTCGACAGGATCACGGCGATCTACGCCGATGCGGTGACCCACGGCACGGCCAGCTACGAGCTCGACCCGCCGAGCCGCGCCGAGATGGGCGCGCGCTTCGACGGCCTGATGGAAGGGGGCTTTCCCTATCTGGTTGCGGAACAGGGTGACGCGGTGCTTGGCTACGCCTATGCCGGCGCCTTCCGGCCCCGCCCGGCCTATCGCTTCATCGTCGAGGATTCCGTCTATGTCGCCCCCGAGGCCCAGGGCATGGGGGTCGGCCTCAAGCTGATGCGAAGCCTGATCGAGGCCGTCCAGGCAGCGGGTTTTCGCCAGATCGTCGCGGTCATTGGCGATGGCCGGGCGGACAGCGCGTCGGTCAGGCTGCACGAAAAGCTCGGCTTTCACCATTCGGGACGCCTCGAAGGCTCCGGCTACAAGCACGGGCGCTGGCTCGACACGGTGTTCATGCAGCTGCCGTTGAACGGCGGGGCGACAATGCCGCCCGATCCGCTGTCGCTGCCGGAGCGGACATTTCGCGGCGGCCGGAAAGGGAAATGAGGAATTGAGGAAATGGAGAGTTGAAGAATTGGTGAAATGAGGAATTGAGGAATTGAGGAATTGAGGAAAGGCCTCAGCGCTCTGACCTCCGGCTTCTTCGGATCTTCAATTCGTCAATTCTCCATTTCCCCAATTCCCTTCCCCGCTTACGCCTCGACGACCTTCAGCTTGCTGTCGAACACGCCGAGCACGCGGCCTAGCTCCTGGCCACGCTTGAGAATGCGACCGCCAGCCGCGATCACGGCGAAGGCGCCCTGCTTGCGGGCCAGCTTGGGGTCCTTGACGATCTGGAACAGCGGCACTTCGCTGGTGCGGCGGAACACGGAAAACACGGCTCTGTCGCTGAGATGATCGATGGCGTAGTCCCGCCATTCATTGGCGGCGACCATGCGGCCGTAGAGCCTGAGGATCTGGTCGAGTTCCCGCCGATCGAATCGCACCGGCTGGTCGAGACGCTCGCGTCTCGCCTCGTGCAACGGGATCAATATCGCGGATGCGTCCCCATCCCCCGTGCCGCCGCTGTCATCGGTCATGCCCCGATCCTTCGAAATCAATCCATTCCGATCAAAGTTGGCGCGTTCGCCGCTCAATTGCAAGGCCCGCAAGGTGAGGCCAGCGACGCGCGGTTTCCGCAACGTCCAGTCACTTTTATGAATCGCGCTGTTGGAATTGGTGATGCTCCGCCACATTTCCGCCTTTTTTTATCCGCGCTCATGCCCCAATGTCCGACGAATTTACGGGTGTTGCCTGAGACGGTTCGGTCCGGCACCGGCTCGTAAACCCCAAGCCCCCCGCCCACGGGTCTGCGTCGGATCGAACCAACCTCGGTCTTTCCTCGGAAGGATCGGGTGCGACGATCCCAAAACCTAAATGACCGACGTCAGAAGCAAGCTGACGTCGGTTTTTTCGTTTTGGGTCGGTTGTGCTGCCCCGAGCCGTTGTCCCAAGGGTGGAGCGCCGCGATGCTGCACGCAGACCCGTGCCGCGACATCGGCCGAAGAGGGCGGCGTTTCAGGATAGGCGCACAAGGGTTCCGTGGTCGGGTCGACCGCTCGGCCCTGGACCGCTTTTGCATACGGCAAATGTCAAGGCAGGGGTCCTGGGGTCTCCGCGACGGAGCTTCGCTCCTGCTTCACCCCAGGATGACGAAGGCGGGACCGGTGCGGCAATTCCGTTACGGCTTGTGGATGAACGCGGCGCCCAGGATGGGGCCGGGCAGGCCGTCCTTGCCGACGGACTGCAGCAGCACGGCGCAGCCGCCCTTCTTGGTGATCTCGCTCATCGGCAATTCATAGCGCTGCGCCTTGCCGTGCCACATGCCGGCGGTCTGGATGCCGGTGACAGCGTTCCAGTAAGTCATGCTGCGGCCGGAATTCTCGCCCTGGGCGATCTTGACCGTCCGCGGCGCGTCGAAATAGACGATGACGACATGCGCGTCGCTCGGACCGGCGCCGGCGTCGCCGGCATCGATGATCACGCGGTCGCTGGTGCGGCTGATCTTGACGGGTACGTGCATGCCTTCGCCAGATCGCGCCATGCGGGCGAGCGCGCCATCGACCTCGCCGCGATTGGCGCCGTTGAGGTGCACGCGGCCGTTGATGACGGCCTGCGGCGTGTAGACGGAGCGGTTGCCGAAGGCGCGCATATAGTCGTACTGCCGTTCGGTGTTTTCCTTGCGGCCCAGCGTATCCTGCCAGCCGAGATAGTCCCAGTAGTCGACATGGTAGGCGAGCGCGACGATGTCCTCCTTGCCGGCGAGTTCGGCGAAGTACGCATCGGCCGGCGGACAGGAGTTGCAGCCCTGGCTGGTAAACAGTTCGACCACGCCCAGCGGCCGCTCAATTCGGGGCTTTTCCTTCTCAGCCCCACCGGCCTCGTCGGTATGGCCGGCACCGGCAAACGCCGGCAGGGCCAGCACAAGGGCCGCCAGCCACAATGATTTTCGCGAGGCCATGGTCATTCCAATTCCCGCCGGTGGCGCCGGCTTTGTTCTGATTGCTAAAATATGTGGCAGAACCGGAAGTCAACGGGAAGTCACGTTGCGGTGAAATTTTTCCGTTGCAACGACGGGCAGGGCGGCAATAGGTGAAGCCATTGCATTTCACACACTGGTTCGATTCGGCGGCGGCATCATCACCATGTGGCAAACTCTCCTGACCCCGGTCGATCTTTATTGCGAAAGAATCGGTCCTGGACTTTGGGCCGAGCCAACCAATGCTTTGACCAACCTTGCTTTTATTGCCGCAGGGTTATGGGGTGTGCGCGAAGTCCGGCGTCACCGCACCGGTACCTTCGCGGAGGTGCTGGCCTGGTGGGTGGTGGCGATCGGCATCGGGTCGACGATCTTCCATACCTTTGCCACCAAGGGCACGGTGTGGGCCGACGTCCTGCCGATCGCCGGCTTCACGCTGGCCTATACGCTGTTCAACCTGCGGCGGTTCCTTGGCATGGGATGGGGCAAGGCGATCGCCGTCTTCATCGTGTTCTACGTGGTCACGGGGTTGATCACGGTCGCCGTGCCGGATTGGCTGCGCCAGGCTTCAAATGGCACCACGGGCTATCTGCCGCCGTTCCTGGCGCTTGCCTTCTTCGGCGCCTGGGTGGCGGCGAGCGGCAATCGCGCCGGCTGGTACAATCTGGCGGGCTCGGCGATCTTCGTCGTGTCCGTCCTCTGCCGGATGATCGACCCGCTGGTCTGCGCCGGCTTTCCGCTCGGCACGCATTTCCTCTGGCATATCTTCAACGGGCTGATGCTGGCCGTGCTGCTGGCGGCGGCGGCGCGGTTCGGGGCACCGAAAAAAGGCAGTGGGCAGTAGGGCCCTGTTCCCTACTGCCCAAGCCCTATTCCCTCGCTGCTACGCAGCGAGATCGCGCAGCACGTACTGTAGAATGCCGCCGTTCTTGAAGTAGTCGAGCTCGTCCAGCGTATCGATCCGGCAGACGATCGGCACATTCTTCACCGTGCCGTCGCCATAGGTGATCCTGGCGGTCATCGTCTGGCGCGGCTTGATGGCGCTCAAGCCGTCGATCTCGACCAGTTCGTCGCCCTTCAGATTGAGCGAGGCCCATGAGGTGCCGTCCTCGAAGACGAAGGGGATGACGCCCATGCCGACCAGGTTCGAGCGGTGGATGCGTTCGAAGGACTGCGCGATGACCGCGCGCACACCAAGGAGGTTCGTACCCTTGGCCGCCCAGTCGCGCGACGAGCCGTTGCCGTATTCGACGCCGGCGAAGATGACCAGCGGCACGCCTTCCTTCTTGTACTCCATCGCCGCGTCGTAGATCGATTCCTCTTCCTTCGACGGATAGTGGATGGTGTAGCCGCCCTCGCGTCCATTCTCGCCCAGCATGTGGTTGCGGATGCGGATGTTGGCGAAGGTGCCGCGCATCATCACCTCATGGTTGCCGCGCCGCGTGCCGTACTGGTTGAAGTCGGCGACGCCGACGCCATGGTCGGTCA
>NZ_JBAZUD010000041.1:0-34259 GCF_041661565.1 Mesorhizobium sp.
GCACTCACGCGACGTCCTTCCGAGCACTTTCATGCTGCCGGACATGCGCGATGATTATGGCAAGCGCGGCTGGTGTCATGCCTTCCATTCGCTGGGCATCGGCTATCGACCGCGGGCGCCGCGCATGCATTTTCTGTTTCAGCTCATTGGATAGCCCAGGAACGGCGCTGAAAACGACAGTTTCAGGAATCAACCGGCTCTCCTCGCCCCTGATATGGACAACATCCGCCTTCTGGCGATCGAGATAGACCGAATATTTCGCCTCCGTTTCGAGCCGCTCGGCGGTCTTTGCATCGATTGCAGCAAACTTCGGCTCGACCTTGGACAGCCATACGACATTGACGTCGGGATAGGCGAGCAATTCATAGCCGGACCGGCGCACGCCGTCGCGATTGATCTCCAGCCCATGCCGCGCCGCTTCATTAGGCGTCATCGTCAGCGATTTCGCCAGCTCACGGGCCGCGTCGAGCCGCTGCATCAAGTAAGCATAACGCTGCATCCGTTCCGCCGACGCAATCCCCAGCTTCATGGCGAGGGGCGTCAGACGCTCGTCCGCGTTGTCGGCGCGCAGCGACAACCTGAACTCGGCTCGCGAGGTGAACATGCGATAGGGTTCACTGATGCCGCGGCTGGTCAGGTCGTCGACCATGACCCCGATATAGGCCTCGGTGCGGCTGAGCACGATCTGCTCTGAGCCCGACGCCTTCCGGGCCGCATTCAGCCCCGCCAGCAGGCCTTGGCCCGCAGCTTCCTCATAACCGGTCGTCCCGTTGATCTGTCCCGCCAGGAAAAGCCCGGCAATGCGCTTCGTCTCAAGCGTCTTATGCAGTTCGCGCGGATCGACATGATCATACTCGATGGCGTAGCCGGGTTGCAGCATCACCGCTCGTTCCAGCCCGGGAATGGTTTTCAGCATATCGAGTTGCACATCCTCGGGCAGGGAGGTCGAGATACCGTTTGGATAGACGGTGTCGTCATCGAGCCCTTCCGGCTCCAGGAAGATCTGGTGGCCGTCGCGGTCACCGAACTTGACGATCTTGTCCTCGATAGACGGGCAGTAGCGCGGACCCACGCCTTCGATCGACCCGGAATACATGGCGGAACGGCCGAGGTTGGCGCGGATCAATTCATGCGTGGCGGATGTGGTCCGGGTGATGCCGCACTCGATCTGGGGCGTCTCGATGCGATCGGTCATCAGCGAGAACGGCACCGGATCCTCATCCGCTGCTTGGCTCTCCAGCGATGCCCAATCGATGGTGCGACCGTCGAGGCGAGGCGGCGTTCCCGTCTTAAGCCTTCCGAGCGCAAACCCAATCCGCGTCATCGTCGCCGACAGGCCATGGCTCGCCTGCTCGTTCACGCGACCGGCGACAATCTTCTTCTCGCCGATATGAATGAGCCCGCGTAGGAAGGTTCCGGTCGTCAGAACAACCGCGCCGCAGGCCAGCCTGCGGCCGTCAGCCAGAAGGACGGCTGCGATCTGGCCGTCGTCGATTTCGAAATCGAGGACCTCGCCTTCGACAACATCGAGATCGTTCTGCTGCCGAATCGCTTCCTGCATCGCCAGCCGATACAGTTTCCTGTCAGCCTGGGTGCGCGGCCCGCGCACCGCCGGACCCTTGCGCCGGTTGAGCAAGCGGAACTGGATGCCTGCGGCATCGGCCACACGACCCATGAGCCCGTCCATGGCGTCAATCTCGCGGACCAGATGACCCTTGCCAAGCCCGCCAATGGCCGGATTGCAGGACATCACGCCGATCGTATCGAAGCGCAGCGTCACCAAGGCCGTCTTCGCGCCGGCGCGCGCTGCCGCACTGGCCGCTTCGCAACCCGCATGGCCGCCGCCGACAACAATCACATCATAGCGATCGGTCATTCCAAATATCCCGGACTCAATGATTCGGCCGACACATGTCCTTGCTGGACTTGGCTGTCAAGAAAACTCGGTGCATCGTTTCACGTGAAACAAGCTAACCGCTCCATATGGCTGTTTTACTCGGATCACTCTTAACCGGCTGTTTCACGTGAATCATGGAAACACCCGGCGCCGATGTTTCACGTGAGTCATTTCCCTATACAGAACTGCGAGAAGATAACATCGAGGAGGTCCTCGACATCAACGGCGCCGACTATTCGACCGAGCTGGTCGGCTGCCAGCCTCAGTTCCTCGGCCCGCAGCTCCTGACCTGCGGAGTGCCCACCGAGCGCACGACGCAAATGGCGACTTGCTTCGCTGAGCAGCTCTACATGGCGTAGCCTGGAAGGCAGAACATCGCCAACATTGCCCGCTGCATCCGCCGCACGCCGGCCGATCTCGCTCAGTAGATCCTGGAAACCGGCCCCACTGACGACCGATATGACGAAGTCGTATCGACTGGCCGCATCCCGAGCTGCCTCCGCGTCCAACAGATCGACCTTGGTCCCGACGCGCAGCGCCGGTACGGTGTCCGGAATGGCCAAATCAACCGGGTCCGCCAGGTCACGCAGCAACAGCAACAGATCGGCCTTGTCGGCCTTGGCCCTGGCCTTCTCGATGCCAATCGCCTCGATTCTCCCCGGTCCATCGCGCAATCCCGCCGTGTCTGTCAGCCTGACGCGAATCCCCTCTAGTTCAAGTGTCACTTCAAGAAGATCGCGGGTCGTGCCTGGCTCATCCGTTACGATAGCTGCATCGCGCTGCGTCAAGGCGTTGAACAGACTCGACTTGCCGGCGTTGGGCGGACCGAGGATGACGACTTCGAAACCATCCCGAATGATCTCAGCCGATCGAAACCCGGCAATATGTCGATCGATCTCCTCGATCATCGACCGAATGTCCAACCAAACCGTATCCGAAACGGAACCAGGTACATCATCCTCGTCGGCGAAGTCGATCTCCGCCTCGATCATGGCTCGCCCATGGATCAACCGGCGACGCCAACCCAGGTAAAGTTCGCTCTGCACGCCCTCGGCATTCCGGACGGCAAAGCGTCGCTGGGCTTCGGTCTCGGCATTGACGAGATCGGCGAGCGCCTCCGTCTCGACCAGGTCCATCTTGCCGTTGAGAAAGCCACGGCGCGTGAATTCACCGGGTTCCGCATGTCTGACGCCATCGAACCCGGCGATGGTCTCCAGGACCTTTTTCACCACGGCACGCCCGCCATGAACGTGGAATTCGGCGACATCCTCGCCGGTAAAACTGGCCGGTCCCGGAAAGAACACGACGAGACCTGTGTCGAGCAGCGTTCCATCCGGTGCCCGAAGCTTCCGCAGCATCGCCACCCGTTCCCCAACGAAGCGGCCCGCAATCGTTTCGACTACGAATCGAGTCTGCGGCCCCGATATCCGGATCACGGCGACACCGGCGGGAAGCCGGCCGCTTGACAGCGCCACGATCGAAGTACCTGAAATCATTTGCCCGCTCTATCGAACCGCCCTAGTTACGCGCTGCAGCCATCCATACCGGAGTAACACCGTGACATTGCCTCAGAGCAACCTGCTTGCCGAAGAGGCCAGCCCGTACCTGCGGCAGCACAGCGGCAATCCGGTGCATTGGCGGGCCTGGTCGCCTGCTTCGCTGGATGAAGCGAAGGCCCTCGACCGGCCCATCCTGCTGTCGGTCGGCTATGCGGCCTGCCACTGGTGCCATGTGATGGCGCACGAGAGCTTCGAGCACGACGACGTCGCCGCCGTCATGAACCGTCTGTTCGTCAATATCAAGGTCGACCGCGAGGAGCGGCCGGACATCGACCAGATCTACATGGCGGCGCTGTCGTCGATGGGCGAGCAGGGCGGCTGGCCGCTGACGATGTTCCTGACGCCGGACGGCAAGCCGTTCTGGGGCGGCACCTATTTTCCCCGCGAGCCGCGCTATGGCCGCCCAGGCTTCATCCAGGTGATGCAGGCGGTAGATAAGGCCTGGCGGGAGAAGCGGGAGAGCCTGAACCAGAGGGCCGACGGCCTGACCTCTCATGTCGAGACAAGGCTTGCCGGTTCATACGCCGCAACCGCGCTCGACCGCGGCACGCTGGCAGAGCTTGCCAGGGGCATCGGTGACATGATTGACCACGAGCTCGGCGGCCTGCGCGGCGCCCCGAAGTTCGCCAATGCACCGTTCATGCTGACGTTGTGCTGTCATGGCTGCGGGACGGCGATCCCCGCCATCGCGACGATGTGCTGCTCAGCCTCGAGCGTATGTTGGGCGGTGGCATCTACGATCATGTCGGCGGCGGCCTAAGCCGCTACTCAACCGATACCGAGTGGCTGGTGCCGCATTTCGAGAAGATGCTTTACGACAACGCCCAGCTGATCCGCTTCTGCAACTGGGCCTTTGCGGCAAGCGGCAATGAATTGTTCCGGGTACGAATCGAAGAGACAGTCGACTGGCTGCTGCGCGAGATGCGCGTCGACGGCGGCGCGTTTGCATCCAGCCTCGATGCTGACAGCGATGGCGAAGAAGGGCTTTTCTACACCTGGAGCAAGGAACAGATAGTAGCTGCCCTGGGTGACGATTCGACCTTGTTTTTCAATTACTTCACGCTCTCTGGCCCAGACGGATGGGAAGGCAAGCCGATCGTCCATCAGACCCCGGGCCAGCAGACGCGAAGCATGGCCGAGCGCGATCGGCTCCAGGCCCTGAAGGCGAAACTTCTGGCAACAAGGGAAGGGCGGGTCCGCCCAGGCCTCGATGCCAAGACCCTCACCGACTGGAATGGCCAGATGATCGCGGCCCTGGCCGAGGCCGGCCGCGCACTGGGGCGGCCCGACTGGATCGACGCCGCCGCGCAGGCCTTCGCCCATATCGCGACGTCCAGCCGCGATGGACGCTTGCCGCATTCGATGCTTGGCAGCCGGAAACTGTTCCCTGCCTTGTCGAGTGACTATGCCGCCATGGCCAACGCGGCAATCTCGCTGTTCGAAGCGTCGGGTGACTGGACCTACATCGATCAGGCCATGCGCTTCATCGAACAGCTCGATCTCTGGCATGCCGATGCCAACGGCGCCGGCTATTATCTGACTGCGTCTGACAGCACCGATGTGCCAATCCGCATCCGGGGCGATGTCGATGAAGCGATACCCTCGGCCACCGGCCAGATCATCGAGGCGCTGGTCCGTCTTGCCTCCGTCACCGGCGATCTCCGCCTGCAGGAAAAAGCCTGGACAATTGCCGAACATGCATCAGGACGCGCCGCGCATCAGGCCCATGGGCAGGCGGGCATCGTCAATGCCAGCGCCCTGGCCATCGAGCCGTTAAAGCTCGTGCTTGTCGACGATCTGGCGAACCCGACCCTCGTTCCGGTGGCGAATCGAAATCCCGATCCGCGTCGCGTCGATATTGTCGTCGCGATCGGTTCGGAAACGAATCGATCTTTGCTGCCCGGCGGTGTTCTGCCGCCGACGAGCGCGGCCGGCGCCTGGCTTTGCACCGGCCAGGTCTGCCTGCCGATGATAAGCGACCCCGTGGAACTGCAACAAATGCTGCGCTGCCAATAGCCGACATTGCAGCTTCGGTTACCCGACAATGAAAACCCCATTCCGGTGCCGGAATGGGGTTCGATAATAGGTGGAAAGGCCCTCGGCCCGATCGTCAGGTGTTCATCGAATCGAAGAAGTCGGCATTGGTCTTGGTCTGCTTGAGCTTGTCGATCAGGAACTCGATCGCGTCGGTCGTTCCCATCGGGGCCAGGATGCGGCGCAGCACGAAGATCTTCTGCAGGTCCGAACGCGCCACCAGCAGGTCTTCCTTGCGGGTGCCGGATTTGAGAATATCCATGGCCGGGTAGATGCGCTTGTCGGCCACCTTGCGGTCGAGCACGATTTCCGAATTGCCGGTGCCCTTGAACTCTTCGAAGATGACTTCGTCCATACGGCTGCCGGTATCGATCAGCGCTGTCGCGATGATGGTCAGCGAACCACCTTCCTCGATGTTGCGCGCGGCGCCGAAGAAGCGCTTAGGGCGCTGCAGCGCGTTGGCGTCGACACCACCGGTCAGCACCTTGCCCGATGACGGCACCACGGTGTTGTAGGCGCGGCCAAGACGCGTGATCGAATCCAGCAGGATGACGACGTCGCGGCCATGCTCGACCAGGCGCTTGGCCTTCTCGATGACCATCTCGGCGACCTGCACGTGGCGCACCGCCGGCTCGTCGAAGGTCGAGGAGACGACCTCGCCCTTCACCGAGCGCTGCATGTCGGTCACTTCCTCCGGCCGCTCATCGATGAGAAGCACGATCAGGTAGCATTCCGGATGGTTGGTGGTGATCGAATGGGCGATGTTCTGCAACAGGACGGTTTTACCCGTGCGCGGCTGCGCGACGATCAAAGCGCGCTGGCCCTTGCCCAGCGGCGCCACCAGGTCGATCACGCGGGCAGAGATGTCCTTGGAAGTCGGAACCTCCATTTCCATCTTCAGCCGCGAGGTCGGGTAGAGCGGCGTCAGATTGTCGAAATGGATCTTGTGGCGGATCTTTTCGGGGTCGTCGAAATTGATCGTGTTGACCTTGAGCAGCGCGAAATAGCGCTCGCCCTCTTTCGGGCTGCGGATCGGTCCTTCGACCGTATC
Source organism: Mesorhizobium sp. (assembly GCF_041661565.1). Taxonomy (GTDB): domain Bacteria; phylum Pseudomonadota; class Alphaproteobacteria; order Rhizobiales; family Rhizobiaceae; genus Mesorhizobium. Next base: position 6,542 of record NZ_JBAZUD010000041.1, read on the forward strand.
GCCGGTCTTCAGCGAAAAGCGCCGGATTTGCGACGGCGAAATGTAGATGTCGTCGGGACCTGGCAGGTAATTGGCATTGGCCGAGCGCAGGAAACCGAAACCGTCCTGCAGCACCTCGACCACGCCGTCGCCGATGATCTCGACGTCCTGTGCGGCCAGTTTCTTCAGGATCGCGAACATCAGCTCCTGCTTGCGCATGACGCTGGCGTTTTCGACCTCAAGCGATTCGGCATAGGCGATCAGCTCTGGCGGCTTCTTGTTCTTGAACTCTGCGAGTTTCATTTCTTGCATAGACGGACCTTGAATAGATGGAGTCTGGGTAATCTTTGGGAGGATATCGACGGGATGCGACAAATGCCGGGCGCGGCCGAAAGCAATGAAGGGCGGCGCATGACGGGAAGGAAGACCCGTCTTTTATCGTCGGTCGAGTGAAAGAGCAAGCCGCGTTTTGCGGGCTGAAAGGCCTCAGAACGGCTTGACGACAACCAGGATCACGATGGCGATCATCAGCAATGTGGGGATCTCGTTGACGATTCGCCAGTGCCGAGCCGTCTTTTCGTTGCGGTCATCGGCGAATTTGCGGACCGCGCCGGCAAGATAGCCATGAACCGCCGACAGCAGGATCACCGCGGCGATCTTGGCGTGCAGCCAACCGCCCTGGAACGCAAAGCCTTTCCAGGCAAGCCACAGCCCGAAAACCCAGGTCACGATCATCGCCGGATTGATGATGCCGCGCAGCAGGCGCCGCTCCATCACCTTGAAGGTTTCGGACTGGACGGACCCCTTCTCGGCATCCGCATGATAGACCAGCAGCCGCGGCAGATAGAGCATGCCCGCCATCCATGCGATGATGGCCAGCACATGGATCGCCTTCGCCCAGGGATAGAAATCGTCGGGCGCGACGAAAAAAAGCAGCGCCGCCAGGACAACCAGGACGCCAAGGCTCAAAATCATGCGCATCATCGCGTGGCCGGTACCGTTCGTGTTTTTCATCTCGCTCATCGGCGTGTCGCGCTCCGCACCAGTTTCACCATGGCCTCGACATGCGCCACCGGCGTCTCCGGCGTGATGCCATGCCCGAGATTGAAGATCAGCGGCCCATCGCCGAGCGCCCCGAGGATCGTCTCGACGCCATCGGACAGGGCCTTGCCGCCAGCCACGAGCCGCAAGGGATCGAGGTTGCCTTGCACTGCCCCGGAGCGTTGCAAATCCTTCGCTGCCTCCAGGGGCACCGTCCAGTCGATCCCCAGCCCCGTCACGCCGGTCTTCTGGCGATAGCTCTGGTAGCGAGCCCCGGCGCCCTTTGGAAAACCGATGATCGGAACCTCCGGATGGACAGCGCTGACCTGCCTGACGATCTCCGCCACCGGTTCGACGCAGAACCGATCGAAGCAGGCATCATCGAGCACGCCCGACCAGGAATCGAAAATCTGCACCACGTCGGCGCCCGCCTCGATCTGGCGAATGAGATAAGCGGCCGAATGATCGGCGAGCACTTTCAGCAGGCGTTGAAAGGCCGCCGGCTCGCGATAGGCAAACAGCCGCGCCGGCGCTTGGTCCGGTGTGCCGTGGCCGGCGATCATGTAGGTCGCCACAGTCCACGGCGCGCCGCAGAAGCCGATCAGCGTGGTCTCGCCGGGCAATCTTGCCCGCAGCCTGCGGACCGTCTCGTAGACCGGTTCGAGATTCACGTGAAACACCTTGCTCTCCAGAGCCAAGATCTCGGCTGCCGTGATCGGTGTCAAAAGCGGGCCTCGCCCTTCCTCGAAACGCACGTCCCGGCCAAGCGCATGCGGAACGACGAGGATGTCGGAGAACAGGATCGATGCATCGAAGCCGAAGCGTTCGATAGGCTGCAGCGTCACTTCGACGGCAAGGTCGGGATTGTAGCAGAGGTCGAGAAACGAACCGGCGCGTTTGCGGGTCTCCCGGTACTCGGGCAGATAGCGCCCGGCCTGGCGCATCATCCAGAGCGGCGGTGGAAACACCGCCTCGCCCTTCAGCACGTCCAGCATGATCCGGCTTTGCGCCATCGAGTTCGCCTCTCCCAGCCTCCCTATAATCTTAAAGATTCTTATATCTAAGATTCTTCTGATTCTAAGAGTCTGTTGGTTGTGGTGGTTGTCACCTGTCCCGCTTTGCCCCGGAAAACACCAGCAAGCATATTGTCGCGCGCTTGTCTTTCGGGATTGTAGGGTTCTGGGGACAGTCCGGAATCGGTCTTTGGAGTCAATGCCTTGAATAGTTCGGGCAGGATTGGCCCTGTGGATGGAAGCAGGTCGGGAAAACCTGTCCCCGGACTTGTCCCCAGGCGCCCGACGAAGCTGACAGCGCATCGAATTGTGGACATCTAGCCATCTGATACAGTCGCTTCCGACCAGCCGGTCTTTTCGCCCGGCTTTATCCACACAAGCCCACAGCCCCAGGTGCCCCCTGTGAACAAACCCCAGAGCTTCTTCCACCTGCATCTGATTTCCGACGCGACCGGCGAAACGCTGCTTGCCGCCGGGCGCGCCGCTTCGGCGCAATACAAGGATGCGCGCGCCATCGAGCACATTTATCCGCTGATCCGCACCGAAAAGCAGGTGGCAAAGGTGTTCGAGGACATCGAGGAGGAACCGGGCATCATCCTCTATACGGTCGTCGACCAGAAGCTGGCCCGCGGCATCGACGAGCGCTGCGCCACCATGGGCCTACCCTGTGTCTCGGTGCTCGAACCGGTGCTCACCGTGTTCCAGTCCTATCTCGGCACGCCGGCCGGCCGCCGCGTCGGCGCCCAGCATGTCCTCGATGCCGAATATTTCCGCCGCATCGACGCGTTGAACTTCACCATGGACCATGATGACGGCCAGCTGCCCCTCAACATGGACGATGCCGATGTCGTGCTGGTCGGCATCTCGCGCACTTCGAAGACGCCGACCAGCATCTATCTCGCCAACCGGGGCATCAAGACCGCCAACATCCCGATCGTGCTCGGCGTGCCGGTGCCCGAAAGCCTGGTCAATGCCAAGACGCCGCTGGTCGTCGGATTGATCGCCACCGCCGAGCGGATCTCGCATGTCCGGCAAAACCGCATTCTCGGCAACAGCGGTTCCTACGAGGCGGGCGACTATGTCGACCGCGCCGCCATCACCGAGGAACTCGCCTACGCCCGCCAGATCTGCACCCGCCATGGCTGGCCGATGATCGACGTCAGCCGCCGCTCGATCGAGGAAACGGCTGCGGCGATCGTTGCCCTGAGGGGCAAGAATAGATAGACGGGGCCGGGTTGCGCGTCGCCAACGTCCACCGTCGCGACGCTCGAAGGTCGCGGCATGGATCCTAGGGTCTGCGCTGCGTCGCTGCGCTCCTTGCTTCGCCCTAGGATGACGAAGCGAGGGTCGTCCCTGCCAATCGCCAACATTGGTGATTGGCCATCAACCATTGCGCCTTCGTCATCCTAGGGCGGAGCAGTCGCGAAGCGACGTGGCGGGGACCCTAGGATCCATGCCGTGACAGAGGCGACGGGCGCAACGGTTTACTTCTTGGATAAACAACTCGACGGGTAATCAGGCGCACCATGACCGAAAAAATCATCCTCGCTTCAGGCAGTCGGTTTCGCAAGGCGATGCTTGTCAATGCCGGCGTCGACGTCGAAGCGGTGCCGGCCGATGTCGACGAGCGCGCGCTCGAGGCGCCGTTGCAGCATAGCGGCGTTTCGCCCGAGGACGTCGCCCTGGTGCTGGCCGAGGCCAAGGCCACGGACGTGAGCGAGCGCAGGCCGGGCGCGCTGGTGCTGGGTTGCGACCAGACTCTGTCGCTCGGCGACGAAATGTTCCACAAGCCGGCCGACATGGAGGGCGCGCGGCGCCATCTCTTGGCGCTGTCGGGCAGGACCCACCAGCTCAACAGCGCAGCGGTGCTGGTTCGTGACGGCAACGTGTTGTGGCGCCATGTCGGCATCGCCTCGATGACCATGCGCAAGCTCGAACCGGCGTTCATCGGCCGCCACCTCGCGCGTGTCGGCGCCAAGGCGCTTTCGAGCGTCGGCGCCTATCAGATCGAGGGCGAAGGCCTGCAATTGTTCGACAGGATCGAGGGCGACCATTTTACCATTGTCGGCCTGCCGCTGCTGCCGCTGCTGGCCGAACTGCGCAATTTGGGGGCGATCGATGGCTGAGGCGACCAGGAAAGCGTTCGTTGCCGGCCATCCGATCAAGCATTCGCGCTCGCCCAAAATCCATGGCCACTGGCTGGCCGAACACGGCATCGACGGCAGCTACGAGGCGATCGATGTAGCACCGGCGGACTTTGCCGAATTCCTGGCGAGCCTTCGGAAGAATGGCTACCAAGGCGGCAACGTCACCATTCCGCATAAGGAGGCCGCTTTCGCGCAAGTCGCCCGCCGCGACGGCGCCGCCGAACAGATTGGCGCCGTCAACACGCTGTGGTTCGAGGACGGCGATCTGTGGGGCGGCAACACCGACGCCCATGGCTTCGCCGCCAATCTGGATGACCAAGCGCCGGGTTGGGCCGCCAATGGCCCGGCGTTGGTGCTCGGCGCCGGCGGCGCATCGCGCGCGGTCATCCATGCACTTAAGCAGCGGGGCGTCAGTGATATCCGCATCGTCAACCGCACGCTCGCCCGGGCGCGGGAATTGCGCGACCGTTTCGGCGCCGGCGTCACCGCCCACGGCCTGGAGGCAACGGGCGAACTCCTGGCGGACGCTGGCCTGCTGGTCAACACGACGGCGCTTGGCATGCATGGCAATGAGGGCCTGTCCGCCGATCCGTCCGGATTGCCCGACCACGCCATCGTCACCGATATCGTCTATGTGCCGCTCGAGACGCCGCTGCTCGCCGCTGCCCGGGCGCGCGGCCTGAAGACCGTCGATGGGCTCGGCATGCTGTTGCACCAGGCCGTACCCGGCTTCGAACGCTGGTTCGGCGTCAGGCCGCAAGTCACGGCCGGGCTCCGTGCGCTCATCGTCGCCGATCTGGTGCCGAAGCCATGATCGTGCTCGGCCTCACCGGATCGATCGGCATGGGCAAGTCGACCACGGCCAGGATGTTCGCCGAGGCCGGCGTGCCGGTTCACGATTCCGACGAGGCCGTGCACCGCCTTTATGCCGGCAAGGCAGCGCCACTGGTCGAAGCGGCCTTTCCTGGAGTGACGGATGCGGGCGTGGTCGACCGCGCCAGGCTTGGCGCCCGTGTCCTGGGCGATACCGACGCCTTGAAGCGGCTTGAAGCCATCATCCATCCGTTGGTGCGCGCCGATGCCGAGGCGTTCCTGGCCAAGCATCGTAACGCCGGCGAATCGGTCGTGGTCCTGGATATCCCGCTGCTGTTCGAAACCGGTGGTCGGCCACGCGTGGACAAGGTCGTCGTCGTCACCGCCCCGGCGGAAGTCCAACGCGAGCGCGTGCTGGCGCGGCCGGGCATGACGGAAGCAAAGCTGGCTGCGATCCTGGCCAGGCAGGTGCCGGACGCCGACAAGCGCCGTCGGGCCGATTTCGTCATCGACACCGGGCAAGGCATGGACGCGGCGCGTGCGCAAGTCGATGCGATCATTGCGGAACTCATAGGCAGCCGGCTCCCTGACACTTCTGGTTAGATGCGCTGGTCGACCCCCACTCCGTCTCGGCTTCGCCGAGCCACCTCTCCCCCGATCGACGGGGTAGAGGAAAGGCGCCAAGCCCTTTGCCGTCAACGCCTCTCCAGAAGCGCTCCCTTCCTTTCCCTCCGGAGGGGGGAAAGGTGGCGCTGCGAGGCAGCGACGGATTGGGGGAACCACGTGGCGATCAAGCCTCGTGCTGATCAGTCACGCCAATCACAGAAGATGTGTGCATAGCGTAGCCGTCCACGGGGAGAAGATGGCGGCAGCCAGATGAGGGGCAGCGTCAGCGCTGTTTTGGAGGAACAGGCGGCTTGGCGAACCGGTTAGCATGGCAGGGGCGGCGCAAACCTGTAGTCATTGTCCGCACCCGCTTCGTTTCCCATTGCCATTTTGTTCCCGCCTCGTGATTCTGCTTCCAGGAGCACCTGATTCGATGCGTGAGATCATCTTCGACACGGAAACCACTGGGCTGGACTCGCGCGACGACCGCGTGATCGAGCTCGGCGGCGTCGAGCTGGTCAATCGTTTCCCGACCGGCAGGACCTTCCACCACTACATCAATCCGCAGGGCCGCCCGATCCACGCCGAGGCGCAGGCGGTGCATGGCATCAGCGCCGCGGACCTCGCGGGCAAGCCGACCTTTGCCGAAATCGCGCAGGAATGGCTGGCCTTCACCGAAGGCGCCCGGCTGGTCGCCCACAATGCCACCTTCGACGTCGGCTTCCTCAATGTCGAATTCGGCCGGCTGGGCCACCCCGTCATCGACAATGGCCGCGTCGTCGACACGCTGGCGCTGGCGCGCCGCAAGCATCCGATGGGCCCCAATTCGCTCGACGCGCTTTGCCGCCGCTACGGCATCGACAACGCCAGGCGCACCAAGCATGGCGCCCTGCTCGATTCCGAGCTGCTGGCCGAGGTCTATATCGAGCTCATCGGCGGCAAGCAGGCGGCGCTTGGGCTCGACAGCGCGACCGCGCCGGCACAGGGCAGGGAGAATGTCCGCCAGATCGAAATCATCGTCGTCCAGCGTCCGTCGCCCTTGCCGTCGCGCCTCAGCGAGGCCGAGCGCGACGCCCATGCCGGCATGGTCGCCACGCTGGGCGAAAAGGCGCTCTGGCTGAAGGTTGCGGCTGGCTGACGAGCGCTTTGCTTCGCTCCTTGCTCCGGCCCAGGATGACGAAGGGACGGTTGCCCGACAACCAATCGCAGATGTTGCTTCCAACAAAAAACCCGGCACGAAGGCCGGGCTTTTCAAATCGAAGTGCGCAGCTGCCTTAGCTGACCTGGACCTTGGTCGCGGCCTGGTCCTCGGCCAGCTTCTGCTGGAACATCTGCGCGAAATCGATCGGGTCGAGCATCAGCGGCGGGAAGCCGCCATTGCGCGTTGCCTCGGCGATGATCTGGCGGGCGAAGGGGAACAGCAGGCGCGGGCACTCGATGAACAGGATCGGCAGCATATGTTCCTGCGGGAAGCCGCTGATCGCGAACACGCCGCCATAGACCAGCTCGACATTGAACAGCACTTCCTGGTCGAAGGAAGCCTTGGCGTTCAGCGTCAGGTTGACGTCGAACTGCTTGTCGGAGAGCGGGTTGGCGTTGACATTGACGTTGATGGCGATGCCGGGCGCCTTGTCGCGGCCGCGCAGCGAATTCGGTGCGCCGGGACTTTCGAAGGAAAGATCCTTCACATACTGGGCCAGCACGTTCAGCGACGGCTGCGCCGCACCGTTGCCGTTTCCGTTGGCAGCGCCAATCGGCGCGTCATCATTGCTGGCCATGAGCCGTCGTCCTTTTGCCTGGGCAGCAGTGCTGACCGAATTGAAATCGGGCGTTCGCTACCATGGCCGGCATGACAAGACAAGGTTGGCGCTCGCGTCCCGCAAGCCCGGCGGGCAGCGCCTCATTCGTCCCTGAGGCCGCGCCAGGGCGAGTTGGGGTCGGGTCCGCGCGTGGTGTCGTCGCCGCGCGAATAATCGCCATCGTCGAGGTCGATGGTCCTGGTTCGCCCTCGGCCGCGAAACCCGCCGGCGCTGAAATTGGTGGCCACCACGACGCGGCTCTTCAGCGAACGCCAGGCCAGGTCGCGCACCGGCGGCAGGAACAGCAGCAGGCCGAAAATGTCGGATATGAATCCCGGGATGATCAACAGGATCGCCGCCAGCACGATCATGACGCCATGCGCGAGTTGCCGGCTCGGATCCCGACCCGCGTCCATCTCGGCGCGCGCCCGCATCATGACGCCGAGGCCCTGGTGCCTGAGCAGCATCGCGCCGGCGATGCTCGAGGCCAGCACCAGGCCGACTGTCGCCAGCGCGCCGATCTGGCGTCCGACGACCACGAAGCCGGCGATTTCCAGAAGCGGAAGCGCAAGGAGGAAAACTGGGAGGAATGAAATGCGCAAGTCTTGCCAGCCTTTTCGAACGGTGGCCGTTTCTATTGATTTGGACGCGGCGAGCAATCGCCGCTGGCACTGAGCCCGTTAGATAGGTATGCCTGCCTTTGATTTGAATGATTGCGCCTTGCGTTCTATATGCTTTGAATGTTGAACGCTATGCGACCGCGGCCCTCCACTGGGCGGACGGTCCGGCCACGGGCAGGGATTGATTGGCGGAAGATATGGGATTCTTCGACTTCGGCACGATTTTCTTCCTGGTTGCGGCGGTGGTCATCTTTTTCCAGTTGCGCAATGTGCTGGGCCGTCGCACCGGCAACGAACGGCCGCCCTTCGATCCCTATACGGCGGCTCGGACCGACAAGGATCCTGCCCAGAAACCGGAAAATGTGGTGTCGCTGCCGCGCAAGCGGTTGCCCGGCGAGCCGGCCACCGACACCTATGCGGCGATCGACGCCTTCGCCAAGCCCGACAGCGACCTCAACAAGGGCCTGCGGACGATCAAGGACAATGACCCGTCCTTCGAGCCCAAGAGCTTCGTCGATGGCGCCAAGATGGCCTATGAGATGATCGTCATGGCCTATGCCGACGGCGATCGCAAAACGCTGAAGAACCTGTTGTCGCGCGATGTCTATGAAGGCTTCGTCGCCGCGATCGGCGAACGCGAGGCCAAGGCGGAAAAGATCCAGTCCTCCTTCGTCGGCATCGACAAGGCCGACATCGTTTCGGCCGAAATGAAGGGCGGCGAGGCGCATGTCACGCTGCGCATCGTCAGCGAGTTGATTTCGGCGACGCGCGACAAGGGCGGCGCCGTCATCGACGGCGATCCCGAAACCGTCGCCGAGGTCAAGGATGTCTGGACCTTCGCCCGCGACACGCGCTCGCGCGACCCGAACTGGAAGCTCGTCGCCACCGAAGAGGAAGACTGAGCCCGATGCAGGTCGCCCAAAAGTGCGCAGCGGTTTTGGGACAGCGGGTTGCATCGACGCCAGGGCTTGACGCGCCTCCTATGATCCTCGCCAGACACGATGCGCTTTAGGCAAGCGAGGCTCCGGTGTCGCTGTCGCCTCTCCTGGTCGAAAAGTCCTTCGGCGATCTCCCCGGCTGGAACGAGGATGACCATCTGGCCGCCTTCGAGGCGTTTCGCCGCTCGGCCTTCCATGTCCTGACAAAACCCTATCGCACCGGTTCGCTCGGCATCGACTTCAACGCTTTTTCGCCAGCTTACGCCGAAGCCCGCACTGTTTCGGCGCCGAATCGGTTACAGGCCCGCGCCTTCTTCGAGCACCATTTCCTGCCCGCACAGATCCGCGCCGAAAATGGGGCGGCCGGCCTCGTCACCGGCTTCTACGAGCCCGAGGTCGAGGCCTCGCCGGTGCGGACTCCGGATTTCTCGGTGCCGTTGCTGTCGCGCCCGTCCGATCTCATCGATATCGACGACGCCAACCGGCCTCCGGGCATGGACCCCTATCTCGCCTTCGCGCGCCAAACGGCGACCGGGCTCACCGAATATCCCGACCGTGGCGCGATCGAGCGCGGCGCGCTGTCCGGCAAGGGCCTGGAAATCGCCTGGCTGGCCGACAAGGTCGATGCCTTCTTCATTCACGTGCAGGGCGCGGCGCGGCTGGCCATGAACGACGGCCGGCTTCGCCGCGTCACCTACGCCGCCAAGTCCGGCCAGCGCTTCACCGGTCCAGGCAAGGTCTTGAGCGAGATCGGTGAAATCCCGCTCGAGAAGGTGACGATGCAGTCCATCCGCGCCTGGTTCAAGGCGCATCCCGATCGTGTCGACGAGATCCTGTGGCGCAACCGCTCCTACATCTTCTTCCGCGAGGCCGATGTCGAGTACGCAGCGCTTGGTCCGATCGCGGCCGCCAAGGTGCCGCTGACGCCTGGTCGCTCCATCGCGGTCGATCGCCTGCTGCACACATTCGGCACGCCCTTCCACATCGATGCGCCATCGCTGACGGCGTTCGACGGCAGGCCGTTCCGCCGCCTGATGATCGCGCAGGACACCGGCTCGGCCATCACCGGGCCGGCGCGGGGTGATCTGTTCGCCGGGTCGGGCGACGCCGCCGGCGAGATTGCCGGCGTTGTGCGCAACGCCGCCGACTTCTACGCGCTGGTGCCGCGCTCGCTGACCGGGGCCGCCTGATGGCCAGACGCCCAGATAAACTCAGCGAGGACGACCGGGTGCTGTGGAACCTGGTGGCGCGCACGGCCAAGCCACTGAAGGGCAGGGACGCGGTCGACTTTCTGGACATTGCCGCTGATGCCAGGCCAACGCCATCGGCGCCGGTCGAGCCTTCCGCCAACGCCGCGGGTACGGCGAAGCCGAAGACCCAGCATGTCACACACCGCCTCGACGAGCCGACGCTTGACAGGCTGGCGAAGGGCCGTCTGCCCATCGAAGGCCGCGTCGATCTGCACGGACTGACGCAGGACGAGGCCTATTCGCTGCTGTTCTCGTTCCTGCACCGCGCGCATGCCGGCGGCATCCGCTATGTGCTGGTCATCACTGGCAAGGGCTCGTCTTCCGGCGGCGACGGGGTGCTGCGGCGCGCGGTGCCCGCCTGGCTGTCTACGCCGGCCTTCCGGCCGCTGGTTTCCAGCCATGATCATGCCGCCCGCAACCATGGCGGTTCGGGCGCGCTCTATATCCGCTTGCGCCGGGTCCGATGAGGAGGATGGGCCGGTGACGCCGTTCGGCGAAAGACTGCGTGCTCTCAGAAGTGAGCGCGGCGTCAGCCAGAAGGACATGGCGGCGGCGATCGGTGTCAGCGCCGCCTATCTGTCGGCGCTGGAGCATGGCAGGCGCGGCGCGCCGACCTGGACGCTGATCCAGAAGATCATCGGCTATTTCAACGTCATCTGGGACGATGCCGAGGATTTGGCACGGCTGGCCGAAACCTCGCATCCCCGCGTGAAGCTCGACACGTCGGGACTCAGCCCCGCCGCCACCGAGCTTGCCAACCTGCTCGCCGACAACATCGAAAAACTCGACGAGACGGAGCTGCGCCGCATCAATGCGTCGATCCGCGCGGCACTGGACCGGCGGCCATAGGGCTGGACCTGCCGGCGAATGGCGAACTGGGCCGGTGCCGGCGCGCGCTTCAGCCGAAGCGCCGCCATCAATCCCGCGCCGCGAGGTCAGGCCTTGCCTGCCGTCCCGCCATTGTTGCCGCCACCATTGTTACCCCGGCCGCCATTGTCGCCCCCACCATTGTGTTCGCCACCGTTCTGGCCCGGGTCGCCATTGTCGTAATGGCGGCGGCCACCGCCCCTGCAGTCCGATGCGCCGGCGTCGCAACAGCGGCCGCTCCACAAATCATTGAGGCTGGTCTTGGCACAGCTGGGGATGGTCTCGTCCGCCAGGGCCGACCCGGCGAGGGACGCTACGGCAGCGGCGGCGAGAAGCGTATTGCGCAGAAAAGCAGTCATTGAAGGTCTCCATGGTTGGTTTCGGTTTACGGCTGTATGTCGCCGGCGGGACCGAAATGGTTCACGGAGAGTTCAAAAAATTATCTGGCGGCTATGCGGGCCGAGGATTGCCTTTGCCAGGCACGTTTTCCCGGTCGCCAGCGCCGCAGCGAGGCGGCATCCCGCGACGGCGGCGCAGGATCGCTGATGCCACGGAGATACGCTGCTTGTCCTGATGACGAAGCGAGGGGTGGCCGCCTCGCGAGAGGAGGCTGCTGCCGATCCTTATTGAACCGCGCCCACCAGGATCTGCTGGCCGCCCCGGATCGAAACCCAGCGGCCGGTGTTGTCGATCGCCTGCCGCTTGAGGAAGCGGTAACCGGTCTGGTCCCACGCCTTGACCTTGTTGGTCAGATTGTCGAGCACATAGTCACCCTTGTCGGTGCGCACCGTCAGCACGGCGTGGCCCTCGCCATCGGGCTTGCGCACCACGGTGATCAGAAGATCGGCAAGCGAGACGCCCATGCCCGCGAGGTCGCGCCGCTTTTCCAGCACGTAGTCCTCGCAATCGCCGACGCCATGGTCGGGATAAGCCCAGACTTCGTCCTTGCCATAGATATCCATGTCGCTCATCGGCTTGACGGCGGCATTGACCTTGACGGTGACGCTGATCAGCTTGCTCATGAACCCGTCGTTCATCGTTGCCGGCGCGAGATTGGCCGGGCGGATCGAGCATTCGCCGGGGTTGAGCTTGCAGAAATCATAATGGCCGATCGGCTGTGAGGTCAGGCCCCCCGTTGCCATCGCCCCCGCCGCGAAGGCCGGTGCCGCCCAGCCTGCCGCCATTGCCAGCCCAGTCGCCACGCACACGCGCAGCCGTCGCGCCACTGATGAGGATATCATTGTCCCCGCTCGCCCCTTGTTGTTAACGAAAGGTTAAGGGGGATTTACAGTCCGTGTCAATTACGACGACAGACGTATTGTCGGCATGGTTACCCGAGGGGCAGGACAGCGTCTATTGTGCAACAGACTCGGCCAATTAACGCATCTTTTCAATCGAATGGCCGGGTTTCCGGCGGGTCAGGCCTGCTTCTTGGCGCCACGGACCAGCCTCGGCTTCACAGCGACACGGTCCTGTCGGCCATAGCTGGTGATGAAGTCGACGATGCGCGGCACGATTTCGGAACGGAACCTTGACCCGTTGAACACGCCGTAATGGCCGACCACCGGCTGCATGTAATGGGCGTGCCTGTCGGCGGGGATGTTGGGGCACAGATCATGCGCCGCCTTGGTCTGGCCCAGTCCGGAAATGTCGTCGTTCTCGCCTTCGACCGTGAACAGCGCGACATTGCGGATCGAGGATGGATCGATCCTGGTGCCGCGATGCGTCATCTCGCCCTTGGGCAGAGCCTGGCGGACGAAGACGGTGTCGACGGTCTGCAGATAGAACTCGGCTGTCAGATCCATCACCGCTAGGTACTCGTCGTAGAAATCGCGATGCTTCTCGGCATTGTCGCCATCATGCTTCACGAGGTGAACGAAGAAGTCCTTGTGGGCGGTGATGTGGCGGTCGAGGTTCATGCCCATGAAGCCTGACAGCTGCAGGAAACCGGGGTAGACCTCGCGGCCGAAGCCCGGCACCGGCCAGGGCGCGCGCATGATGACATTGTCGCGGAACCAGTCGATGCCTTTTTCCTGCGCCAGCAGGTTGACTGCCGTCGGGTTGCGACGGGTGTCGATCGGCCCGCCCATCAGGGTCATCGTCGAGGGAACGAATGGATCGCCGCGCGTTTCCATCAGCGCCACGGCGGCAAGCACCGGCACGGAAGGCTGGCAAACCGCCATCACATGCGTGTCGGGACCCATCGCGTGCAGGATCTCGATCACGTAGTCGATATAATCGTCGAGATCGAAACCACCCTCGATCAGTGGCACCATGCGGGCATCCGTCCAATCGGTGATGTGCACGTCGGCATGGGGCAGCATCGCCTCGACCGTGCCGCGCAGCAGGGTCGCATAGTGGCCGGACATCGGCGCGACGATAAGAAGCTTCGGGTCGGGCTTGCGCCCGGCGGGCACATCACGTTCGAAGCGGATCAGATTGCAGAATGGCTTCGACCACACTGTCTTCTCGGTGACCTCGACGTTCTTCCAGTCGACCACGGTCTTGGTCAGGCCGAAGGTCGGCTTGCCGTAGCGGCGCGTGCTGCGCTCGAACAATTCGGCGGTGGCCGCGACCGAACGGCCCCAGGGCGTGTGTGCAAGAGGGTTGAGCGGGCTGGAATAGAACAGCCGCACCGCGTCGGCATAGGCACGCGCGGGCTGCAACGCGGCGTGGTTCATCTCATAGAGCTGGTAGAACATCGAGAACCCCGCTGCTGCCTGCGACCAAAGGGACGACGAGCAGCGCCGAACCCTGATGTCTCGCGGGGAAGGTAACAACTAATTGCTGCGATGCAATACGTGACGTTGCGGGACTTTGGGGCCCGATCTCTTTCAAAGCCTTGAAAACCAGCTTGAATGAGGGGAGCCGGCTCAATGTGCGTCTGCGAAGGACACCAGCGTCGACACCCTGGCCCAAGGCTGGTCCAATCAGCTCGATTAGACCCCGGCAGGACCTATCAGACGCGCGCCATGCAAACGGCGGTATGGCCGGAGCCGATGAAACCGAGCTGGTTGGCCGCGCCCTTGGACAGGTCGAGCACCCGGCCCCGGATGAAAGGGCCCCGATCGTTGATGCGCACCACGACGCTGCGGCCATTGCCCTGATTGGTGACCCGCAGCTTGGTGCCGAACGGCAACGTGCGGTGCGCGGCGGTCATCGCCGATGGATTCATGCGCTCGCCCGAAGCGGTCTTCGAATGCAGCGCGTACCATGAAGCGCGGCCACACTGGCCGGCAGCGGCACTTGCGGAGGTGGCGGAGGCGCCAGCCATCAGGCCAGCAGCGATCGTTACCGCGACAAGCGCGGTCTGGTTTAGCTTCTTCATCAGGTGGGGGTGGCTCCGTTTTTGACAGACCCAAGCCGTTTGGTGCCGAATAAGGCGGGAAATGCGGCAAGCAGCCGGCCGTTCCGTGGCAATGGCACACGTTTGGAGTCGGCGGGTAACAGTCTGTCAGTGATTTTCCGCCCTGGCAGGACCAATTTCCGGTCAGCTTTACGCCATTTGCCTCAATCCATTTGACAATATCCGGCGAAGGTCCCCAAGTAGAATGCCGCGTGACTGGGCGACTTCCTTAGGTTCTTCCGTCTTGCCCATGGCGCCGCGCCCGATCAACTCGGAAAGCGAGATCCGTCAATGAGACTGACCAAAAATCTGTTGGCGTTGATTGTGCTTGCCATTGGCGCGCTGTGGGCGCTGCAAGGCATCGGTGTGGTTGGCGGCAGCTTCATGACCGGGGAGTCGCGATGGCTCTATATCGGCCTTTTCACCATGCTGGTCGGCCTGGCCGGTCTGGTGTGGGCGAACAGGTAGGGGAAGCCGCTCGCCAATCGCGATGCAAGATCGACCCCCACTCCGTCTAGCTTCGCTCGAAACCTCTCCCGTTCGACGGGGGAGAGGAAAGGCGCGAGTTATCCGGCCCTTGCCCCCTTCCTGTCCTCCGGAAGGCGATGCGAGACGCCGGATCGGTTTCACTGAGACGATTGCGCCTTCTGCAAAGGCGGTGTTAGCGGTATGAGGGCCGGCATGACCCTGTCCCTGTCATCCCAGCAATTTCGGCCGCTTACCGCGAGCTTCGCCAAGTTCGGCATCGGTAGCGGATCTGGCGCGCCGGCCTCGTGAAAAACATCCTGTTCGTCTGCAGCCAGAACCGCTTGCGCAGCCCCACCGCCGCCGAGCAGGTGTTTTCCCGGCGCCGGGATATCGAGGTTGCTTCGGCTGGAACCAACCACGATGCCGATACGCCGCTGACGCATGAGCTGGTGGCGTGGGCCGATATCATCTTCGTCATGGAAAAAGCGCATCGCACCAAGCTGCAGACAAAATTCAGGGCGAGCCTGGGCAAGGCACGCGTCATCTGCCTCAACATCCCCGACAATTATGAATTCATGGACCCGGAGCTGGTGCGGCTTCTCGAGACACGCGTTTCGCGATATCTGAGCTGAGATGTCACCCGAGAGTTAACCGGCATGACCCTGCCCCTATCATCCTGGCAATTCTGGGCGCTGCTGTCGGCGGCTTTCGCCGCGCTTACGGGGATTTTTGCCAAGGTCGGCATT
The DNA here is from genome assembly GCF_041661565.1 of Mesorhizobium sp. GTDB lineage: Bacteria > Pseudomonadota > Alphaproteobacteria > Rhizobiales > Rhizobiaceae > Mesorhizobium. Next base: position 22,175 of record NZ_JBAZUD010000041.1, read on the forward strand.
GAAAACATCAATTCCGATTTCGCCACCTTCATCCGCACAGTGATCATCATGATCGTGCTCGGTGCCATCCTGCTCGCCAGCGGCCAGTTCCAGTCGCCGTCCACGATCTCGGGCAAGACCTGGCTGTTCCTCGCCTTGTCCGGCCTGGCGACCGGAGCCTCGTGGCTGTGCTATTTTCGGGCCCTCAAGATCGGCAATGCGGCCCAGGTGGCGCCCATCGACAAGCTAAGCGTCGTGCTTGTGGCGGTGTTTGGCGCGGCCTTTCTCGGCGAGCGACTCACCGGAGCGAACTGGCTTGGCGTCGCTCTTATCGCGGCGGGCGCGGTGCTGGTCGCCTATCGGGGGTAGCGGCACGCCGTTGCGCGCGGTCTTCGTCTCGAGACGGCTGATGAAGATATCGAAGCGATTGGGCATCGTCCGGTCAGTGCTCCGTCGTGCTGTCGGGTTCGTTGTCGGATAGCCTGACATTCGTCGGCAAGGCGCTTGTGCCGCACCAGGTCGGGCTGGGTGCGACCTCGGCGGCCGGCCGCTTGTCCCTCGTGGCGGCAACGCGGTCGCGGCCGGCATAGTAGGGTGCGAAAGCGTCCTGAATCGCCAAGCTGTCCATCATCCTGTCCTCCTGCGGAATCAGGGGCTAATCTGCCATTGACGGTTTCGTTCCCTACTGTGGCGAAGGAATGGCGGTCGCGGCCGCCTGCTTTGCAAGCCGCCGCCAGCCGTGCCAAACAGGGCTGAATGGAGAAGCCATCAGTGACCGGCGAGACGGGCAAGCGCAGCTATGTGGTCGGCCAGGCCGAGATCGCGGCGCGGCCGCTGGAGCCGGCGCTCTATCTGGTGGCGACGCCGATCGGCAATCTGGCCGACATCACGCTGCGCGCGCTGGAAACGCTGGCCGCCGCCGACATCGTCGCCTGCGAGGACACCCGGGTGTCGCGCGTCCTGCTCGACCGCTACGGCATCCGCCGCCGCACCACAGCCTATCACGAGCACAATGCCGGTGAGGCCGGGCCCAAGCTGATCGCGGCTCTCCAGGCCGGACAGAGCGTGGCGCTGATCTCCGACGCCGGCACGCCGCTGGTGTCGGATCCCGGCTACCGGCTGGTCGGCGAGGCGCTCGACCACGGCATCCGCGTCGTGCCGATCCCCGGCCCGTCGGCCCCGCTCGCCGCGCTGACCGCATCCGGCCTGCCGTCGGACGCTTTCCTGTTCGCCGGCTTCCTGCCGGTCAAATCGGGGCAACGGCTGAGCCGGCTGGAGGCGCTGAAATCCGTGCCGGCGACGCTGATCTTCTTCGAATCGCCGCGCCGGCTGGCCGAATCCCTCGGCGCCATGGTCGAGGCGCTCGGCGGCGCGCGCAAGGCCGCCATCGGCCGCGAATTGACCAAGACCTTCGAGGAGATGCGCACCGGCACGCTGCAGGTCCTCGCCGACCATTATGCGGCGGCCGATACGCCGAAGGGCGAGATCGTCGTCTGCGTCGGTCCGGCCGAGGCCAAGGCGGACGAACCCGCCGACATCGATCGCCTGCTTTTGTCGCTGGCCGCCGAAATGCCGGCGTCCAAGGCAGCGGCCGAGGCCGCGAAGATGACCGGCGGCCAGAAGCAGGCGCTCTACCGGCGGCTGCTGGAGCTCAAGGACAGACCATGATCCAGAACCGAAGGCCAACGAACGCAAAAAGTGGAGACCGGTTTGCGGATGGGATCGTGGCCAGACAGAATTCCGCAGAGGGCGGCGGTGGCTGAGCGGCCGAGCGCCAGCCGCCAGAAGGCCTATCGGCGCGGCCATCGCGGCGAATGGTTGGCGGCGGCCGCGCTGATGCTGAAGGGCTACCGCATCCTCGCGCGCCGCCATCGCACACGCTTCGGCGAGATCGACCTGATCGCGCGGCGCGGCGACCTCGTGCTGTTCGTCGAGGTCAAGGCGCGCCGCACGCTGATGGAAGCCATGCAGGCGATCGCCCACGAATCCGAACGCCGTATCGAGGCCGCGGCCGACATCTGGCTGTCGCGCCAGCCGGACTACGGCAAATTGTCGATGCGATTCGACATGGTGGCGGTACTGCCGTGGCGCTGGCCGGTGCATGTCGAGAACGCGTTTTATGGACGGAATTAGGGGGAGTCACTGACGGGCGTTGCTCGCCCGTCGCTGGCTCAGGGCGTTCGTCGTTCGGAAAGCCAGGCAATTGGCTTTCCGTCCGCTACGCGGACCACTCCTCACCCCCAGATAAACAACGCCGCCAGCCCGACGATCCCGACCACCAGCCGCCACCAGCCGAACAGCGAGTAGCCGTTGCGCGAGACGTAATCGAGGAGGTAGCGCACCACCACCAGCGCCGTGACGAAGGCGGCGACGAAGCCGATGGCGATAATCGGCAAATCGGCCGTGGTCAGCACGTTGCGGTTCTTGAACAGGTCGAAGGCGAAGGCGCCGACCATGGTGGGAATGGCGAGGAAGAAGGAGAATTCGGCCGCTGCCCGCTTGTCGACGCCCAGGAGCAGCGCGCCGACGATGGTCGAGCCGGAGCGCGACGTGCCGGGGATCAGCGACAGGCACTGGAACAGTCCGATCTGCAGATAGAGCCGGGTCGGGAAGCGCTCGACGTCGCGGTAGACCGGCTTCAGGTTCATGCGGTCCACCAGAAGCAGCACGACGCCGCCGATGATCAGCATGATGCAGATCAGCCTGGGCGATTCGAACAGCACCGTCTTGATGAAATCATGCGCCAGCGCGCCGATGATGGCGGCCGGCAGGAAGGCGATGAGGATGCCGATGACGAAGTGCCGCGTCAGCCGGTCATGCGGCAGGTCCAGCAGCATCTGCCACAGGCGGCGGAAATAGACGCTGAGGATCGCCAGGATGGCGCCGAGCTGGATCAGGATCTCGAAGGCCTTGCCGGTCGAATGGAAGCCGAGGAAATGGCCGGCGAGCAGGATATGGCCTGTCGAGGAGACCGGAATGAACTCGGTCAGCCCCTCCAGCAGGCCGAGCAGCAGGGCTTCGACGATGGTCTGGGTTTCCATTTCTACCTCGGATTAGCGCGACGGCTGACAGAATGGCTTGCTTGTCATGGCGTTGAACTGCCCCTATAGGTCGCAACACCCTGACGGCCCGCTAACCGGGCGGCCAAGACTTACCGGTGCGCCCGGCGATTCGCCAGTGCGCTTTATCATCGCGGAACCATGCTGACGCTTTTCCACCATCCCATGTTCGCAACCTGCCGCTTCGTGCGCCTCGCCTTTGGCGAGTATGGCGAGGAGCTGGCGCTTATCGAGGAAAAGCCGTGGACGCGGCGCAAGGAGTTCCTGGCGCTCAATCCGGCCGGCACGCTGCCCATCCTCCTGGCCGAAGGCGACGTGCCGATCATCGGCGCGACCGTGATCGCCGAGTATCTCGACGAGACGCGCGGCGTCTTGAAGCGCGACAAGCGGCTGTTCGCCGAGGACCCGATGCAGCGCGCAGAAATCCGCCGGCTGACCGACTGGTATCTCAACAAGGCCGAAAGCGAAGTGACGCGGCATCTGGTGCGCGAACGCGTGCTGAAGCCGATCATGCCGGAAACGGCGGGGGGCGGCTCGCCCGATTCGGGCGCAATCCGCGCGGCCCGCGCCAACATCCGCCAGCACATGAAATACACCAACTGGCTGGCCGGCACCCGCCACTGGCTGGCCGGCTCGAGGGTCACCTATGCCGATCTCGCGGCTGCCGCGACCTTGTCGGTGCTCGACTATCTGGGCGAGATCGACTGGCGCGAGCACTCTGCGGCGCGCGAATGGTACACGCGGGTGAAGTCGCGGCCCTCCTTCCGGCCGCTTTTGACGGACCGCGTGCGCGGCCTGTCGCCGGTGTCGCATTATGCGGACCTCGATTTCTGACGCCGCGAACCTGCGCGCGTTGATCGACGCGGAGGCGCATCGCGCCGGCTTCGACGCCATCGCCGTCACCACTCCCGATGCCATCCCGCTGGCCCCGGCCCGCCTGGCCGAATTCGTCGCCGACGGCTTCCACGGCTCGATGGACTGGATTGCCGAGACGTTGGAAAGGCGCAGCGCCCCTTCGACGCTCTGGCCCGAAGTGCGCTCGATCATCGTGCTGGCGATGAATTACGGGCCGGACCATGATCCGCGCGACCTGCTGGCCAGGCGCGACCGGGGCGCCATCTCGGTCTATGCGCAAAACCGCGACTATCACGAAGTGATGAAGGGCCGGCTGAAGGAGATAGCCGGCAAGATCGTGGCGCGCGCCGGTGGCGACGTGAAAGTGTTCGTCGACACGGCGCCGGTCATGGAAAAGCCGCTGGCGGAGGCAGCCGGGCTTGGCTGGCAAGGCAAGCACACCAACCTGGTCAGCCGCGTGCACGGCTCCTGGCTATTCCTCGGCACCATCTTCACGACCGCCGAACTGGTCCCTGACCTGGCCGAGATCGACCATTGCGGTTCCTGCCGCGCCTGCCTCGATGCCTGCCCGACCGATGCCTTTCCGGCGCCCTACCGGCTCGACGCGCGGCGCTGCATTTCCTACCTCACCATCGAGAACAAGGGGCCGATCCCGCATGAATTCCGCGAGGCGATCGGCAACCGCATCTATGGCTGCGACGACTGCCTGGCCGCGTGCCCATGGAACAAGTTCGCCAAGACGGCTTCCGAGGCAAAACTTGCCGCGCGCGAGGATTTGCGGGAGCCTGCGCTTGCCGATCTCCTGCAGCTCGACGACGCCGCTTTTCGCGCCTTCTTCTCCGGCTCGCCTATCAAGCGCATCGGCCGCGACCGCTTTATCCGCAACGTGCTGATCGCCGCCGGCAATTCCGGCGATGCTTCGCTGGCCGGCGTCGTGCGCGCCTTGCTCGGCGATGGCTCGCCACTGGTGCGCGGTGCGGCGATATGGGCGCTGGCCCAGCTTGTCTCCGACGCCGAATATTCGCAACGGGCCGCGGCCAGCCTGAACACCGAGAGCGACGCCGCCGTGCGCGACGAATGGCGTCTGGCGCGGCCAACCAGGGCATACGCATGAGTGAAAAACGGATCTTCATCTTCGGCGCCGGCTATTCCGGCAAGGCCTTCGCCCTCGCCAACCAGGGCGCGGCCACGATTGTCGGCACGACGCGCTCGCGGGAGAAATTCGAAACGCTGCGCAATTCCGGCATCGAACCGTTGCTGTTCGACGGCGCGCTCACCGATGAAATCGGCGCCGCGCTGAAGCAGACGACGCATATGGTGGTCTCGGTCGCGCCCGAAGAGTCCGGCGATCCCGTGCTCGATGTCGGCCGCGCCGCGATCATGGAGCGGATGCCCGCGCTGCAATGGATCGGCTATCTCTCCACTGTCGGTGTCTACGGCAATCATGATGGCGCATGGGTCGACGAGACGGCGCAATGCCGGCCGGTGTCGAAGCGCTCGGTGATGCGGGTCAAGGCCGAAACGGACTGGTTGCGCTTGGGCAGCGACCGTTGCCTACCGGTGGCGATCCTGCGCCTGTCGGGCATTTACGGCCCGGGCCGCAACGCGCTGGTGAATGTGGAAAACGGCACGGCGCGGCGGCTGGTCAAGCCCGGCCAGGTGTTCAACCGCATCCATTGCGACGACATCGCGGGGGCGTTGTGGCAGCTCATTTCAGGCAATACGGGCGGCATCTTCAACGTCACCGATGACGAGCCGGCGCCGCCGCAGGATGTCGTCGCCTATGCCGCGTCGCTGATGGGCGTCGAGCCGCCGCCCGAGATTCCCTTCGACGCCGCCCAACTTTCGCCCATGGCGCGGTCCTTCTATGGCGAGAACAAACGCGTCGCCAACGCGGCGATCAAAGCGGCCGGCTACCGCTTTCGCTTTCCGGATTATCGCGCCGCCCTCGACCATCTGTGGGCAAGCGGCGATTGGCGCGACGGCGAGGCACGCAGCCCGATGAAGCGCTGACGGTCGAAGCGGCGGGCGCGTCGTGTTATGATTCGGCTGTGATTGCCGTGGGGTCCGGGTTGATGAAGATAGCGATGCGGTTTGGCGAGACATCCCTGCTGGCGGCGGCCCTTGGCCTGCTCGCCCTGGTTGGCCTTGCCACACAGCCAGCCGGAGCCGAGGAGCGGGCAAAGGACCTGTTCGGCGCCAGGAAACTGCCGGCCGCGACTGCGGCGCAATCGATAGGCTTCTATTCCAAAGGCTGTTTCGCCGGCGGCGTCGCCATTCCCATGGACGGCCCCACCTGGGAGGTGATGCGGCCGTCGCGCAACCGCCGCTGGGGCCATCCGGCGATGATCGCGCTGGTCGAAAGACTGTCGCGCGACGCCGCCGCAGATGGCTGGCCGGGCCTGCTGATCGGCGACATCTCGCAGCCGCGCGGCGGTCCGATGATGACAGGCCATGCATCGCACCAGATCGGCCTCGACGCCGACATCTGGCTGACGCCGATGCCCAGCCGCCCGCTGTCGATGGCGCAGCGCGAAACCATGAGCGCGACCTTGATGGTCGACGAGAAGACGCATCTGGTGAAGGACGCGCTGTGGACGCCCGCCCATACCAGATTGCTGCGGCGGGCGGCCAGCTATCCGCAGGTCGAGCGCATCCTGGTCAATCCGGGCATCAAGAAGAAGCTCTGCGACACCGTGCAGGGCGACCGGACCTGGCTGCGCAAGATCCGGCCCTTCTGGGGCCATGACTACCATTTCCACATGCGCATCGGCTGCCAGCCGGGATCGCCCGGCTGCAAGGCGCAGGAAGCGACGCCCGGCGATGACGGCTGCGGCAAGCCGCTGGCCTGGTGGTTCACGCAGGAACCCTGGCGCCCCAACAAGAACCCGGATGCGCCCAAGGCCCGCGACCTGATGACCATGGCGAACCTGCCCAGGGAATGCCGCGCGGTGCTCGACGCGCCGGGGCCGGCGTCGGCCGAGGCCGCGACCTATCGTGGCGGCTCCGTCGCGGTCGCTGCGACCGAACCCGAACCTGAACCCGAACAGCCTTCGCCGCCCCGGATCACGACCAGCGGCAAGCCGCTGCCGGCCTCGATGAATGCCTTCACCTCGACGCCCGAGATCGGCGTCCCGCTGCCGCGGCCACGCCCACCGATGAACTGACCCTGGGACGGGACAGCCGAACTGACGCTTCCCCTTTCCAGGGCCATGCGCTAGTCAACCGGTCGAAACGGGCGCAACTTCGTCACAAGGGGGAACGACCAAGAGCATGTCAGGCGAAGACGAGACTTTGCTGCGGTTTCCGATCCTGATCGGCGATATCGGCGGCACCAATGCGCGCTTCTCGATCGTACTCGACGCCAATGCCGAGGCCGGCGAGCCGACCATCGTCCAGACCGCCAACTACAACACGATCGACGAGGCGATCCAGGCGGCGGTGCTCGACCGCTCCTCGGTGCGCCCCAATTCGGCGGTGCTGGCCGTGGCCGGGCCGGTCGACGGCGACGAGATCGAGCTCACCAACTGCCCCTGGATCGTCAAGCCAAGGCAGATGTTCGCCAGTCTCGGCCTGAGCGACATCGTCGTGCTCAATGATTTCGAGGCGCAGGCGCTGGCCGTCGTCGCGCTTGGCGAGGAGCACATGGAAAAGATCGGCGGCGGCCCGCCCGAGCCCAATGCCGGCCGCGTCGTGCTGGGTCCCGGCACAGGTCTTGGCGTCGCCGGGCTGGTGCATGCGCTTCACCGCTGGATACCGGTGCCGGGCGAGGGCGGCCATATGGACATCGGTCCGCGCACGCCGCGCGACTTCCAGGTCTTCCCGCATATCGAGAAGCTCGAGGGGCGCATTTCGGGTGAGCAGATCCTGTGTGGACGCGGCCTCGTCAACGTCTACCGGGCGGTTGCCAGGGCAGACGGCAAGCCGTCGCCCTTCACCACGCCGGCCCAGGTCACCGCCGCGGCGCTGGCAAGGACGGATGCGGTCGCCGAGGAAGCGCTGGAGATTTTCGTCACCTGCCTTGGGCGCACCGCCGGCGATCTCGCCTTGGTGTTCATGAGCCGTGGCGGCGTGTTCCTCACCGGCGGCATTGCGCAAAAGATCGTGCCGGCGCTGAAGGCCGGCAATTTCCGCGCCGCCTTCGAGGACAAGGCGCCGCACAGCGCGCTGATGCGCACCATGCCGGTCTACGTGATCACCCACCCGCTGGCCGCGTTGCTCGGCCTCGCCGCCTATGCCCGCAACCCGTCGCTGTTTGGGGTCCAGACGTCGGGACGGCGCTGGCGCGACGAAGTTAGTCACCCCGGGGCATAGGCAAGCCGGCGCCGTGGCGTTAAGAGGGGTGCCGAAATTGCCCGTCTGCGGGCGGCGAAACCGACGAAGTCCCTGGAATTGACATTTCAAAGCCCAGACAAGCAGAAAGCCGACCCCGGCGAAGTCACCGCCGTGCTTCGGCGCATCATCGCGGAGAATGGCCGTGATCATCGCTGGTCCTATGCGGTGGTCATCGTCTGCTCGCTTCTGGTTTCGGGCGCCACCGCCTTCTCGGCCTGGGTCATGTCCCCCATGGTCAACGAGATCTTCTATGAACGGCGCGCCGACTCGATCGTCTGGATCTGCGCCGGCATCATGGGCGCTTTCATGGTGCGCGGCTTCGCCGGTTACGGCCAGGCGGTGGTTCTGGCCAGGATCGGCAACAACCTGATCGCCCGCTATCAGAAGCGCACCTTCGACCACCTCATGAAGCTTGGCGTCGACTTCTTCAACGACACGCGTTCCGGTCAACTGGCGGCACAGCTGGGTGGGAATGTCAGCGGTATCCGCGATCTCCTGTCGTTGACCTTGATCTCGATCACCCGCGACGCCGTCACGCTGGTCGGCCTCATCGGCCTCATGGTCTATCAGGATCCGGTGCTGTCGCTCAGTTCGCTGCTGATCGGACCGCCGTTGATCTGGGCCGTCGTCTACATCACTCGTCGGGTGCGCAAGATCAACCGGGAATCCGTGTTGATCAACGCACAGCTGAGCGGCTCCGTCCAGGAAGCCACGCAAGGCATCGCCATCGTCAAGGCCTTCACCATGGAGGACGAGCTGTCGCGTCGCATCGGCATGATGGCCGACACCGCCGAGCAGCGCAGCAACAAGATCGCCCGCGTCTCGGAGCGGCTGTCGCCCATTTCCGACATGCTGGCCGGCTTGGCCGTCACCGCCGTCATCGCCTATTCCGGCTATCGGGCGCTGGTGCTCGGCCAGCCGCCGGGGTCGGTCTTCTCGTTCATCACCGCGCTGATCCTCGCCTATGATCCGGCGCGGCGCCTCGCCCGCATGCAGGTCACGATGGAACGCGCGCTGGTCAATGCGCGCATGATCTACGAGCTGCTCGACCTCGAACCGAAGCAGGGCGACGCACCGGGCGCGACAGTGGCGCATTTCACATCGGGCGAGGTGCGGTTCAACAACGTATCCTTCCGCTATGTCGAGGAAGTGCCCGTCCTGCAGGATTTGAGCTTCGTCGCCGCCGCCGGCAAGATGACCGCCATCGTCGGCGCATCCGGCGCCGGCAAGTCGACACTGGTGGCGCTGCTGCAGCGCTTCTATGACGTCGAGGCGGGCACGATCGAAATCGACGGCCAGGATATTTCCAAGGTCACCAAGCAATCCCTGCGCAGCTCCATCGCCTATGTCTCGCAGGCGCCCTATCTGTTCGAAGGCACCATCCGCGACAACATCCGCTATGGCCGGCCCTCCGCCACCGATGCCGAGATCGAACAGGCCGCGCGCCTGGCCGCGGCTGACGAGTTCATCCGCCAGCAGCCGCAGGGCTATGACACGCCGGTCGGCGAGAACGGCGTTACGCTGTCGGGCGGCCAGCGCCAGCGCGTGTCGATCGCCCGCGCCATCGTCCGGCAGGCGCCGATCCTGCTGCTCGACGAGGCGACGTCGGCCCTCGACAATGAGGCCGAGGCCCGCGTCCAGCAGGCCCTGACCCAGGTCATGGAGGGGCGCACCACCATCGTCATCGCGCACCGCCTGTCGACGGTGGTCAATGCGGACCACATCATCGTCATGGAACAGGGCCGGCTGGTCGAGGAAGGCACGCATGCCTCGCTGATGGCCGATCCGCACAGCGTCTACGCCCGCTTCCACCGGGTGCAGGGCAAGAAGGGGCTGGGCCTTGTCGACGATGCCAAGCCGATCCAAACTCCACCGCCGCGCAGCCGCGCGAAGAAGGCCGTCGGGAGACCATGATGAGCGATATGGGCCTTGTGGTGGTGGGCGCGGCGGGCCGCATGGGCCAGACGCTGATCCGCGCCATCCATTCCATATCAGGCGCGCGCGTGATCGGCGCCGTCGAACGCGCGGGTTCGACCCATCTGGGCAAGGATGCCGGCGAGCTTGCCGGCATCGGCCGCATCGACGTGCCGATCTCCGATGATCCGCTGCCGGTCTTCGCCAGGGCCGACGGCGTGCTCGATTTCACCACGCCGGCCTCATCCGTCGAGTTCGCCGGCTACGCGGCGCAGGCGCACATCGTCCATGTCATCGGCACGACGGGCTGCACGGCTGGGGACGATGCGAAGATCGCGGCGGCGGCGCGCCATGCGATGATCGTCAAGTCGGGCAATATGAGCCTTGGCGTCAATCTTCTGGCGGTGCTGGTCGAACAGGCCGCGCGCGCCCTCGATGCAGACGATTTCGACATCGAGATCCTCGAAATGCACCACAAGCACAAGGTCGACGCGCCCTCGGGCACCGCGCTGCTGCTTGGAGAGGCCGCCGCCGCTGGGCGCGGCGTGGCGCTTGCCGGCAATGATGTGCGTTCCCGCGACGGCCATACGGGCGCCCGCAAGACCGGCTCGATAGGCTTCGCTGCGCTACGCGGCGGCTCGGTGGTCGGCGACCACAGCGTGATCCTGGCCGGCACCGGTGAGCGCATCACGCTGTCCCACCACGCCGAGGACCGCGCCATCTTCGCCCGTGGCGCCGTCAAGGCGGCGCTATGGGCCCGTGGCAGGAAGCCCGGACTGTATTCGATGCGGGACGTGCTCGGCCTGGGCTGAGCGGCCCGGGAAGTTTCTTGTTCACGAAAGTCCGATGGAAACCGCTACACTTTCCCGGAACCGTCCAAACCCTGAAGGAGCAGACATGTCGAGGACCCTCGTGCTCGTGCGCCACGGCCAGAGCGAATGGAATTTGAAGAACCTGTTCACCGGCTGGCGCGATGTCGACCTCAGCGAGCAGGGCCATGCCGAGGCCAAGGCGGCCGGCGAGAAGCTCAAGGCGCGTGGCCTGAAATTCGACATCGCCTTCACCTCGGCGCTGATCCGGGCGAAGAGGACCTGCCAGTACATTCTCGATGCCGTCGGCCAGGGCGACCTGAAGACCATCCGCGAGCAGGCGCTGAACGAGCGCGACTATGGCGACCTCTCCGGCCTCAACAAGGACGATGCCCGCAAGAAGTGGGGCGAGGATCAGGTGCTTGTCTGGCGCCGCTCCTATGATGTGCCGCCGCCCGGCGGCGAAAGCCTGAAGGACACCGGTGCGCGCGTCTGGCCCTATTATCTGCACGACATGCAGCCCCATGTGCTGCGCGGCGGAACGGTGCTGGTCGCCGCGCACGGCAACTCGCTGCGCGCGCTGATCATGGCGCTGGACGGCAAGTCGGGCGCGGAGATCGTCAAGGAGGAGCTCGCCACCGGCGTGCCGATCATCTACCAGCTCAACGCCGATTCCACCGTGGCGTCCAAGGAAGTGCTGGGCGACTGAGGGCAATCGCCTCGGCACTTGCATTCCATGCCGATTTTTCAAATTCGGCGCCGCCCCTCATTGTCCTGCCGGCGTTCGACAAGCCAAGCAGTTGGCTTTTCGTCCGCTACGCGGACCACTCCTCAACTCCCGGTATAGAGACGGGAGAAAGAGGCAGTTTCAGCGCTGGCTTTCGGGTCACGGCGGTGATTGGCGAAACCATCAATGACAGCGTCCCTCTCCCCGTCCGAAACGGGCAGAGGATGCCGGCAGGCAGGTGAGGGGCAGCGCCAACGTCCGAAACCAGGCAGGCGAGCTTCACCCTCGAAAAAAGCGCGTTGACACACTTCGTTTGCCCGCTTACATGAGCCCGCACCAGCCCAGATGGCGGAATTGGTAGACGCGCACGGTTCAGGTCCGTGTTCCGCAAGGAGTGGAGGTTCGAG
>NZ_JBAZUD010000042.1:0-33331 GCF_041661565.1 Mesorhizobium sp.
GTCGGTAGCCATGCAGGCGGGCGCGCCGCGTCTCGACATGCGCGAAACCTGGCCGCCAGATCAGCGAACCGTAGCCAAACACCCAAAAATCGCCCATATCACCGCGCCTGATTGCAAAAATATGCCAACATCGCAGGCGCGCCGGTGTTTTTTAGCCCGCGCCTGTCTACCTATTCGCTTCTGTCCATCTCCATCGTCGAAATCGACAAGTCCGTCCGCAGCATCCATGCGTTAACGAGAGCCAAAGCATGACGTCAAGTGACGAACGCCAGCCAACTCGACGTCGCCGCCTGTTCTGGCTTGCGGCGTTCGTCGTCGTGCTGTTTGCAGTCTACAGCGGCGGCTGGTTCTATCTGGCCAACCGGGTCAGGAGCGAGGCCGACAAGACGGTCGCCGCGCTCAACGCCAACGGCGTCGAGGCCGGCTGCGCCAACCTTCAGGTCGGTGGCTACCCCTTCTCCTTCGCCGTGTCCTGCGACACCCTCGCTTACGAGGATGATGCCAAGAACATCGCGGCCTCGGCCGGCAGTTTCAAGGCGGTGGCGCCAATCATCCAACCCTGGTCTCCCGTCGCCAATCTGCGCGGTCCGCTCAGGACCTCGATTCCGGGCATGGTGCCACTGTGGATTGATTGGGACGACCTGCGGGCCAACGTAAACCTATCCTGGCCGTTGCCGCATCGGGTAACGCTGCGGGCCGAGGGCCTTTCAGGCCAGACCGACCCGGCCGACGAAACCGATCCGGTGCAATTGTTCAGCGCAGGAAAGGCCGCCGGGCAATTGCAGCCCAACGGCCCGGATCTCGACTATCTCGGCAGCTTCATCGATCTGGAGATCGATCCCGAGGCGATCGGTGGCCGCGTGCTGCCGGCATTCGATGCCACCGGCGACGCCACGCTGAAGAACGGCGTCGCGCTCATCGGCACGCATGTCCAAAGCCTGCGAGGCCAGGCTTTGGACATCCGCAACCTCGACCTTTCGTCGGGGACGGCGCGCGTCACCGTTTCCGGACCGTTGTCGGTCGATGCAGACGGCTTCATCGATGCCGATCTGATGATCCGGATCAAGGACCCGAAGGCCGTGGCCGCAATCCTGGGCGCGGCGATACCCGAAAGGAAAAGCGAAATCGCGCAGGGCTTCGCGGCCTTGTCGCTGCTTGGCAACGAACCGTCGATGCCGCTGCAGGTGTCCAAGGGCAGGGCTTCGCTCGGCTTCATTCCGCTGGGCAAGATCAAGCCGGTGGACTAGCGCTTGCATGGCTAAACCGGTGAAATTGCTGAGTGTTGGCGCGCTGACCCTCGACATGATCCTTCGTGTCGAGACACTTCCTACGCATCAGGGAAAGTTCATCGCCTCCGACGGCATTCAGATCGCATCGGGCATGGCGACCAGCGCGGCCTGCGCGGCGCGCCGCCTTGGCGCCGACGTTTCATTGTGGGCAAGCGCCGGCGATGATTCCGTTGGCGATCAGCTGGTTGCCGAGATCGAGGCCGAAGGCGTCGATTGTGCCTTCGTGCGCCGCGTCCGGGGCGCACGCTCGGCACTGGCGTCGATCCTCGTCGACGCCCATGGTGAGCGCGTCATCGTGCCCTTCTACGACAGGCTAGCCCAGGCCGACCCGGACACCCTGCCGGTCGCGGATCTCTCGGCATTCGATGCCGTGCTGGTCGATGTCCGCTGGCCGGGCGCGGCAGCACTTGCCCTAGAGGCGGCCCGCGCCGCCGGCCGGCCGGCGATTCTCGATGCCGATACCGCGCCGCTGGATGTCCTGGAACGGCTGTTGCCGCTCGCCACGCATATCGTCGCCTCTGAGTCGGCGGCACGCATCGTCCTCGGTCAGGCGCTGGATCCCGAGCAGGCATGCGCCGATCTCGCCAGCCGCACCGAAGCCTTTGTCGCGGTGACCGGCGGCGCGGCCGGAAGCTGGTGGCATGACCGTTCCGCGAATCGTGTGCGCCATGTCGCGGCGCCGCGCATCAAGGCCGTCGATACACTCGCCGCCGGCGATGTCTTTCACGGCGCCTTCGCCGTCGGGCTGGCGGAGGTCATGCCGGCCGAGCACGCCCTGCGCTTCGCCAGCGCCGCGGCCGCGCTCAAATGCCTGCGCTTCGGCGGCAGGCTGGGCGCACCGGATCGCGCCGAGACGCTGGCGATGGTCGAAGCGACTTGGCCTGCGCTGCCTTAGCTCTTGGCCGGATGCTCGACCGCCTGGCGGCCGAAATCGGGTACGTCGATGTCCTGGCCGGCCTCGATGATCGAGCGGCGCACCGCCCGGGTCCGGGTGAACAGGTCGAAGAGTTTTTCCCCGTCGCCCCAGCGGATCGCCCGCTGCAACGACGCCAGGTCCTCCGAGAACCGCGCCAGCATTTCAAGGATGGCGTCCTTGTTGTGCAGGCAGACGTCGCGCCACATGGTCGGGTCGGAGGCGGCGAGACGGGTGAAGTCCCTGAATCCCGAGGCTGAGTATTTGATGACCTCCGACTTGGTCACCGACTGCAGATCATCGGCGGTGCCGACGATGTTGTAGGCGATAATGTGCGGCAGGTGCGAGACGATGGCCAGCGTCATGTCGTGATGCTGGGGGTCCATGGTGTCGATGTTGGCGCCGCAGCGGCGCCAGAATTCCGAAAGCCGCTCCAGCGCTTCCGGGTCGGTATCGGGCAGCGGCGTGAAGATGCACCAGCGATTGTCGAACAGGTCGGCAAATCCCGCGTCCGGGCCGGATTTCTCGGTGCCCGCCAGAGGATGGCCGGGAATGAAATGGACGCCGGCAGGCACATGCGGCTGCATCTGCGCGATGACCGATGCCTTGGTCGAACCGACATCGGTCAGGATCGCTCCCTGCTTGAGCGCCGGCGCGATTTCCTCGGCCACCGCGCCGGACGAGCCCACCGGCACCGAGACGATGACAAGGTCGGCGTCGCGAACCGCTTCCTTCGCGTCGGTGGTGTAGGAATCCCCCAGTCCAAGCGCCTCGGCCCGGGCTAGCGTCGCGGCGCTGCGTGTCGAGATGGCGACGCGGCCGGCCAATCCCTCGCGGCGGATGACGCGGGCCAGCGACGAGCCGATCAGGCCGATGCCGACCAGGGCGATCTTCTCGAACATCGGTGATGTCATGGTGCTCTAGCTTTTCAGGAATGTCGTGAGGGCGGCGACCACGCCGCGATTGGCTTCCTCGGTGCCGACGGTCATGCGCAGCGCGTTGGGAAAGCCATAGCCGGAAACGCGCCGCAGGATAAAACCGCGTGCGCTCAGATAGTCATCGGCCGCCGCCGCTGATTGTTTCTCGTCCTCGGGAAAATGAATGAGGATGAAATTGCCGACGCTGGGCGTCACCCGGAGCCCGAGCTTTGCCAGTTCCTCGCTCAGCCATGTCAGCCAGGTCTCGTTGTGGGAGACGCTGCGCTCGACATGGGCACGGTCGCGGATCGCCGCGATGCCTGCCTCGATCGCAGTCGTGTTGACGTTGAAAGGGCCGCGTACGCGGTTGATGGCGTCGACGATGTGCGTCGGCGCGTACATCCAGCCGATCCGCGCCCCGCCAAGCCCGATCTTCGAGAAGGTGCGCGTCATCACGACGTTCTCCGCACTGCCGACCAGTTCGATGCCGGCTTCGTAGTCGTTGCGGCGAACATACTCGGCGTAAGCCGCGTCCAGCACCAGCAGCACGTTGCGTGGCAGCCCGGCATGCAGACGGCGCACCTCCTGGAACGGTATGTAAGTGCCGGTCGGATTGTTCGGATTGGCGAGGAACACGATTTTCGTGCGCGGCGTGACAGCGGCCAGCATCGCATCGATGTCGGCGTGCTCGTCGGTTTCCTTGACCGTCATCGGCGTGGCGCCGGCCGACTGGATATAGATCTTGTAGACCATGAAGGCGTGTTCGGTGATGACAGCCTCGTCGCCCGGAGAGAGATAGGTCTGCGCCAGCAGGCCCAGGATCTCGTCGGAGCCATTGGAGCAGATGATGTTCGCGGGGTTGAGGCCATGCACCTCGGCAATTGCCTCGCGCAGCCGCCTGGCGGTGCCGTCGGGATAGATGTCGAGTTTGGCGGCAACCTCACGGGCGGCTTCGATCGCCTTCGGCGACGGACCGAGCGGATTCTCGTTCGACGACAGCTTGTGGACCTTGGCGACGCCGGCGGGTGCCGCGCTCTTGCCCGGCACATAGGCCTCGATGTCCATGATGCCCGCGCGCGGGGTTGGACGTGGCTTGTCCGATGTCTGGCTCATATCGAAAAATCCGTCGAGAACGCTTCCGCCGGGAAGCCGCTGCGGAAATACAAGCCGCCGCCTGCAATGTCGAGAGGCGGCGTATCCCTCAGAAGCGGCGGACCGTTGACGGCAACGCGTGACAGCCGTAGAAGGGACGCGGACTTCCGTGGTGATTTGGCCGGTCGGCTTGCAGCCACGTTAAACAACTTGCTAAAGGGCCGTTTGCATCCTGTAACCGGCTTTGCGACTGCAATGCCGGTTTTTTGTTGTCCGCGCCGGCCGGACACCGCACCGGCGAGAAATCGGCATCGATTTCGAAGGCACGATGCGTGGATTCAAACTGCGAGATGATGCCATGGCCGCTTTGCGTGCTGGAAAGACCAACAACGAGGCCGACCACCCGTCGAGCCCGGTGTTGCGTTTCGGGGCCGACCAGCCGCTCAAGCTCGACGCCGGCACGCTGCTGTCGCCATTCCAGATCGCCTACCAGACCTATGGCATGCTCAATGACGCCCGCTCCAACGCCATCCTCGTCTGCCATGCGCTGACGGGCGACCAGCACGTCGCCAACACCAATCCGGTGACCGGCAAGCCGGGCTGGTGGGAAGTGCTGATCGGCCCCGGCAAGATCATCGACACCAACCGCTTCTTCGTCATCTGCTCGAACGTCATCGGCGGCTGCCTGGGCTCCACCGGCCCGGCCTCGACCAATCCCGCTACAGGCAAGCCCTATGGGCTCGACCTGCCGATCATCACCATCCGCGACATGGTGCGCGCGCAGCAGATGCTGGTCGATCATTTCGGCATCGAGAAACTGTTTTGCGTGCTCGGGGGCTCGATGGGCGGCATGCAAGTGCTCGAATGGGCGTCGAGCTATCCGGAGCGCGTCTTCGCGGCACTGCCGATCGCCACCGGCGCCCGCCATTCCTCGCAGAACATCGCTTTCCACGAGGTCGGCCGGCAAGCCGTGATGGCCGATCCCGACTGGCATGGGGGCAAATATTTCGAGTACGGCAAACGCCCGGAAAAAGGGCTCGCGGTGGCCCGCATGGCCGCCCACATCACCTATCTGTCGGAAGCCGCCCTGCACCGGAAGTTCGGCCGCAACCTGCAGGACCGCGAGGCACTGACCTTCGGCTTTGACGCCGACTTCCAGATCGAAAGCTACCTGCGCCACCAGGGCATGACGTTCGTCGATCGCTTCGACGCCAATTCCTATCTCTACATGACGCGCTCGATGGACTATTTCGACCTCGCGGCCGATCATGGCGGCCGATTGGCTGACGCCTTCACCGGCACGAAAACCCGCTTCTGCCTGGTATCCTTCACCTCGGACTGGCTGTTTCCCACCGAGGAAAGCCGCACGATCGTGCACGCCTTGAATGCCGCCGGCGCATCGGTGTCCTTCGTCGAGATCGAGACCGATCGCGGCCACGACGCCTTCCTGCTCGACGAGCCGGAGCTGTTTGCCGCCATCAATGGCTTCATCGGCTCCGCGGCACGGGCGAGAGGGCTCGCATCATGAGCGTCAACCGTGACCAGCGCGTCGACCTCGAGGTCGTCGCCAACCTCATCCCGCCACGCTCCCGCGTGCTCGATGTCGGTTCCGGCGACGGCTCGTTGCTTGAGCTTTTGCAGGACACCAAGCAGGTCGACGGCCGTGGGCTGGAACTGTCGCAGCGTGGCGTCAACGAATGCGTGGCGCGCGGCCTGTCGGTCATCCAGGGCGATGCCGACACGGACCTCGAATTCTATCCCGACAAGGGCTTCGATTTCGTCGTCCTGTCGCAGACGCTGCAGGCCACCCGCAACCCGAAGCTGGTGCTCGACGAACTGCTCCGGATCGGCGACCGGGCGATCGTTTCCTTCCCCAATTTCGGCCATTGGCGGGTCCGCGTGTCGTTGTTGTTCAACGGCCGCATGCCCGTGACCAAGGACCTGCCCTATTCCTGGTATGACACGCCCAACATCCATTTCTGCACCATTCGCGACTTCGTCAATCTGTGCGACGAGCTTGGCGCGACGGTCGAAAAGGCCACCGCGCTCGACGCCGCTGGCCAGAGGATCGGCCTGTCGATGCCGTGGTGGTTCTGGAACTTCTTTGGCCAGCAGGCAGTGTTCTTGCTGAAGCGGTAAGGCGGCCCCTCGCTGACCTGGCCGCCCGTCGCCCTGCGCACAAGTTGGTGCCGTGCCGCGAAGATGAGTCGCAAGAAGAACGCCCGTTAGCGCATCGAGCCCGATGTCGATCGGCAGGAGTAGGGACTTAAGCTTTGAAACTGTGCGTATGTCGCCGTCCTGTGGTGACAACAGCGCGTGTTTTTTGTAACGTGCGCCGATATTATACCGGGGATGGAACGGCGTGCCGACCATCCCGCCATTTTTGAACTTGAAGAAGTTTGGCGACAGGCATTCCCGCGCGTGGATGCCGCTGAGACAATATGTCAAAGGACACCAGCCCTCGCATCACAGTCATCACGCCGACTCACAACCGGCGCGACAAGGTGTTGCGTGCTGTCGAAAGCGTGCTTGCGCAGAACTTCACCCTATTCGAGCACATCGTTATCGACGATGGCTCGACGGATGGAACCGAAGCAGCGCTGGCCGAGGTCCGCGACCCGCGGCTGATCTATGTCGGCGCGAAGTGGCGCGGCGCCAACGCCGCCAGGAATGCCGGCATCGAACTGGCGCGGGCGCCGGTGGTGACATTCCTCGATTCCGACGATGTCTACATGCCGCACCGGCTCGAACGCACCCTGGCCCGGTTCGACGACGAACCAGCGCTCGAAGTGCTGATCAGCTCCTATGTCTCCCTGAAGGGTGAACGCGCCACCAAGTGCGTCAACCGAGATGCAGTCCTCAACCCCACCATCCTGGAACGGGCCCTGGTCGCCCAGACGATTTTCATTGCCGGGTCGGCGATCACGG
Source organism: Mesorhizobium sp. (assembly GCF_041661565.1). Lineage (GTDB taxonomy): Bacteria > Pseudomonadota > Alphaproteobacteria > Rhizobiales > Rhizobiaceae > Mesorhizobium. The sequence continues at coordinate 7,140 of NZ_JBAZUD010000042.1, forward strand.
CGCGCCGCGACGCCTTGCTGGCCATAGGCGGCTACGACAGCGACATCACCCGGATGCAGGACCGGGAGTTGCTGCTGCGCCTTGCCAGGCGCTTCAGCGCGCGACTGTCGGAGGACATCGACTGGACGAAACACAATTCGGAGAATTCGATTTCAGGGCGCCGCGACGGCTATGTCGAAGCCTATGCGAACTTGATGTGCAAACATCCGCATATTGCCCGATCCTATCCCCATATTCCGCCTTACATGATCTCGCGGCAGATCATCGCTGACATTCTCAGAGGCCGTTTCCCGCAAGCTTTTGCAGGCTACATGGCCAACCGCTCGTCCAAGGCGCTCGGCTATTCACTGACGCAACTGGCGCATGGTTATGTCTGCGGCCGGCGCTGGCGCCGCGACCTCTACGACGAGTTTCGTGAAAAATATGGCGCGCGTCCAGCATAAGCCTTCGGAGCAAGGCGCAGGCTCTCAGCGGTCGAGTTCCGGAAAATACGGGTCAGACAGGAACCTCCGGTCACGCTCGCCCTGAAGACAGTCGATCGGTGTCGTGGCATCGACAGGGATCGCCTTGACCCGGCCCTCGACCCCGCTCACTTCCAGTATCAGCTTGCGCCTGATCGCGGTCGAGAATTCGGCGGCCGCATGGATCGGCAGCACGAAGGACCCCGGCCCGCCGGTCACGCACTGCGCATAGTACTGGTCGAGATCCTTGAACGTCGGCGACGGATTGACCAGGATCGGCAGGCCATTGATGACGACGCCCCTGGCAATCGCCGCATCGCGCATTGCAGCGACCGGCGGCCCGATATTGTTCGGGCCATCGCCGGAAATATCGATGACGCTGCGCTCGCTGCTGAAGTCAGTCCGGTCGAAAAGCCCGGCGCCAAATGCCAGCGCTCCTGAAATCGAGGTGCCGCGAAAGCTTCGGAACGGGCGAGCCGCGAGCTGGGCGGCAAAGCTCTCGGCGCTCTCGGCGCTGTCGATGATCAGCCAGCCGACGACCGAGTCGTCGCGCACCGTGCCGGCCCATTCGAAATAGGCGAGCGCGATGCGGCCCGTCTTGCCCGCGCGGACGGCTTGGAGAAAATCGGGATGCCTCAGTGCCTCGACATAGCCGGCACGCTGCAGGGCGAACTCCTTTTCGTCCATCGAAAGCGAGATGTCGACCGCCAGCACCAGTTCGACATCCACGGCCGTCTTGTCCTGCGGCAAGGCAACCGGAGCCGCCTGCGCACAGGCAAGACAGGCAAGCAGGCGGAGAACATCAAGCATCGTCGGCGCCAGGATGGTTTCTCCACCGAAGCTTCCTCTGCGATCACGGCGAAATCAAGCTGGAGCGGATCAAGCGGTTCTGCCGTCCGGGCCTGCGCCAGGACAAGAGAGTCGGTTATCCGGACGTCGGCCTATTTCCTGCGAGCGGGAGCGGGCGGCGGTTCGATGGCGCCCGCCCTGACCCGGGCAGGTTTCAAGGCGGGCGCGCCGGCATCCTTGACGATGGTCAACCCGCGCGGAAAGAACTGGTTGTTGTGCTGGCCGCGTCCGATGTTGAGGATCGCGGCGTCCGGTGGCAAGCGCTTCGCCAGCATCGACAGCACGCGCCGCAAGGAGGGACCGTCGAACGCGTCGAGCGCCTCATCGATGATCAGCCATTTGGGTTGCCGCAAGGCGAGCCTGGCAAAGGCCAGCAAGCGCTGTTCGTCATCGCTCAATTCATGATCCCAGCGCCCGGCACGGTTGAGCGACGGCGACAGCCGCTCGAGACCGACTTCGGCGAGCACCGCCGCGATGTCGGCATCGCTGGCCGGCGCGGGTCCGTTCGGGTGGTCGAGGACCTCGCGCAACGTGCCGGCCGGGAAATAAGGCACGCGCGGCACGAAGATGAGGGTTTCTCCCGCCGGCAGGCCGATCCGCCCGCTTCCCCACGGCCACAGGCCGGCGATGGCGCGGAAGAACAGCGTCTTGCCGGCGCCCGGCTCGCCAGTGATCATGACGCGTTCGCCGGCATGGATCTCGACATGCTGGTCGGCCAGCTTGGTGCATCCCTCCGGCGACGCCACTTCGAGCTTCTCGAAGGTCAGGCTGCCACTCGCGTTTTCACCGAAGACGATGCGCTTTTCCGTGTCGTGCAGCACATCGGTTTCATCGAGCGCGATGCGGAAATCGGCGACGCGCATCAGCGTGGCGCGCCAATCGGCGATGCCGCCGATGTTGTTGATGAACCAGCGCAACGACGAGTGGACCTGGTTGAAGGCGCCGACCGCCATCATCAGTCCGCCAAAGCTGATGTCGCCCGCGAAATAGACAGGCGATGCAACCAGGATGGGCGCCACGACGGTGATCCAGCCATAAGTGTCGGTCACCCAGGAAAGATTGATCTGGGCGCTGTAGATGCGCCGCATCGCCCCGAGCACTGTGTCCAGATCGATATCAAGGCGGCGCTTGGCATCGGCTTCGCCATGATACAGCGCGATGGCGTCGACATTCTCGTTGACGCGCACCATCGACGAGCGCAGCTCCGCCTCACGCGTATAGCGGTCGCTGTTGAGGGTGATGAGCGGCCGGCCGACCAGCCAGCTCAGCCATGACGCGGTGCCGGCATAAAGGATGGCGGCCCAGACCATGTAGCCCGGTATGGCGAGCGAAGTGCCGCCGATGTGGAAGACGAAGCCCGAAGACAACTGCCACAACACGCCGACGAACGACACAAGCAGGATGCATGACTGCAGCAGCCCCACGCCGAGATCCGTCGACAGGTCCGAGAGATGCGCGGCGTCCTGCTGCATGCGCTGGTCGGGATTGACGCCGATGGCGCCGGCATTGGCCAGGCGAAAAGCTCGCGCCGGCCGCATCCACTGGTCGATGAGATCCATCGTCAGCGCCTTGCGCAGCGTCAGCCGGATCATCTGGTTGAGCCAGGTCTGGCCGATATTGAGCACCAGAAGTCCGCCGGCGATTATCGCGAAGACGAGAAGCTGATGCAGGAATGCCGCCATGTCGCGGCGCGCGAGCGCATCGTAGAATGGCTGGTTCCATCGGTTGAGGAGAACCTGCCCGATCGACGTCGCGATGATGACGGCCATGATGGAAACCGACATCCAGAGCAATGTGTTGCGAACCGGCGATCCCGCCAGCCCTCGCCTGATCGTCGCCACCTGGTCGCGCAGGCTGCTGGCTTCGACGGCCACGCCAGCGGGCTGAACGATGCCGTCATTGTCCGGTTGACCAGCCATGCCAGAGGTCCTTGCGTTCAGTAATGGTGCTGAAACCCGGGAGTCCTTGCCGCGATCACGAAACAATCACCGGCGCGACCGATGGACCGGCATCCCCCGCCTGCGCTTGACGACCGAGTCGCGTGGCGCCATGCGGCGACAGCACCGGCACGAAGACGCGGCGCGAAGCGCGCTGGGCGACAGGAACACCCTGATAGAGCCGCTTCTGCGCTTCGACGACGATGACGCCTGAGAAGATCGGCCACAGCCGCCGGCCGGCGCGTTCCAGCACATTGTGGAACCGCATCATGAACCGCCGACGCGACGGCGGGAAAAACAGCGCATCGGACCAGGATGCCGGCGTGAAATTCGCCTCGCGCAGCAATTCGGTGAGCTGGCCGCGCGAGAAAGGCCGCCCATTGCCGAACGGCGTGTGCTCGAAGCGCGCCCAGACCCCGCGCCGGTTGGGCACCACGATGACGATGCGCCCCGCGGGCGACAGCACCCGCCAGATCTCGTTTAGCGTTTCACGCGGATTTTCGACATGTTCAAGCGAATGGACAAGCAGCATGCGGTCGATGCAGGAATCGACCAGCGGCAGTTCCTCGTCGAAGACCAATGCCGTCGCCGTCGGCCCAATCGCCGGCCAGACCACCGCGCCTTGCGTTGCCGGCATGAAGGCGAAAACCCGCTCGGCGTCCGTGCCGAACCGCTCCAGCCAGGGCAAGGTATAGCCTAGTCCGACCAGCCGCTCGTTGGGCACCACCGCCCATATCGAGGACAGCGCCATGGTGATCGAACGCTCGGCGAGCCGGCCGAGCGTTGTCGAATAGAATGTGCGAAGATCGACGATGTCGGAATGCATGGCAAGGATGTAGCCGTGATATCAGCCGGTTTCAACAAAGGCATTCGTGAGCTCGGTATTCCCCAGGACGTCACCCCGGAACCGCTATGACAGTCGACATTCCAGGCAGTGACATCTGCAATCTCCTGGGATGACATCGGCGTGCGAGCACCCTATGTCTGCGACGAGAATGGAGAGACGCGATGCCGGTCGAAATCGAACAATTCATGTGCCGAAGCGACAATTTCGGCGTTCTCGTCCATGACCGCGAAAGCGGCCAGACGGCGATCATCGACGCGCCCGAGGAGGCCCCGATCCTGGCCGCCATAAAGCGCACCGGCTGGACGCCGACGATGATCCTGACCACGCACCACCATATGGACCATGTCGAGGCCAATCTGGCGCTGAAGGAACGCTTCAAGCTGCGCATCATCGGCCCGGAAGCGGAAAAGGCCAAGATTCCGGGCATCGACGAGACGGTCGCGGAGGGTTCGGTCGTTCATCTCGGCGATGAGCGGATCGAGGTGATCGCCACCCCCGGCCACACTGCCGGCCATGTCTCCTATCACCTGCCGGCATCGAAGGTCGCGTTCACCGCCGATACGCTGTTTGCGCTCGGTTGCGGCCGGCTGTTCGAATGCAAGCCGCCGGTGATGTATGAATCGCTGAAGAAGCTCGCGGCGCTTCCGGCCGACACCGTCATTTATTGCGGTCACGAATACACGCTCGCCAACGCCCGTTTCGCGCTGACGGTGGACCCTACCAATTCGGCGCTGAAGGAGCGTGCCGCCAGGATCGAGGCGCTGCGGATCGACAACAAGCCGACACTGCCGACGACGATCGGCGAGGAGCTGTCGACCAATCCCTTCCTGCGCTGGCACGACCCGGCGATCCGCAAGCATCTTGGGCTGGAGAAAGCCGCGGACGTGGAGGTCTTCGCCGAAATTCGCAAGCGCAAGGACAATTTCTGACGCTGGTGGTATGGTCGGCCCCATGACAAGTTCCGCGGAAATCATCGCAACGCTCGGACTGAAGCCGCATCCGGAAGGCGGCTGGTACGCGGAGACCTTTCGCGACGGCGCCGGCGGCACGCGCGGCCATTCGACGGCGATCTATTTCCTGCTGGAAGATCATCAGATCTCGGCCTGGCACCGGGTCAAGGACGCTGCCGAGATCTGGCATTTCCATGCCGGTGCCCCGCTGGCGCTGTCGATGTGCGAAGAAGGTACGGCGGTGATCGAGCAGGTCCTCGGCATAGAACTCGCGGCTGGCGAACGGCCGCAGATCGTGGTGCCCGCCGGCTGGTGGCAGTCGGCCCGCAGCCTGGGCGAATGGACGCTGGTCGGCTGCACGGTCGCGCCGGGATTTGATTTCGCCGCCTTCGAACTGGCCGAACCGGGCTGGCAGCCTAACTCGACAAGAACCCAAGCGTGATCACCAGCTGGGCGGCGTAGTACAGCACCCAGACGGCAAGGCGCATCCAGGCGCGATGCGGCGAAATCGCCGCCACGAGGAATTTCTCGGTCGCGAGCAGACCGTCGGACGCCATGAACAGCAGCGCGCCTGCAATAACCCAGACATTGCTTGTCGTCAGCGCCGACAGGCCCATCACCAGGATCGCCACGACATAGACGGCGATCGGCACGCGCAGGCCGGGACCGACGCGTCGCCACAGCGCCGCCAGCATGACGACCGCGAACACCGTCATCACGAGCCCGATTGCCCCGTGCCAGGGTTCGGCGCCAAGCAATTGCATCCCGCTGCCGCCGCGCAGGAACAGCACGACGTAGACGATATGGGCGACGAGGAAACTGGCCAGGCCGGCGAGAAACGCTTTCTCGCCCTCGCGTGACAGGAAGGCATCTCCCAGGGCGCTGAGCGCAAGCGCGGCGACCAGCAGCGGCGGGCCGCCCTGCAGCGCCGCCAGCACGGCAAGCATCGCCACGGCGAGCGTCTTGGCCGCCGAGCGGGCGAGCGTGGGCGACGCGCCCAGCGTGAAGGCGTAGATCACCGCCGCCACCAGCGAGAAGATCAGCGTCGCATTGGCGTTGGCGTCGATGCCGCCGGGAAACGGCATCGTCATGCCCGGGCTCCGTCTTCGGATGCCCGGGCTCCTGCCGAGGCCGGCTTGCGCAGCAACAGCGATTTCGCCGCCAGGGCCGCGCCGCCGGTGATCAGCACGCAGGCAGCAAGGATGCGCAGCGACGGCTCGGCGACGCCGGCCGCGATCAGCACCAGCGTCGACAAGAGCGGCGCGGCGTAGCTCGCGGCGCCCAGCACCTGGATGTTGCCGCGCTTGACGCCGACATCCCAGGCATAGAAGGCAGCACCCACCGGCATCAGGCCAAGGCCCAGCACGGCCAGCCACTGGCCCGCACCTTCAGGCAGCACGGTCTCCTCCAGCGCCAGATGGCAGGCCAGCGACAGCCCCGCGGTCGCCGCGCAGAACCAGGTGACGATGCTGGTCGGCACCGAAGGAAAACGCCGCGACAGAAGCGAATAGGCCGACCACAGCACGGCGCAGACTGCGGCCATCGCATAGCCGAAGGCGTAGCGCGCGTCGAAGGCCAGGGCACCGCCCTTGGTGACGATCAGCATGGTTCCGGCAAGGCCGAGCAGCGCGCCGACGACATGGTTCCACGCAAGTTTTTCGCCCGGCATCAGCGCCGAACCCAATACGATCAGCAGCGGCCACAGATAGGCGATCAGGCTCGCCTCCACGGCCGGAGCGTTTCGCAACGCGGTGAAGTAGAAGAAATGGTAGCCGAATAGGCCGGCAATGCCGATCAGCCAGACTTGGGGGGGAATCTTCTGGCTCCTGTCGCCGGCCGGGATGAACAGCCGTGCGACCAGCCCGACCCCGGTGCCGATCGAGAAGGTGATCGCCGACAAGAGGAATGGCGGCACCTTGCCCGACGCGTCGGTGAGCAGCGCCAAGAGCGCCCACATGGCGACCGCCGAAAAGCCGATCAGTGTTGCGCGCCCCATGTCCTCTCCCGTGGCGCGCCCTCTTCTGTCTCGGTGGCGAGCCTATTGTACCGCTTCGAAACGCCCGGCGCTGATCGTCAAGGTGCCGATCTGCGTTCCGACCGTGGCGTGGATCGGCGCATATACTCCGGTTTGGCCGAGCGGCGCAAACGTCACCATCATGCGGCTCTTGTTCTTGAGATAGTTGAGCGCCTTGCGGCCCTTGCGGTAACCCGCCACCGGCTCGAAGCCCATCCGGCAGGTGACGGTGTCGCCCTTGTAGCCCGGCACCGAGATGGTGCCCTTGGAATCGTATGTCAACGTCAGGTCGCCTCGCATCTCGCCGTCATAGAATTTCACCGTGCGACCGCAAACCTGGTCGAGGCTGTCGGCATGAATGACGGTGGCGGCCATCGGATCGAGAACCGATACAAGGTCGCCGGTGCCGATCGGCACCCAGGACTTGGGGTCGCGCTTCTCCGGTGGCGGGATGACCTGGGTCGACGTCACTGTGCCATTGGTGAAGCGGATGTCGATCGCGGAGACCTTCTTGCCGGACGTGTAATCGGCGCGAAAAGCCTCGGGCACCATTTTCCTGCCGGAGATCGTGCCCTTGGACGAGATCGTGCCGCGCGTGTCGTCGAACAGCTTGGCAAGACCCGCCGCGGTGACCGTACCATCGATTGCGTAGGCGCCGTTCTCATAGCGACTTGAGAACGTCGATCTCGCTATGGACAGACCGAAAAAGGACACCGTGTATTCGCCTTTGAAAGACTGCGGCGAAGCAGCCGAAGCGGCGGACGGCAAGGCAATCACCAGTGCGGCGACAAGGGCTTGAGACGAACGAGGCATGGCGGGGATCGGATCCTTGATTTCGGCCGGAGTTGGGCAACTCCGGTCTGGCGTGTCCCTATGCGACCGCTTATACGGTGAAATCCGGCCTTAATGTGAAATGCCGGGCGCTTCCGTGGGTAAGCCGGAGCTTGACGCCCCGGCGAAATGCAACTATGGAACGCCAACTTTTCCATAAGGCCGCCTGACCAGAACCGCGCGCCACCCGGCGTGGGCAAAACGGTTTGGCAAGCCCCGAGAACTGAAGGTTAGAACCATGTCCCGCACCTGCGAACTCACTGCCAAGGCAGTCATGTCCGGCAACAATGTGAGCCACGCCAACAACAAGACCAAGCGTCGCTTCCTGCCCAACCTCGTCAATGTCACGCTGATTTCGGAAGCGCTGAACCAGAATGTGCGCCTGCGCATTTCCGCCAACGCGCTCCGTTCGGTCGAACATCGCGGCGGTCTCGATGCCTTCCTGGCCAAGGCCGACATCAAGGAACTGTCGCAGCGCGCGCGCCTGCTCAAGAAGCAGATCGCCAAGAAGCTCGCTGAGCAGGTCGCGGCCTGACAATCGTTTAAAGGCGGGGGACGACCGCCTGGCCAACCTCGTGTTGGCCTTTGGGCATCGGATCGGGGCCTGAGAAGGCTTGGCAGATCCGGTGCTCGACAAAAAGCAAGCGTGATCCGGTCTCGGAATGACGCTCCGCTGGTTCCATTACCCAGGATAAAAAAATGAATTCCTTCTCGCGCTACTTGCCCTTCGTGGCCGCCATGGCGCTTGTCGTCGTGGCGTCGAACATTCTCGTACAGTTTCCGATGCAGGGGAAAATCGGCGGCCTGTCGCTGGCCGACCTGTTGACCTGGGGTGCGTTCACCTATCCCTTCTCCTTCCTGGTCACCGACCTCGCCAACCGCCGCCATGGGCCGAGGGTGGCCCGCAGGATCGTCTTTGTCGGCTTCATGACGGCCGTGGTCTGCTCGATCCTTGTCCCACCCTTCCTGTTCCGCCATGGCCTGATCGAATTCGCAACCGCCGCTGACCGCCTGGCGCGTATCGCGGCTGCGTCCGGCGCGGCGTTCCTCTGTGCGCAATTGCTCGACGTGACCGTGTTCAATCGCCTGCGCCGGCAGAGCTGGTGGCGGGCGCCGATCGTCGGAACGCTGGTCGGCTCGGTGTTCGACACTGCCGTGTTCTTCACCGTCGCCTTCTCGACCGCCTTCGCCTTCGCGGGGCCAGGCGACAGTTTCGCGCTCGAAATGGCGCCGTTGATGGGCGTCTTCCATGTCGAGGCCATGCGCTGGGTGTCCTGGGCGATGGGCGACCTCTCGGTCAAGCTGATCATCGCCGTCGTGGCATTGATCCCCTACCGTCTGCTAGCCGCCCGCTGGAGCCAGCCGGCAGTCGCGGCCTGACCATGATCCCGTGGGTCGAGCTCGATTCGGCAACGACACCGGACGGCGCGCGGCAGCTTCGCCTCAAGCGGCGCGGTTCCGAATTCTCGATCATGCTCGGCACCAATGAGCTGATGAACAGCCGCCTCAGCGGTTCCGAAGAAGCGCTGGCGAAACTGACCTGCGCGAGAATCGCCAGCCATCGGCAGCCGAGGATCCTGATCGGCGGGCTTGGCATGGGATTCACGCTGCGCGCTGCTCTCGCCGAGTTGGCCAACGACGCCGAAATCGTTGTCGCGGAGCTGGTGCCGGCGGTCGTCGCCTGGGCACGTGGCCCGATGGCGGAAGTGTTCGGTGGTTGCCTTGACGATCCCCGCGTCACCATAAGGGAGACCGACGTCGGTGAGTTGATACGGGCGCGGCCCGCGGCTTGGGACGCCATCCTGCTCGACGTCGACAATGGCCCCGAAGGCATCGTCCACAAATCCAACGACGAATTGTACAGCGCGCGGGGCCTCGCGACAGCGCGCGGCGCGCTGACGCCGGGCGGCGTGCTGTCGGTATGGTCGCAAGGGCCGGACAGCGGTTTCGCGCGGCGGCTGAAGCAGGCGGGCTTTACCGTCGAGGAAATCAATACACGCGCCAACGGCAAGCGCGGTGCGCGCCATGTCATCTGGATCGCCACCAGAAATTGACCCGGTCAATCCTGGTGCAGGATGAATTCCAGATAGAGGTTGCGTTGCAGGATCGAATGGTTGTCGTCGGAGATCAACGACACCATCAGCGCGCCGTCGTCGCGGGTCCAGACGTCCAGCCCTTCCATATTGTCGATCTGGTAGCCCATGTCGGCGTCCAGCAGCACCGGTCCGTCGGCGACAGCGCCCTTCTCGACACTCTCGCCATGGATGCGCCGCAGCCGCATCTTGACGCCGCCCACCATCGAGAAACTGCGCTCCAGCAGAAGCAGGTCGCCATCCGGCAGGAAGGCGCCGTCGGTGATGTCGAAATCGCCGTTGCGCTTGACGGTGAAGACGCCCTTGTGCGGCCCTTGGAGGATGGCGGCATAGATGTTGCCGGCCTTGTCGAGGCTCTTCTCCGACACCACCACCAGACCGCCCTGATGCTGGCCGCCGGCATGGGCGACGGTTTCGAAACCGCGATTCTGCCGCAGCTCCCGCGCCGGCACCAGGAAATCCAGATCCCGGTATGGCGCCTTCATGCCGGCCGGGTCGATCCTGAACTGAGCGACGCGATGATTTCGCTCGAAGCCGACGGTGGCGATGCCGTCCTTGACCGCGAGGCCTTCGGCGTCGGCTTGCCATTTCTTGTCGATCGGCAGGCCAGCCTTGTCCACCATCTGCTGCATCTTGAAGTTCTGGACGCCCACCGGCCGCCTGTCTGCATCGCGGGCCAGCGTGCCGAAGAACCAGTATCCGGTGTCGGCCACGCCGATGAAGTCGCTGCCCGCCTGCAGAAACCGAAAGGCCGACAGCGCGCCAAAATCGCGCGCTGGCGACGTCATTTCCAGACCGCCGACGAATTCGAGCGAACCGAACTGCTTGTCTGAATGTCCGATGTGGAATTCGGTGATCGGGCGGGCCGATACCTCGATAGGCTCAACGGGCGCCAACCCCGCAGAGCCGGCTGGGGCCGAAGCCATAGCGGCAAGCAGCGCGATGACGGCGAAGGCCAATGGCCGAAAGCCGCCGCGCGGAAAGCTCATCCGGCGCGACGCATGCCGCCGCGTCGCGTGTCCTTCGCGCTTTCCTCGGCAAACAGCGATGCCAGCTGCTCGGTCATCGCGCCGGCCAGTTCCTCGGCATCGACGATGGTGACGGCGCGGCGATAATAGCGCGTGACGTCATGGCCGATACCGATGGCCAGCAGTTCGACCGGCGAGCGCGTCTCTATCAGCTCGATGACGGCGCGCAGATGGCGTTCCAGGTAGTTGCCCGGATTGACCGAGAGCGTCGAATCGTCGACCGGCGCGCCGTCCGAGATCATCATCAGGATCTTGCGCTGCTCGGGCCGGGCGATCAGCCGATTGTGCGCCCACAGCAGCGCTTCGCCGTCGATGTTTTCCTTGAGCAGGCCTTCGCGCATCATCAGGCCGAGATTGCGCCGTGCCCGCCGCCACGGATGGTCAGCGGACTTGTAGATGATGTGGCGCAGGTCGTTGAGCCGGCCGGGGTTCGGCGGCTTGCCGTCCTTCAGCCACTTCTCGCGCGCCTGCCCGCCCTTCCAGGCCCGCGTGGTGAAGCCGAGGATCTCGACCGAGACCCCGCAGCGCTCCAGCGTGCGCGCCAGGATGTCGGCGCAGGTGGCGGCGACGGTGATCGGCCGGCCGCGCATCGAGCCGGAATTGTCGAGCACCAGCGTCACCACCGTGTCGCGGAATTTGGTGTCGCGTTCCTGCTTGAAGGACAGCGGCTGCATCGGGTCGATGACGACGCGCACCAGGCGCGCCGGATCGAGATAGCCTTCCTCGAGATCGAAATCCCAGGAGCGGTTCTGCTGCGCCATCAGCCGCCGCTGCAGGCGATTGGCCAGCCTGCCGACGACACCCGACAAATTGGCGAGCTGCTTGTCGAGGAAGGCGCGCAGCCGGTCGAGCTCTTCTTCCTCGCACAGTTCCTCGGCGCCGACCGTTTCATCGAAAGCGGTGGTGTAGACCTTGTAGTCGATTTCCTTCGGCAGGTTGGTGAAGGGATTGTCGTTGCGCCGCGCCTCGCCCGGCGTCTCGGCATCCGCGTCGTCATCGTCGGACAGATCGTCGGCCGTGGCGTCGGAGGCTTCCGTCTCGGCCGATTGCTCGTCATCGGCCGAAGCCTCGGCATCGTCGGACTGCGACTGCTCGGAACCGGACTCCTCTTCGCCGCCCTCCTCGCTCTGCTCCTCGCCTTGCGGCTGGTTCTCGTCATTGTCCTCGGAATCTTCCGTCTCCTGGTCGTCGCCGAGTTCCTCGGCCATTTCCATGGAAGCGAGCATCTCGCGCACGACACGGGCGAAGGCCTGCTGGTCCTCGAGCTTGGCCGAAAGCCCGTCGAGATCGCCCTTGGCCTTTTCCTCGACCCAGGGGCGCCAGAGCTCCACCAGCCGCTCGCCGCTCTTCGGCACCGGCCGGCCGGTCAGCTTCTCGCGCACCATCAGCGCCAGCGCTTCCTCGATCGGCGCGTCCGCCTTGTCCCTGACGTCGACGAGATTGGCCTTGGCGTATTTGTCCTCCAGCATCGAGCCGATATTGTCGGCGACGCCCTGCATGGCGCGGCTGCCGATCGCCTCGACGCGGGCCTGCTCGACCGCGTCATAGATGGCGCGGGCCGCCTTGCCTTCCGGCGCCAGCTTGGTGTGGATGCGCACATCGTGGCAGGCGCGCTTGAGCGCCATGGAATCGCCGAGGCCACGGGTGATGGCGATGTCGGTCTTCGATGCCTTCTTCGGCAGTTCGGGGAGCCGCGCGCGATTGCCCGCCAATGCCGGCCGGTCCTTGGCGAAGCCGACTTCGAGCTCCTTGTCGCCGGCAATGGCGCGCATGCAGACGGTGACGGCGCGCTTGAAGCTGTCGGCTTCAGACCCCGTCTTCGACTTGTTGCGCGTGTTGTCGCCCGGACCCGCCATCGAGGCTCTGCTTACCCCAGCACAACGTTGGCGGCGCTCTCCGGCAGATCCTCGCCAAAGGCGCGCTGGTAGAACTCGGCCACCACCGAGCGCTCGAGCTCGTCGCACTTGTTGAGGAAGGTCAGCCGGAACGCCATGCCGATATTGCCGAAGATCTCGGCATTCTCGGCCCAGGTGATGACGGTACGCGGGCTCATCACGGTCGACAGGTCGCCATTGATGAAGGCCGAGCGTGTCATGTCGGCGACGCGCACCATCTTGTTGACGATGTCCTTGCCCTTGCCGTCGCGATAATGCTTGGCCTTGGCCAGCACGATGGCGACTTCATTGTCATGCGGCAGGTAGTTCAGCGTGGTGACGATCGACCAGCGGTCCATCTGGGCCTGGTTGATCTGCTGGGTGCCGTGGTAGAGGCCGGTCGTGTCGCCGAGACCAACGGTGTTGGCGGTCGAGAACAGCCGGAAGGCCGGATGCGGGCGGATGACCCGGCTCTGGTCGAGCAGCGTCAGCCGGCCCGACGATTCCAGCACGCGCTGGATGACGAACATCACGTCCGGACGGCCCGCGTCATACTCGTCGAAGCACAACGCAACATTGTGCTGGTAGGCCCAGGGCAGGATGCCGTCGCGGAATTCGGTGATCTGCAAGCCGTCCTTGACCACGATCGCGTCCTTGCCGACGAGATCGATGCGGCTGACATGGCTGTCGAGGTTTACGCGAACGCAGGGCCAGTTGAGGCGGGCGGCGACCTGTTCGATATGGGTCGACTTGCCGGTGCCGTGGTAGCCCGACACCATGACGCGGCGGTTGTAGGCGAAGCCGGCGAGGATCGCCAGCGTTGTCGCCTTGTCGAACAGATAGTCCGGGTCGATGTCGGGCACATGCTCCGATGTCACCGAATAGGCCGGCACCACCATCTTGGACTCGAAACCGAATTTATCCTTCACCGACACCGTCGTGTCGGGCAAATTGGCGATGTCGCGATCGACCTTGTTCATATCTCTCAACGTCTCCACGGGCGAAACATCCCATTTCGCCGGCAATCGATTTTGTCCGGGGGCGGTCTTAGAGCCTTTTCCAACCTTATGAAAGTTGGAAAAAAGCCCCGACCGTAAGGTCGCTCAGCACAGGCCCGCCTGTTTGAGCACGCGATAGGCCTGCAGCACATCGCGGAACCGGTCTTCCGAACCTCTGTCGCCACCATTCGCATCCGGATGATGGAGTTTCACCAGTTCCTTATAGCGCGCCTTGATCTCCTTGCCAGTCGCCTTCGTGTCGAGGCCAAGCGTTTCCAGCGCCTTGGCCTCAAGCGGCTTGGCCTTGCGCTCGCGTGTCTCGCGCGGATCCTTCGGCCCCTTGAACAGGTCGAACGGGTCGCGCATGCGGTTGTAGTAGCCGGCGCGGCCCGAACGCATCTGGGCCATATCGGGCGACGCCATACCAGGAGAGGGGCGTGTCGAGGCGCCGTTGACGCCCATTTTCCAGGTCGGCCGGTGACCGGTCATGGCTTCCTTCTGGAAGCGAGCCACCTCGGTATCCGGCACGCCCGAGAAATAGTTGAAGCCCTTGTTGTACTCGCGCACATGGTCGAAGCAGAAGCGGAAATACTCGCCCTCCTTCATCCGTCCGACGGGCGCACGATGGGTTCCGGCCTCCTTGCAGCCGTCCCACTGGCAGATCGGCGAATGCGACTTCAGTTCGGCGTCCTTGTCGGGGCGGACGCGAATCTTCTCGAAATATTTGGGGTACGGCTTCATCTGACCCATTTATGGGACGTTCGCAGATGCGAAACAAGAATTGACATTTTCACGAGGATCGCTCTAGCCGCTGAATCACGGCATAAAGCGGGCGAATGGCGGAATTTGTCGGGCGACGACGGCGCCCTTTGAAATCGATTTCGGTTTCTTGGCTGATCCGTCGACGATATGTGGTGAAGGGAGACGGCGATGTCCATACAGGCGACCATGGAAGACAAGCTCAACAAGGCATTTTCGCCGGACCGGCTGGTCATCATCAACGAGAGCCATCTCCATGCCGGCCATCACCATCACGGCTCCGACCATCACGGCGCCTATGACGGCACCGGCGAGACGCATTTTCGCGTCCGCGTCGTCTCGGCGGCCTTTGCCGGCATGAGCCGCATAGACCGCCACCGCGCCGTCAACGAGTTGCTTGCCGACGAACTGAAGGCCGGCGTGCATGCGCTGGCGATCGAACCGGCGGCGCCGGGCGAGACGACGCGCTGGTGAGGACCAGCCGACCGTCGCATTGACCCGGCCAACGCTATGCGAGCGGCCTGATCCTGATGCGGGCAATCCGGTTCTTGTCTCTCTTCATCACGATGAAGCGCTTGCCGTGGAAGGTGAAGGCTTGTTTTTCCTCCGGGATCGACTGCGCCTCATGGATGACGAGGCCGGCGATGGTGGTGGCCTCCTCGTCCGGCAGGTTCCAGTCGAGCGCACGGTTCAAGTCGCGGATCGGCACCGTGCCGTCGACGACGACGGAGCCATCGGCCTCCTGCTTGACGCCCTGTATGTCCACATCATGCTCGTCGGCGATCTCGCCGACGATCTCCTCGATGATGTCCTCCAGCGTCACCAGCCCTTCGACTTCGCCATACTCGTCGACGACGATAGCGAAATGTGCCTTTCGCCGCAGGAAGGCGTTGAGCTGTTCCTGCAATGTCGTCGTGTCCGGCACGAACCATGGTCTCGAGGCGATCTTCATCACATCGATCCTGGAGAAATCGTTGCCGACATCGTTGAGCGCGCGCAACAGATCCTTGGCATGCAGCACGCCCACGATATTGTCGAGCGAACCCTTCCACAGCGGCATGCGGGTGTGCGGGCTCTGCAGGATTTCGCGCACCACGGCTTCGGGCGCATTGTCGGCATTTACCGAGCGCATATTGGTGCGGTGGACCATGATGTCGGAGACTTCGAGTTCCTCGAGGTCGAACAGGCCGCCGATACGGTCGCGATCCTCGCGCACCATCAGGCCATCGCGGCGGAAATCGTCGACCGCGCCGCGCAATTCGTCCTCGCTCGAGCGCAGCGCCTCGATCCGCGACAGCTCGTAGCCGAACATGGCAAGCAGGCGCGTGCGCACGGCAACGACAAGTGTGATGAGAATGGCAAGGACGGCGACGACGATCCAGCCGGTGTCCATGTCAGCCGGCTTTCCCGTTGGCCGGATGATTTTCCCTGAGGAATGACAGCACTTCGGAAGCCGGCACGTCCTTGGCGATGAAGGCCTGGCCGACGCCGCGCGTCAGGATGAAGGTCAGCGCGCCGCGCGACACCTTCTTGTCCTGGGCGATGAAGGCCAGCAGCGCGTCGGCATCGGGCAGATCGCCTGGAACGTCGGCCATGCGCCAGGGCAGGCCGACGGCGCGCAGATGCGCCTCGACGCGCACCGCGTCGTCCGGGCTGGCCAGATTGAGCCGTGACGAAAACCGATGCGCCAGCGCCATGCCGATGGCCACACCCTCGCCATGGACCAGGCGCGCGCCGTCATAGTGCGTGGCCGCCTCCAATGCATGGCCGAAAGTGTGGCCGAGGTTGAGCAGCGCGCGGTCGCCGGTCTCGAACTCGTCGCGGGCAACCACGTCGGCCTTGGCGCGGCAGGCTTCGGCGATCGCCTGCGCCCGCTCCGGACCGCCGGCGAATACCTGTTTCCAGTTCTGCTCCAGCCAGGCGAAAAATTCCGGCCGGTCGATCAGCCCGTATTTGGCAAGCTCGGCATAGCCGGCACGGAATTCGCGGATCGGCAGCGTGTCGAGCACCTCGGTGTCGGCCAGCACCAGTTTCGGCTGGTGGAAGACGCCGACGAGGTTCTTGCCGCGCGCGCTGTTGATGCCTGTCTTGCCGCCGACCGAAGAATCGACCTGGGCCAGCAGCGAGGTCGGGATCTGCACGAAATTCATGCCGCGGCGCACGATGCCCGCGGCAAAGCCGGCGAGATCGCCGATGACGCCGCCACCGAAGGCAATGACGACATCGCCGCGTTCCAGCCTGGCGCCCAGCACGCCATCCACCGCCTCTTCGAGATGGGCGAAGCTCTTGGTCTTCTCGCCGGGCGGCAGCACGATGACGGCCGGCCGGATGCCGTCCCGTTCCAGGCCGGCCTTCAGCGCATCGAGATGCGCCGCGGCGACATTGGCGTCGGTGATGATGGCCGCGCGCGTGCCCGGCAGCCGTCGCGAAATCTCCGCGCCGGCGCGCGACAGCAACCCCGAACCGATCAGGATGTCGTAGGCCCTGTCGCCAAGCCCGACCTCGACGACAACGGTGGCATCGGCACTCACGATTCGACCTCCCCAGTCGGAGCAACCGCATCGATACCGAAGTGCCGGCAAAGCGCGTCCAGAACCTCGGCGGCGATGATTTCCTTGCGGTCGTCGCGGGTCGGCACCGTGACGTCCGATATCGCATAGACCGGATAGCGCTCGCCCATCAGCCGCTCCAGCACCGCGCGGGGATCGGCACTCTTCAGGAGCGGCCGGTTCTGCTTCTTGGACACGCGCTCCATCAGGAGGTCGAGCTCGGCCTTCAGCCACACCGACACGCCATGGGCGGCGATGGCCTCGCGGGTCTGCGCGTTCATGAAGGCGCCGCCGCCGGTCGACAGCACTTGCGGACCGTTTTCCAGCACACGCAGGATGACGCGCTGCTCCAGCGCCCTGAACTCGCTCTCGCCATAGCGCTCGAACAGTTCCGGGACGGTCATGCGCGAGACGCTTTCGATCTCCTGGTCGCTGTCGATGAAGGGCAGCGAAAGCATGGTGGCCACCTTGCGGCCGATGGCCGTCTTGCCGGCGCCCATCAGGCCGACAAAGACGATGGACCGGCTGCCCAGCCGGCCAAGCAGCGCGGCGTGGCTGTCGCCAGGGGGATTTGCCGGGTGCGCGATCATCGGAAGTTAAAGTCCCTCTTTGCCGGCGTATCGACATGAAAACCCCGTTTGCGTCAAGCGTGGCACGCGGTTGAGGCCGAGAGTGGTGGCAATGTCTGGCATTGCCGGATGGTGCCGGCGCAGCTTCGTCCTTGAATTGGCCGGATTGCCGTTCGATAAGGGCACAGGGTTTGAAACGCACAACAAGAAGACGGGCGAAGTTTGATGCCGACACTGTTTCGCTTTGTGGTGATAACAGCGATTCTGGCCGGCATTGCGTATGGTACGATGTTCGCGCTGGTGATGTTCGTCGAGCCCAGGAAGGCCGAGATCAGCGTGCGCATCCCGCCCGAAAAGCTGAACCCCAAGAAAATCTGAACCCAAGAAAAGCTGAATGCAAAGACACGCGCGATGAACAGCGCCGCCCGCATCGAAACCTTCCTGGAAATGATGAGCGCCGAGCGGGGCGCGGCCGAAAACACGCTTTCCTCCTACCGCCGCGACCTCGAGGACGCTTCCGGGGCGATCGATGGCGGGCTTGCCGCTGCCGGCGCCGCCGATATCCGCGCCTATCTCGACGACATCGCCGCGCGTGGCTTCGCGCCGACATCGCAGTCGCGCAAACTGTCGGCGATCCGCCAGTTCTTCAAGTTCCTTTACGCCGAGGGCCTGCGCGGCGACGACCCGACCGGGACGCTGGACAGCCCCAAAAAGGGTCGACCGCTGCCCAAGACGATGAGCGAGGCGGACACCGGCCGGCTTATCGACCGCGCCGCGCTCGAGGCCGGCGATGCGGGCCTTGGCCACGCCGACAAAATGGCGGCGCTGCGCCTGCACGCGCTTGTCGAGATGCTCTACGCAACGGGCCTGCGCGTCTCCGAACTGGTTGGCCTGCCGGTGACGGTGGCGCAGCGCGACGACCGTTTCTTCATGGTGCGCGGCAAGGGCGACAAGGAGCGCATGGTGCCGCTGTCGGCCAAGGCGCGCACGGCGATGCGTGCCTGGCTCGCCGCCCGCTCCAGCATTCCCGCCTTCGCCGCCAGCCCGTTCCTGTTTCCGGCCGCTTCCGACAGCGGCTATCTCTCGCGCCAAGTCTTCGCCCGCGACCTGAAGGGGCTGGCGGCACGGGCCGGCATCGCCTCGGCGAAAATATCGCCGCATGTGCTGCGCCATGCTTTCGCCAGCCATCTCCTCCAGAACGGCGCCGATCTCAGGGCCGTTCAGCAACTGCTGGGCCACGCCGACATATCGACGACGCAGATCTACACCCATGTCCTCGAGGAGCGGCTGGTGCGGCTGGTCAACGATCATCATCCGCTTGCCGACTAGGCCTCATATCGCTATGTGAGGACGACCTTTCGCCGCCCGGAGCCTTGGATTCAACGCTTCCGTCAGTCATCGCCTTCCGACTTACCGGTCCGCTCATCCATGTATAACTACCTCGATTTCGAAAAGCCCGTGCAGGATCTTGAAGGCAAGATCCTCGAGCTGAAGAAGCTTGCCGAGAATGGCGAGGCTGTCGATGTCGGTGACGAGATCAGCCGCCTCGAGAAGCGCTCCCGCGACGCGCTGCGCGACGCCTACAAGGCGCTGACGCCGTGGCAGAAGGTGCAGGTGGCGCGCCATCCCGACCGGCCGCACTGCGTCGACTACATAAAGGGCCTGTTCAGCGACTTCACGCCGCTGGCCGGCGACCGCAATTTCGGCGAGGACCAGGCGATCGTCGGCGGTTTCGCCCGCTTCCGCGGCGAGCCCATCGCGATCATCGGCCAGGAAAAGGGCTCCGACACGACCAGCCGGCTGAAGCACAATTTCGGTTCGGTGCGGCCTGAAGGCTACCGCAAGGCGGTGCGTCTGATGGAACTCGCCGACCGCTTCAAGATTCCGCTGCTGACGCTGGTCGACACCGCCGGCGCCTATCCCGGTGTCGGCGCCGAGGAACGCGGCCAGGCCGAAGCCATTGCCCGTTCGACCTCGGCCTGCCTCGGCCTCAAGGTGCCGTCGATCTCCGTTGTCATCGGCGAAGGCGGTTCGGGCGGCGCCATCGCCATCGCCACCGCCAACCGGGTCTACATGCTCGAACACGCCATCTATTCGGTGATCTCGCCGGAGGGGGCGGCCTCGATCCTGTGGCGCGACACGACGCGTTCGAAGGATGCAGCGACCAACATGAAGATCACCGCACAGGACCTTCTGGAGCTGAAGATCATCGACGCCATCATCCCCGAGCCGCTCGGTGGCGCGCATCGCGGCGCCGAAACCGTGATTGCCGCGACCGGCGACCTTATCGCCAGGACGATGAAGGACTTCGCCGGCGCCAACACCGATTTCCGCGAGCAGCGTCGCGAGAAATACCTGGCGATGGGCCGCAGTCTCTAGCATTGTCCGGCTGGGCCGAACACGCGTTTGCGACGCCCGTCCAGGCAATGTGGCGGCGACAAACAATTCCGCCACAAAAATGCCGCCGCATTCGGGTCAATGAAAGTGCCGTCGGGGTTGGTTGCTTGCGGTAAGGAATTTATTAGGGTTAACGGGCTTACGGTCCGTCGATGTTCAGCATGCGGGTCAAGCCGTTTCCCGGCTATAGCCCGAGAGAAAAGACATAGCCTATCCATGTTCGCCAAGCTTGCCCGTACTGGATTAATCATCGCCTCGATCGTCGTTGCCGGCTGCAACGATTCGTCGATGAAGGATTTTGCGCCCGAAGCCAACAAGCCGCTGCCCGACAAGATCCTGGCCGACATGAGGGCCAAGGGCATGATCCGCACCTCGTCGGTGATGGCCCGCATCTTCAAGGAAGAAGGCAAGCTCGAAATCTGGAAGGCCAAGACCAATGGCCGCTACGACATGGTGGCGAGCTACGACATCTGCAAATGGTCAGGCAAGCTCGGGCCGAAATACACCGAGGGTGACCGCCAGGCACCCGAAGGCTTCTACACGGTCCGGCCGTCGCAGATGAACCCGAGGTCGAATTACCACCTGTCCTTCAACATCGGCTTCCCCAACGCCTATGACCGCGCCAATGGCCGCACCGGCCAGAACCTGATGGTGCATGGCGCCTGTTCGTCATCGGGCTGCTATTCGATGACCGACGCGCAGATCGAGCAGATCTATGCGTTCGGACGTGACGCCTTCCAGGGTGGCCAGACCGAGTTCCAGATCCAGGCCTTTCCGTTCCGGATGACCGCCGCCAACATGGCGCGCTACCGCAACGACCCGAACTACGAGTTCTGGAAGATGCTGAAGGTCGGCTACGACAATTTCGAAGTCACCAAGGTGCCGCCCAAGGTCGATGTCTGCGAGAAACGCTACGTCTTCAACCAGGTCGCCGCCGACGGCCAGACCTTCAATCCGACGGGCGCCTGCCCGGCGACGACCCAGCCCGATTCGCTGAAAAGCGCCTATAATTCCTATCAGAGCACCTATGAGGCGGCGTTCAACAGCGCGCTGAAGGCCAGCGTTCCGGCACCCAAACCGACCATCGCCGGCATCAAGGAAGCCAGCATCGTTTCCGAATGGTCCAAGCGCCGGGCGCGCGGCGAGCGCGTGCCGATCGAGCCGCCGTCGCTCAACAACGACGGCACGGTGACCGAAACAGCCCGCATGGGCCGCATCGATTCGCCTGCCGGCCGCAAGATGGCGGCGCTTGACGCCGAAAAGGCCGCCAAGCAGAAGGCTGAGGAACAGAGGCTGGCCGCCATCGAGGCCGCCAAGCAGGCCAAGGAAGCCGCCAAGGCGCAGGCCATTGCCGAAAAGGAAGCAGCCAAGGCCCAGGCCGTGGCTGCGAAGGAAGCGGCCAAGGCCGCCAAGGAAGCCCCCGTCGCGACCGCCACCATCGCGGCCCCGACACAGGCCGCACCGGAAGCCGAAACGCAGGCCGCCAGCGCCGATGAAGGCCGGGTTGCCAAGCTGAAGAACAAGCTGCTCGGCATGTTCGGCGGCTGAGGTCCGCCTTGGCCGAGGATACCGCGATCTATGATCTCAAGGGCCTGAACTGCCCCCTGCCCGTGCTCAAGGCCAAGAAACGCCTGGCCGGGATGCGCCCGGGCAACCGGCTGTGGCTCGAAACCACCGATCCGCTCGCGGTCATCGATATACCCGCATTCTGCGTCGACAGCGGCCACCGTTTGATCGAAACGGCGGCTCTCGCCGGAGGCCATCGTTTTCTCGTCGAACGCGGCGAATAGCGAACGTTTAAATCAGAGCCCGGCGATCGCCAGTGGATTGTCTTGCAGCGCCGCGCGGTCGGGCGTGTCGATCGAAGGCCGGTTGGTGAAGGCAGCGAACAGCCGGCGGATATAATCCTCGGGCATGTCCAGCGTGATCAGCACCAGCCGCGTTCCGCGCTGGCCATCCAACCAGGACGGCAGCCGCACCGGCGGATGCAGGATCTTCTGCACGCCATGGATCACCAGCGGCCGCGACGGATCCTCCTGCAATTCGATGATGCCCTTCATGCGCAGCAGGCGCTCGCCATGCGTCGAGCGCAGCAGGTCGAGGAACATCTCGATCGCCGAGAACGGCACCGGGCCGTCATGGACCAGCGAATAGGAGCGCACGCGCTGATCGTGGCGATGGCCGTGATCATGGTCATGCTCGTGATCATGGCGATCATCGTGGTGGTGGTCATGCGCCACTTCATCGCCAAGCCAGCGCCGCACATCGGCGGATTTGGTCGCCGGATTGTAGAGCCCGCAATCGAACAGCGCCGCCACGCCTGTTCCTGAATTGCCGGCATCGAGCAGTTCGGCGCCCGGATTGATCTGCCGCAGCCGCGTCCGCAGCGCAGCGAGGTCGCCGACATCGGTGACCAGGTCGGCCTTGCTAAGCACGATGCGGTCGGCGACGCCAACCTGCTTGACCGCCTCGACATGCGCATCGAGCGTGGCACTGCCATTGACCGCGTCGACCAGGGTGATGACGCCGTCGAGCCGGAAGGCCTGGACCAGCACCGGGTGCGCCATGATCGACTGCAGGACGGGCGCCGGGTCGGCCAGCCCCGTGGTCTCGACAATGACACGGGCAAGACGGGCAATGCGGCCGGTCTGCAGCCGGTCGACCAGGTCGGCCAGCGTGTCGACCAGTTCGCCGCGCACCGTGCAGCACAGGCAGCCGTCGGAAAGCTGGATGATGCCGTCGGATGCCTGCTCGACCAGCAGATGGTCGATCGCCACCTCGCCGAATTCGTTGATGATCACCGCCGTGTCGGCCAGCGCCGGATCCTTCAGCAACCGGTTGAGCAGCGTCGTCTTGCCGGCGCCGAGGAAACCGGTCAGCACCGAGACGGGAATGGGGAACCCGCTCATCGGCTAGTTGGCAACTTTGGCGGGCTGGTCGCCTTGCGCCGCGGTGCCGGCAACGATCGGGTCCGTACCGGCGGGCGGCGCGCGGTCGGGCCGCCAGTTGGGGATCGGCACGTCGGCATACTCCTGGCCGGCCTGGTCGAGCATGGCCTTCGGCGTCGGGCCGGTGGCGCCGCCAAGGCCGACGGCGACCAGTGTCGGCAAATGGTCGAGCTTTTCCCGGTAGGGCGATTTCGGCGCATCCGCGGCGGCGGCCGGCGGCGCTTCCGACTGCTCCTGCGGTGCCTTCTTCTTGCAGACGTCGTCATGCATGTCGTTGGCCGAAACGGTGTCGCCATAAGGCGCCAGCGTGGCTACGGTGACCGTGCCGGCGGCGGGCGTGTCGAAACCCTGGTCGAGCAGCTTGGCGGCCGCCTCGGCCCGGGAGACCGCGGACTTCTCGCCCAGCACAACCGCGACCAGGGTGCGCCCGTTGCGGGTCGCCGAGCCGATCATGTTGAAGCCGGAGGAGCAGACGAAGCCTGTCTTCATGCCGTCGGCGCCTGGATAGCGGCCGATGAGCAGATTGTAATTCGGGATCGCCTTCTTGCCGACCGCAAGGCCCTCGATCGAGAACCACGGCGCGTATTGCGGAAATTCGCGGCGGATCGCCATCACCAGCACGGCGAGGTCGCGCGCCGTCGTGTACTGGTCCGGCGAATAAAGCCCGTTCGGATTGACGAAATGCGTACCGTTCATGCCGAGCCGGGCCGCTTCCGCGTTCATCCGCTCGGCGAAGGCCGCCTGTGACCCGCCGATATTCTCGCCGACGGCCATGGCGATATCATTCGCCGATTTGACCAGCATCATCTTCAGCGCGTTGTCGAGGCGCATCACCGAGCCAGGTTTGAAGCCCATCTTGCTCGGCGGCTCGGCGGCCGAATGTTTCGTCACCTTGATCGGCGAATCGAGATGGACCTCGCCGGCGGCGAGCGCCCGGAAGGTCACGTACGCGGTCATCAGCTTGCTCAGCGACGCCGGGTACCAGCGCTTGAAGGCATCCTGCTGCTGCAGGATCCTGCCGCTGTCGAGGTCGAAGAGGACCACCGGATTGGCCAGCGCCGACCCTGCCAAGGCAGACAGCGCGAGAGCGCCCGCGCCCAATAGTTTGAGGAAATGCCTGTGCCGCATGATCAAATCCGAAATCGCCTCTTGCCGTAGTCGCCCCTGGCTCCGTAAGATTTCGTTACGCGATCGCCAGCACAATGGGTCCGACCCTCAAAACGGACCGCATCGTTGCGGTGCTATTTACCTTATGTGACGCCAACATGGCAAAGTGCCTGACGATCACAATTGAATGGCGGCGGGCCTTTCCCGCCTGCTTCAACAGCGAGATGGAATCATCATGCCAATCCTGAACCGTGCCGCCGAAATGCAGGATGAGGTCGCCGGCTGGCGCCAGCATCTCCACCAGACGCCGGAACTGAACTTCGACGTCTTCAAGACCGCGGCTTTCGTCACCGAGAAGCTGAAGGCCTTCGGCTGCGACGACGTGGTGACCGGGCTCGGCAAGACAGGCGTCGTCGGCGTCATCCATGGCCGCCAGGGCGCAGGCCCGACCATCGGCCTGCGCGCCGACATGGACGCGCTGCCGCTCAACGAAATCACCGGCAAGCCTTACGCTTCGACCATTGCGGGCAAGATGCATGCCTGCGGCCATGACGGCCACACGGCGATGCTCCTGGGCGCCGCCAAATATCTCGCCGAGACGCGCAACTTCACCGGCTCGGTGGTGGTGATCTTCCAGCCGGCCGAGGAAGGCGGCGGTGGCGGCAACGAGATGGTCAAGGACGGCATGATGGAACGCTTCGACATCTCGAAAGTCTTCGGCATGCACAACATGCCGGGCCTGCCTGTCGGCCAGTTCGCCATCCGCCCGGGCCCGATCATGGCGGCGACGGCGGAATTCACCATCACCGTGAAGGGCAAGGGCGGCCATGCCGCGATGCCGCACGGCACGATCGACCCGATCGTCATCGCCAGCCAGTTGGTCGGCGCCTTGCAGACGATCGCCTCGCGCAGCACCGATCCGGTCGAGGCCGTGGTGGTCTCGGTGACCAAGTTCCACGCCGGCGATGCCTACAACATCATCCCGGAATCGGCCGAGATCGCCGGCACGGTCCGCACCCTGCGCAAGGAAATCGCAAAGAAATCCGAAGAACGCATCCGCACCATCTGCGAGGGCCTGGCGACGGCATTTGGGGCCAGGATCGAGGTCGACTATCAGGCAAACTATCCGGTGACCTTCAACCATGCGGAAGAAACGGTGTTCGCCAGCGATGTCGCGGCCGGTGTGGCCGGCGACGCCCATGTGCACCGCGCCATCCAGCCGGTGATGGGCGGCGAGGATTTCTCCTACATGCTGGAAGCCCGCCCCGGCGCCTTCATCTTCATCGGCAATGGCGACACCGCCGGCCTCCACAATCCCGCCTACGATTTCAACGACGAGGCCATCCCGCACGGTATGAGCTACTGGGTGAAACTGGCCGAAACCGCGCTCGCCGCCTGACAGGGCCACCAGCCGGCAACCTCGAAAGGCCGGGCGAATTGCCTTCGTCCGGCCCCTTGGCGAAACGAAGAGAAGCGGCTATGTGTCGGGCCGCGTGGTCCCGTAGCTCAGTAGGATAGAGCGGCAGATTCCTAATCTGTAGGTCACAGGTTCGATTCCTGTCGGGATCACCAGCAAAATCAAATATTTGCGGGATCTACGCCGTAGCTCTTTGCCAGTTGGGTGGGCAGCAACGCCGCGGCCGGCGTGCAGGTTTGCTCTCAGCTAGACGCCTGCCTCGATTATCGACGGTCGAGTGGGCGACTGATCGTCGTCGCTGTGGCGTTCTCCTTTCCTGTCATGCGATCATGATCGATCCGGGCGTAGTTGGAGGACACATATCGCGTTGGAATGGTAGGCACACCCAATCACGCGCGATCGCCACCCCTTGCCATCCGAAACAAACCGCGGCTTTGCCCTGGGTGGATTTATCCTAGCCCCTTCAACACGGCCTGCGTGCGGCTTTTGACGCCGAGCTTGGAGAAGAGATTCTTGGTGTGGGATTTCACGGTGTTGATGTTGATGCGGAGTTTGGAGGCGATC